>JAIUOC010000004.1:0-300000 GCA_020161265.1 Chloroflexota bacterium | reverse complement strand
GCATTGCGCAATGAGTTGGAAGAACAAAATAAGCCCAAACGTGGCTTCTTCCGCCGCAAATAAATCAATGCTAATCCGACCAACCACAGGCAGGCTGGTCGGATTGGCTTAATCCCGCTAAAAATCCCCCACAGAATTGGCACTTTTCCCACAAAAGGGTTTGACAGCGTTTGATGGCGCGTGGTATGCTCATCGATAGTTCAGAGTTTGGCGATCAAACGGATATTGGGCTTTAAGCTCATTCTAAAGCGCTATGATCGCTTTCATCAAAACCTTTTTTGTAGCCATTTTTCCTCGATATAGCTTAGAAGGAGCAAGCCATGCACAAACGCCTTACGCGGGTACTGGGAACCATTTTCTGTGTACTTGGCTTGGGTTTGGCGCTATTTGGCTTTGATGGCGCATGGCGTGCCTATGGTCAAACCGCAGGGCCAACCCCAACCCCCGATTTTGACCTGCCGATTACCAAAGCTGTTAGCCCAAGCAATGCCTTGCCCGGCGATACGGTGACGTTTTCAATTAATGTTACCAATGATCAGCCGCAAACCCAAACCAATGTCGTGATTACCGATAGTGTGGTTAATTTCTTGGAAGTAGTTGGAGCGAGCAGCAGCAAAGGTACTGCCAGCTTTAGCGGCCAAGAAGTTCGCGCCGATGTTGGTACATTGGCCAGTGGCGAATCGGTAAGTTTGACGATTACCACGCGGGTACGGGCTGGCACAGTGCCTGGCACCATCGGCCAAAATGTGGCGTTTGTCAATACGGCCAGTGGTTCAAGCTCCTCAAGTAATGTGGTTACGGTGACAATTGGTGGCGAAGGTACACCTACGCCTAGCCCAACACCAGTGCCAGCAGGCTCAAAATTGGTGGTTGAAAAGTCGGCTAGCCCAGCTAGTGGCAAAGTTGGCGATTTAATTACTTTCAAAATTGTGGTGCGCAATACTGGTGGCTCAACTGCACCAAATGTCGTAGTCAACGACCGCATTCTCGATTTCTTGGAAGTTGTTAGCGTGCAAACTAGCAAGGGTAGCGCTACAACCACAGGCCAAGCTGTGAAGGTGACGGTTGGCGATTTGGCAGCTGGCGAAAGCGTTACGATTGCCATCACCACCAAGATTCGGGCGGGCACGGTCAGCGGTCAACAAGGTATCAACATTGCTGAAGCAGTTGCCAGCGATGGCAGTGGTGGTTCATCAAGCACCACCAGTAATCCTGTGGCAATCGCGGTTGATCGTAATCCACCAGCAGGTTTGCCTGATACCAGTGCTCCAAATCAAGCTTCGTGGATTTTCTGGCTTGGCTTGGGCATGGCGATTACTGGCGGTTTATTGTTGATGGTTAGTCGCCGCCGGAGCGTTGCTTAATCGATGAATATCATCCGTCGTTATATAACTGGTCTCCGACGCTGGCTCTGGCTTTTAGTGCTAGGGCCAGTTGTCGCTGCTGGCGCGGCGTATGCCATTAGCAGCCAACAAACGCCGCGCTATGCTAGTAGTACTCGCGTGATTGTCGGCCAAACCCTCAAAAATAGTAATCCCGATTATGGTAGTTTGGTGGCAAGTGAGCGCTTGGTAGCAACCTATGCCCAAATCGCCCAAAGCCGCACAACCATGCAGGCGGTCGAGCAGCGCTTAAATTTGAGCGATATGGCAAGTTCAGCGATCATCACTACCCGTCCAGTCCAAGAAACTGAGTTTTTGGATATTGCGGTTGAGGCCAATGATCCGCAACAGGCTGCCGATATTGCCAATGCAATTGCTGAACAATTGATTTTGACTAGTCCGGCAGGGCCACAGAGCGCTGAAGCCAAATTGCTTGATGAAGTTAATCGCCAAATTGCTACGCTCAACGAGGAAATTACCCGTACCGATGAGGAAATTAAAACCCTCAAGGCCGAAATTGAGCAAATTGGGGCCGATAAACCTGCTGCTGAATCGTTGATTGCGAACTTGCAACTCAAACAACAGAGCCAAAATCAAAATCGCCAAACCCTCAGCACGCTCTACAGCACCGCGCTGGGCAATCGCGCCAACTCGATCAGCGTGGTTGAGGCTGCCACGGTCAATCCAACTCCGATTGCGCCACGGCCTATTCGTAGCGCAATTTTGGCAGGGATTTTGGGCTTTGCCTTGGTATTTGGTTTGGCCTTGTTGCTCGAATATTTCGATGATAGTGTGCAAACTCCCGATGAAGGTGTGGATTTAGTCAACGCACCGTTGTTGGCCGCGATTGTTAAGCAAGAAACCAAGGTAACCAAAGCTTCGCAACGCTTGGTTTCGCGGCTTGATCCGCGTTCGCCAACCGCTGAAACATTTCGCACCTTACGCACAAACTTGCAGTTTTCGAATGTCGATACTAAAACCCGCACCCTGATTGTCACCAGTAGCCAGCCTGAAGAAGGCAAAAGCACAGTCGCCGCCAACTTGGCATGGGTGCTGGCGCAGGCAGGCCAAAAAGTCGTGTTGATTGATGCCGATTTGCGTAAACCAATGATGCACCGTGTGTTTGAGGTGAGCAGCGAATATGGCCTGACCAATTTGCTGACCAACAACGAAGATCCGACGATCCGTGAGCGCACAGTTTTGCCTGTTGCCGATAATTTGTGGCTGATTCCAAGTGGGCCATTGCCGCCTAATCCCTCGGAATTGCTCAGCAGCAAGCGCATGGAAATGCTGATTTGGTTGTTGCAGCAAGAATACGATTGGATTTTGTTCGATACGCCGCCAATTTTGACCGTAACCGACCCAATCGCGCTGATTCCACGGGTTGATGGCGTAGTGTTGGTGGCCGAGGCCAAGCGCACCCGCCGTGATATGCTGGCCAAATGTCGGGCTGCGGTGCAAACCGTCGGCGGGCGAGTGATTGGACTGGTTTTCAACAAGCTTGATCCACGCTCCGAGGGCTATGGCGTTTACTATACCTACTACTACGATCAGCACCATAATTCCAATCGTGGTCGGCGCTTTTGGAATCGCAAAGATGATCATCAGCCAGTACCGAGTATGAGCGAGCCAGCCCCGTTGGATCTGCATGATCCTGCGCTTGATCGTTCGGAAGCCGCCTATGAGATGGCCAGCCATGAGCGCAGCAAGTAAGCCACCAACAACCAATCGAAGTTTGGGGAAACGCCGCTTGCGGCGTTTTTTCCTGTTTGGCTTGGCTTTGCTGGGGTTGTGGCTTGGGCTGATGGCTTGGTTTAGTTACCAGCTCGCTGATCAAAGCCAAAGCCTACGCAAACTCTTGCAAACCCGACCATTGCAAAGCAGCCAAGCCCAAGCGTTTTGCAGTGAACTTGATTCAACTCACAGCAATATCGTGTGGCTGCGCCGATTGAGTTTGCCGTTACACCCCATTTTGCGCCAGAACGATACCTGGCTGGGTGCGCTGCCCGCCGCCAGTGATGCTGGGCAACAAGGGGCAGATTTGGCCCAAGGTTATTGTCAACAATTTAATCCGCTGATGGCTATGCTTGATCTGCCAGCCAACCATCGAACCAAGGCGCTGCTTGACTGGCTGAGTGCCAACCCACCAAATTGGCTTGAGTTACAAACTGAGCTGAGTCAATTGCAGCAAACTTGGCAAACTGTGCCCAGCACCATCCAAACAGCACCATTTTTGCGCAACTATCAAGCCCAATTAGCCCAGCTTGATCAGCAATTAACTTCAGCCCAAACCACGCTTGGCTTGGTTGAACAAGCTTGGCCCTTGATCGAGGCTGGTTGGGGCTGGCAAAAACCGCTACGCTTGCTGATTGCTGGCCAAAATCCTTTGGAGTTGCGGCCAAGCGGCGGTTTTATTGGCAGTATTGCGACGATCACAATCGAGCAAGGCCAAATTCGCACTATGGCCTACTTCAATAGTGCCGATTTCGCGGCGGTTGCGCCGGCTGGCTCGGCCATGCCCAAGCCCTACAACGATTATTTACGGGCTTCGATTTGGACGCTGCGTGATGCCAACTGGTGGCCCGATTGGCCGACCTCGGCGCAAAGTTTGCAAACATTTTGGCAATTAAACCAACAGCCTGAGATTGATGCGGTAATCGCGCTCGATCTGTATGCCTTACAGGGCTTGATTCAGGTTTTAGCACCATTGGAGATCGCAGGTTACGGCCAAATCAGCCAAGCCGAGAGCCTTGAACAAATTTTTGGGCTGTACGATGGGCGCAGCGTCACTGGCGATAAGCAATTTTTAGCAGCCTTATTCAACAGCACGTTGGAAACTGCCCGTCATGCCAGTTTTAGCCAATGGCTAGGCATTGGCGCAAGTTTGCAGCAAGCCTTACAGCAACGCCATCTCAGCATCTATTTCAACGATCAACCAAGTCAATCCTTGATGCTGACGAATGGTTGGGCTGGCGCGATGCCAGAGCTTGAACATGATGTGCTGGCCTTAGTTGATGCTGATCTATCTTACAGCGACGGCCAGAATTTTATTGAACAACGGATGCATCTTGAGGTGCAACTTGATGCCCAAGCCCGCCCGTTGACCAATACCCTCACGATTACCTATACCAACCGCTACGATGATTGGCGGGCCGATTTGAGCAAACACGCGGTTTATGGCTATTGCTACAACGTTAAATTGGCGCTGCAACAGCGCATTCCAGGCTGTTATGGCGATTATGCTCGCGCTTACTTGCCAATTAATGCAATTCCCTTGAGCTTGGATGGCGCAGATACGCCGCCAGATCTCAGTCAGGAAGGCCAATTTACCAGCGTTGGTTGGTATATGTTGCTCTACCCTGGCCAAACTCGCACAATTCGTTTGCACTATTTGCCAAATATTCAAAGCCAGTCTTATCAATTAAGCTGGCTCAAACAAGCTGGAACCTTGGACCATCCGATCAGCTTAATCGTCAACCAAGCCAATCAGCAAGCGCAATGGAAGGGCTCGTTGCGCCAAGATCGCCAGTTGCGATTTGAGGCTGGTACGATTCAAGCGTCAAGCGATTTACCAGCAATCGAGCCGCAACAATCAGCTGAACAGGCTTGGCAACTGTGGCAACAAGGCCAAACTAGTGCCGCGCTCGACCTCTGGCAAAGCAGCAACACACTTGATCGGGCTTTGGATTGGGTGGTGGCGCTGCGTTGGACAGACGATCCAGAAACTGCTAACCAATTCTTGAGCCAACTCCAGCCATTGTTGCCTAATTCTGGTCGGGCGGCGTTTTTGGTGGGCTGGCTCGCCGAATTGAATAATGATCAGCCCACAGCCCTGCAAGCCTATCAAATGGCCTTGGAGCATGAGCCAACTAGTCAAGCGGCGCGTTTGGCCTTGGCCTTGCTCCAACTCCAGCTTGGCGATGCTGATGCCGCTCAAACCACTTTGCAACAGCTGGAAAATCCACGCTTGGCCTTGCAGCGCTTGGCTTTTGATCAACGTATGGCAGGGGATTTGGCGCAGGCTGAGCGTTATTATCAACTGCTTTTGACCCTCGACCCGCGTGATCGCGAAGTGTGGGAAGAGCGATATTGGCTGCGGCGTTATGCTAACGATCAGCCCGATTGGCAAGCTGTCGAACAATTGGCAAATGCAGCAATTGGCATATTTGCCAATGATGAGCAATGGCTCAGCCGCCGCGCCGAAAGCTATGAGCGCCAAAATCTGCCCCAACAGGCGATTGCCGATTGGCAGCAAGTCACCACGATTTCGCCGACCAATAGTTTGGCTTGGTATTATTTGGGCTTGCAACAACGGGCGCTTGGCGATTGGTCGGCTGCTCAATCCTCGCTTGAAACGCTGATCGTGCTTGATCCACAGGCTGATTATTATTTGGTGCTGGGCGATACGTTGCGCGAATTGCAATTATTCGATGCTGCGCGTGAAGCCTATGCCAATGCGGCTAAGCTTGAGCCTGAACACCCTGGTTTGGTCGAGCGCTTACGTTTGCTGGAAGCTAGCCCGTGAGCCGTCGCCTACTCAAAGATACTGCGCTGTATGCCCTAACTGGGGTGGCAACCAAGATGATCGGGGCATTATTGCTGCCCTTGATCACGCGCTTGCTCAGCCCTGAACTCTATGGCAGCGTCGATTTGATTAGCCTTGTTGGTTTGTTTGCGATTGAGTTGGTGACGCTCGGCAGCGATTTTGCCTTAGCCCTCTATTTTCATGAAGCCACGATTGAGCGGCGGCGTTTGGTTGGCTCGCTCTGGGTAGCACGGCTGCTTTTGGGCTTGCTGATCGCAGGGATTGGCCATATGCTTGCGCCATATTTGGCCTTGCAATTGCTGCAACGCAGCGATGCCCAAACAATTTTGGCCTTGCGGCTTGGTTTGTGGGGGCAACTCGCCAACGGCATCATCAGTTTGTGGTTCACAACCCTGCGTCAAGAGAGCAAAGCACTGCGTTTATTTGGCCTGACGGTGCTGCGAGTAGCCGCGACCGCGTTACTGACAATTGGCTGGATGGTGCAGAGTAGCCAGCGGTTGAGTGCCTATTTTGGGGCGATGCTGCTGGTCGATAGTTTGCTAGCGCTAAGTTTGACCCTGCAAATGCGTCGGCAACTGGGCTGGCCCGATTGGCACTTGCTACAAACGTTGCTGGGCAAAGGCTTAGGCTTTTTGCCACGCTCGATCTATTTTGTAGCGATGACCTTGATCAATCGCCAGATTTTGCTACATTTTGGCTCGTTGGAGCAAATTGGTCAGTATGCAGCGGCCACCAAAATTAGCTTTATCGTATGGATTGTGATTAGCGCCGCCAATCAGGCTTGGTTGCCCTATAGCCTGTCGATTGCTAGCACGCCGACCGCCAACGCCAATTATCGCCAATATCTCACCAGCTATACGATGTTGATGGGCGCTGCTACGACTGGCTTAGGCTTATTTGCCCCTGAATTGTTGCGGCTGTTGACCACAGGCGATTATCTGCCCGCAGCGCCAGCGGTTGGCTGGTATGCGCTGAATTTAATGGCGATTGGCTTGTTGACGGTGGCGGCAACCGGCCTGACGATCACCAAAGCGACCGCTGTTTTAGGCCAAACCAGTTTATTGACCGCCGGGTTAAATGTTGGCTTAGCGATTGTGCTTGTGCCATGGTTGGGCTTGGTTGGGGCGGCAATCGCGGCGGCTGGCGATCAACTGATCGCGGCGTGGTTGGTGTATCGTGCGGCACAAAAGCGTTATCCGATTGATTTTGATGTTAAGGCGGTGCTCGGTTGGCTGGGCCTGACGATTGCCTGCGTGGCCTTGGCGAGTTGGTTGCCATTGACCTTGAGCTGGCCATTAATTGGGCTGAAATTGCTGATTGTTGGCGTGTGGTTGGGCTGCGTTTGGCGTTGGGGCCAGCCCAAAATGCTGCTGAATTTGCTGAGAAGGTAAATCACCACTCAATTAAGTCCATTTCGGCGGTTGGTAGGCCATAGTGCTGGCGAAAGAAATCGAAAAATTCAGCGACGCGGCTAAAGCCATCACCTTGGGCAAGTTGGCGGATTTGCTCGGCAGAAAGTTGCTCACCATCAAGCCAGACCTGATTGCTGCCAATGATGATTGGTCGTACTTGGCGGCAGGTAGCGGTAGTTAGTTTGCGACAAGCACGAGTGCGCATGCCCGTGTACATATACAACGGATCGCCTGGTCGCGATGGATTGCGCCGCCGTGGCCGAATGGTTGAGCGCTTGATGCCTTGCTCGACTGCCGTTGCAAAGCGTTCTTTAAAATTGTAGGCAGGCATGTAGCACTCCTTAGAGCATAATACTAGCTCGTATATTCTAAACTATAGCGAGCTAGTATTTCAATCTTGGGCAAAAGTGAGCAGTAATTATTAGCTGCTTCGGTTGCGGCCTCGCCCAGTTTCATGGGCATAAGCCCATGGCTGAAGATCGGGCGGCTCGATTCCCAACGATGTGAGGATTGCACAAATTTGCTCGCGATGGATGTTGCTATGGTGCAGCGCTTGAGCAATCAAGGCTCCGCCATGAATTTCATAATCATCTGTTACGAGGGTGACCATTTGCTCAGCGTCGAATGGAAGCGCCAGAAATTGTGCCCAATTGGTGGCAGCCTCTTCAGCCCGCGCTGCAAGGACAGCTAAATCATTGGTGCGATCACGATTGAGCAGCCAATCGGGGGCTTTGCCAGAGAGATGTTGCAGATAGCGAGCATCCGAGAGAATAATATGATTGAAAGTAGCGATGATATCGCCGTAGCTGCCAACCACGGTTGTAGCGAGTTGCTCCTCGGAAAGCTGGCTACATGTTTGCAATAACAACGCGGTTGCCCAGCGATTGTGCTCAAACGAATCGAACAGAACTCCGTGCATATGATCTCCTCTGATCAAAAGATCGATTAGCACGAATGTACTGTAAATAGCGGTTTGTGTCAACGCCAATGCTTGAGAATGATTTAATTGGAAGCGTGAGCTGTGGAGCTGTGCCGAGTGAGATTATTGAAGTTTGGAGCGTTGGGCGAGGAGTTGTTGGCGCACGACGTGTTGTTTGAGGCTGGTCGCTGAGCGTGGTTTGGCATGGCGTGTCAGTTTAACACTGCCGATCAGCAGGCCAGCACCAAGCACGAGTTGCAAACACCCAAAAATTAGATCAACCATCGCTGCCTCAATAAAAACAATTTAGTCGGAATAAACTGTAGAATCAAGTATAGCCGATGGCTGATCTGCTTGTCAAATTATTCGATATGTTTAAAGCTGAGGTCAATCGATTGCGCATGCAGGTGTTTGACGGCGAGCGTAGCTGGATGGGTGCGCAACAACTGCTCAAACTGCTCAAGCTCTTCAGGATGCAAACACCACTGATTGCCCTGATTTAAACTATTTAATTTCAGATTCGAAATATAGCGAAAGGTCAGCGAAAGCTGCTTGACCGAATCGTCGATCCATTCGCCGTCATCATCGACATAGGTTTTCTCAACCACCAAATGGCGGGTCAAATTATAGCGAAAGCTTGGGTTCAAGCCGTTTGGTTCAAGCCCCCATTGAAACAGCAACATATCACCATCATTGGCCAGATCACAATCGTCAATCCGAATTTCGCGATAGAATCCAAGCATAAGGTTGATCGCATCTTCAATGGCAAGGTATTCAAGCACTTTATCCGATTGTTCTAGCCACAAGTTAAAGCGGTCTAGCACATGTTTTGCTTGCATTCCACGTTCCTATTCTAGCTCTATGATTACGATCCTTGCATGATAGTGTATTGTAAACTATTTATTGTCGTAGTTGGCAGTGTAAGAACTCAACCTTAGAGGATTGCTGCACCCCTCGCCCGCCGCAGTGGGAGAGGGGTTGGGGGTGAGGGAACGCAGGGTGTTTTCATCCCCCTGCACCCCCTCAATGGCAATTAGTGATGTTCAGACGTTCGCCGATGAAATTGAAAATGAAATTGAGAATAAGTGATGCGAGAGGGAAAGATCAGGTCTAAAATACGAAAACCCCTGACGTGAACCGTCAGAGGTTGGGAGTCGGCCAACGATGCTATTCAAAGTAGCGAACAGCCTGTTGTGCGCCAGTAAACTCTACCCAATTTTGGGCTATTTCCATAACATATTGGCAATGTTCAAAATAAACGCAGTAGCGACCATCTTCAACTTTTTCAGCATGGTTGTATGTGGCAATATATAAAGTATTCTTATTTGCATCATCACGAAGATAAATTAATACGCGATCAATGGTATTTATCCGATGATCATCCATAATCCAATTACCGCTTTTACCAGTGCTATCATTATTGAAGGTTAATAAATGACCATTAGTAAATAGTGCTAGTAAGCGTTTGCCTGGTTGAACAAAGTCTCGGGCATGCATAAGTCTACCTCATTGCATCACTACCACCATTTTAACGATAGTGTTACGATTTACTATAGATAACTCGAAGGCTTTGGTCAAGGATTAATTGGCATTGAGTTGTTGGGCATTTTCTGGCGTAAAATCATAATTCCTAAGCTGGCCATCCACCCCAACCACAGCAAACTCCCCACCAATCCGGCCCAATCGATCACGGGAATCGTGGGCAGAACTGTTGCAAAAAGCTCTGTTTGGGCAAGGCTGTAAATGAGCGCTGCTAACCAGCCCAACCATGCCAGCCACTTGGGAAATTGCTCCAAGCGATAGATGATTGTACTCAGCAGCAGCATCCAAATGATCATAAAGAGCTGGCCGATGTGCTCGCCCAACACTACGCCGCCATATTGATGCACAACTTGAAACAGCGTTACAAGGCTAGCTTTGGTCTCGGTCGAGGTCAGTGGATCAAGATAGGCTTGGGCGATGATTGGCACAACAAAGACCCAGCGCAACAATCCAACCACCTGCACCAAAAAACCGATTACGCCAATCGTGCTGGCGGTTTCGATCAACGGCACGGCGCTAAATTCGGGCAAGCGTTTGAGCATAATGCTGGCGAATAGTAAGGGCAAGCCAACCCACGCAAATGCCAGCCAGGTATAAATCAGGCCGCTCCCACCAGCCGCAAATTGAGTTAATATCTGCTCAACTGGCGCACGCAAAATATCAGGATAATCGAAATTGCTGATTAACAACGTATAAGGAATGTTGACCAAAATTGCCCCAAGAATAAAGCCCCAGCCCGTAAGTTGACGTAAGCGTTGCATCGACATGGCTCGCTCCTTTAAATGATGTAGGGTTGCAATACGCGCAGCATCAAGCTCACGCCAGTATTAATTGTGTTTGGCTCGATTGATTGTTGTTGGATTTCGAGATTGTTAAGCCAAAATTCGCTGATTAACCAACAAATTTGCATCAGTTGATCAAGCGTATTGGCCTCGATTGGCCACATAATCCCCGCCGCAATGAATTGCTCGACCAACTGTTGAAAGCCGCTAAAACCACGTTGACGCGTGCTTAGAAAGCTGGCATGCAAGGCCGAATCTTGGCGCAGCAGGGCCACCAATTCGCGGTAAGCAAAACGGTAGCGCCAAATAATGTGGTAGTTGGTTGCAACAATGCTGGTTAAATCGCTTAATTGAGGGGTATGATCGCTGGGTAAGCTTAGTTCTATATCCCATGCAGCATACAGTTGTTCGAATAAAGCCTGAATAATCGCGGCTTTGTTGCGAAAATGGTAGTACAAGTTGCCTGGGCTGATGCTGCACGCCTCGGCAATATGGTTGGTGCTGATTTCCGCCGTGCCTTTTTGGTTGAACAGCTCAAGCGCTGTGCTCAGAATTAAATCGCGTTTGCTCATTGGCTTAACCTAAAATAGAGTAAATACTCTAATGAATTTAGAGTATTTACTCTATTTTGTCAAGCATGAATATGGTTTAGTTTTCGCCCGCTTCGCCTGCCATAATCACGGCGATAGGTTTCATGCGGGCGAGGGGTTTGATCAGATCGGCCTCAATTTGCAATTCCATCACTCGTTCGATGTCTTTGTAGGCCAATGGTGATTCATCGACGCTCCAGCCTTCGACATGCACGCCGTGAGCTTTGATGACTTTTTTGGCTTCACTTGGGCTGATGGTGGCCCGCGCTTTGGAGCGGCTGAACAAGCGGCCAGCTCCATGCGAGGCACTATTCAACGCTTCTGGATTGCCTAAACCTTCAACTACATATGAAGCCGAAGCCATGCTGCCTGGAATTACTCCACGCACGCCAACCCCCGCAGGCGTTGCACCCTTGCGATGGACAATCAAATCGCCTTCGCGCCAAGCAAAATTATGGTGATTTTGGATGGTGGCGATTGGTTGGAGTTTGGTGCGTTGGGCAAATAAGCGGTGGATAACCTCATGATTAGCTTGGGCAAAGGCTCCGGCTAATTCCATCGCGGCCCAATATTCCTGGCCTGCCTCGCTATCCAAATCAAGCCATTCATACATTTTGGGCACGTTGGCTTGGCGTGCAGTTTCTTGCACGGCGATGTTGCTATAGTGCTTGGCGATCGCATAGCCAACCCCGCGTGAACCGCTATGGGTCAGCAAGCCGATAAATTGGCGCGGCAAATCGTTTTCGCCAATTCGTTCGCCAACGACGATATTGGCAAAGTGGTTGCCGCTGCCGCTCGTGCCAAGTTGCGCGATGGCTTTTTCGCGCAGGCTGCGGGTTTGAGCGGTGATATTCCAGTGTTTAATGCCCAAAATAGGGTGATCTGGCCCGCGTTTGCGACTTGCGCCTGAGCCAAACACCGTCACGTCAGCCAAATCACGAAATAATTGCTCGCGCTGGCGTTGGATTTCCATGGGTGCTTCAGCAAAAATCGTGAGATGCATGCGGCAGCCGATATCGACCCCAACCATCATGGGCGAGACGGCGTTGTGAGCGGCAAAAACCCCGCCAATTGGCAAGGCAAAGCCTGGGTGAGCGTCGGGCATCAACGCTCCTTGGGCGGCAATTGGCAGGCGCAAGGCCAACAGCAATTGCTCCAAAGCAGCGGCTTCAATATCAACCCCAATTTGGCCATAGGCCTTGTAGGGTTGTGGTTGCTCGTTGATTCGAGCTAATTCGGTGGGCTTGCCAAATTCGGCCTCGACTTGGGCCACAATTTGCAAATCCTTGGAGCCGCTTTTTTTCAGGGCGGCGGCATACTTGGCAATGGCCGTAAAGCGTTTATCGCCACGCCATGGCTTGAGCAAAACGTTGAGTTTCATAAATTTGAGGCTCAGTTCTAGGCCAGCGCGTTAGGCTACCGGCGATTATTCAATCTACAACCACTATACTGAAAAGCGACATGCTCAAGCATCAGGCCGAATGTTGACCTAGGCTCAGTCTAAATCCTGAGAGCCAGCCAGCCCATAGCCTTGGTTAGTGGGTTTTGCCATAGCGCAAACGCAGCATGGTGTTGAGGTATTCGATGAAAACGGGGATGTCAAAGGGTTTCGAGAGGTAGGCATCTGCGCCAGCATCGGCTCCACGCTGAAAATCAACCTGTTCAGAGCGCACGGTCAGCATCATCACCGGAATGCTATAGCTCATTTTGATGCGGCGGCAAACTTCGGTGCCTTCGAGCATGGGCATATTCACATCAAGAATTACTGCATCGGGGCGTTGGCTCACAACTTTTTGCAATGCTTCCAACCCGTCACGCGCAATCGAAACCCGATGGCCTTCCAGTGCCAACACCTGTTGAACTAAACGAATAATATCTTGATTGTCATCAACCAATAAAATGTGCATACGGCCTCCAAAAAGTGCAATGGAGCCATTATACTCAGCATGTCCCCCACGATGGTGATGAAGTATCCCCCAAAAGTCCTGTTTTTGGCTGTGACACAGTTTTGGTTGTAACAGGTGGTTCGAGATAATGGCTTTGCTGTTTGAGTTGATCAGCAGCTTTGGCATAGCCGCCGTTGTTGCCATCGATAAAATGTACTTGGCGACCCATCCGTTCAAACACGATACAGGTCATCAAGGCACTATCGGAAACATGCAGGCCATAGTTGAGCCGCCCAGCCGCCCGTTCAGCATTCAGAAATTGTTCAAGCTGCTGGCGTTGCTGAGGCGTTCCAGCAATTACCATGCGCAGCATCGCATCGTATTTGCGATAATCGGTGCTGGCTTGCAAAATCTGCGGATATTCGGCCCAATCAGTTAATTCGGTTTTGGCTCCGGTTGCCAGTAGCAATTTGCCCAGCACATTTAGCCACCAAATATTATTGAGATAGCGCAATTGTTGGAGTTTGCTGGAACCACCACGCAAGCGGGCTTCGCCCCACAGATCTTGAATCCGCAAGGTTAAGCTTAGCTGTTGCACATCGACAGGGTGATGCGAATCGTCAGCTCCGTAGATGGCCTCAATCTGCTCGATAACTTGGCGATTGATCGCATTACGCTGGTCGGTGGTATTGGCTTCGGCCCGAACTAAGAGCGAAACCGTTTCGCCATAACGGCTTGGAATTTCTTGCCAGCGACATTCGAGTCCATCGAGCAAGCCTGGCTGATCGCTTGGCTGGGCTGCTAGCAAATATTTCGCACCAGCTACGGGATCTTTGATCGTTTGTTCGACGAAGGTCAAACCATCGCCGTTGATCATCGCTTGAGCATAATTGTCCGAGGCGGCGAATTTGGCAATTTCCAGCTGATAGCGATGGGCATAGACCTCGCTGACTGGCATAATGCCCACCCGCAAATGTAAATTGTAAATCGATTCGCTCAGATGTTGGACTGCTTGCAGCGCTGGTTTGGCTTGCTCAACTAACCAAGGTGGCAATAACACGGTTGCCCCATCGCCGCCGAACACAAACGGGATATCGAGGTTGGGTTGCAAATTGAGCAAGGCCACAATCGTGCTAGCGCCAATAAAATTCACATCTTTGTAGCGCCCCTCGCCAATCGCCTTGGTCGATTGCTCAATATCACTCACCACAATAACCCAATCGTCAGGGACGCGATGGTAGCAATTGGCATCGGTAATTTGGACAAAATCGGTGATAATGGGTAAGGTTGCATAGAAGTTGTGCGGCATCGATAACCTCGATTATGAAAGGGTTTCCAACTGGATTTGGCCGTTCGCTAAAGCATCATATTACATAATAAACATTACAATAGAGTTTACGCAATCTACGCCAATTGGATGGATTGTTGAGCAAGGAGTTTTCTGGCATGCGTTGGATGTTGTTAATTTTCGTCGGATGGAGCTTAGTCGCCTGTGGTGGTACGACCAACAATCCCAGTGCAACGGCGGTTGCTAGCCTTGAGCCAACTACCCAAGCGGTGGTGGCAAGTGTTGTGCCAACAAATACAATTGCAGCAACGCCAGCTGCTACGCCAACTCGTTTGCCCACTCAAACCGTTGCGCCCGAAGTTACCAGCAAGCCAGTTGAGCTAGATACGCCAACCTTGAGCGATCAAAATGCTCCGCCAACCGCTGCGCCGCAGCCAACCGCCGATGCTAGCAGCGCTCCGAGCCAACCTGTGCGCATGGTGATCGACGCGATTGGGCTGGACCTTGCGCCAATTTCGGTGGGCTTGGATCAACGCAATGTGCCGATTGTGCCCAAACACGATGCAGGCTGGTATAACCTGAGTGCCCAGCCGGGGCAAGGCGAAAATGTGGTGTTTTGGGGTCATGTGCTGCGCTGGAAGGATGCACCGAATGTTCCAGCACCCTTTGCGCGGGTCAAAGATGTGGCAATTGGTGAGACAATCACGGTTTATAGTGCTGATGGGAGTGAATATCGCTATCGGGTAATTGAACAAGTGTGGGTCACGCCTGATCAAGTTCAATATATTTTGCCAGTTGGCTCCGAGCGCCTAACTCTTGTTTCATGCATTGGCGATCAAGTGATTGTTGAAGGCAATTTAGAAATGAGCCATCGCTTGATTACGATCGCCGAGCCAATTCGCTGAGGTTGTGCCTATGTCTGAGAGCCTGCCAAATCTGCATGTGCCAGCAGTTCAAACGCTGGGCGAGCGCTATAGCAAACTGCGGTTATGGTGGTTTATGTTTGCCGTGGTGTTCGTCGGCGATTTTTGGGCCATGATGGCAATCTTCCTGATCGACAAATTGACTGAGCAATCAAGCCTTCCGGTGCTTTGGCAACTTGGCTCACAACGGCTGAGCTTCGATAGTATTGCTTTGGCCTGTTTGCTATTTGCAGGTTTAGGCTGGCTCATGGGCTGGATGTTGCGCAAAGTTGCGGTGTGCCAAGTGCGGTCCGTCGTTTTGGCGGCGTTGATTGGCTATTGGGCGGCCTATATTTTGTTTAATTGGCCGCCCAGCCAACACCTGATAACTAATATTCCCCATACGACCTATTATCGGCATATGCTGATGGCCATGCTCACGCCAATTGGTTGTATTGCTGGGCCAATTGCCTTGGTGATGCGACCAACCCGTTGGGCTTGGGTTTGGCTGCTCAGTCAATTGGCGCTGGGGTTTTTAATTGCCAGCCTTAGCTATCTTCTAATGCGTTATGCTTTTGAGCATTCAATTCCCTTTTTCGGCGTTAGCATCATGGCGGGCTATCCACTTGTTCTGAGCATTTGGTTTAGCTATTATTTACGTCGCCAAATTGTGCCCTTCTAGCAGCCATTTGGGCTACCAAGGTTGTGCCGATGTCAGAAAACCGGTCAAACTTTCATGTGCCCTCAATTCAGACCTTGGGCGAGCGCTATGGCAAGGAGCGGCTCTGGTGGTATATGTTTGTGGTGTTATTTGTTGGCGGGTTTTGTGGCCTAATGGCCATGGTGGCACTTACCGCGCTCAATCATTCCACGCGAACAGGGGTGCTCTGGCGCTTAGGCGATCAACGAATTAGCCTCTTTGGCATTGGAGTTGGCTCCACTATTTTTATCAGTTTTGGCAGCTTGATTGGCTGGCTGTTACAGCGGGTTGCGCGTTGCCAGATTCGCTGGATTATCGTGGCTAGCCTCTTGGGCTATTGGCTAATCTTTATCCTCTTTAATTGGCCACCAAGTGGGCGTTGGATCACGAATCTGGGTCATACGACCTATTATCGGCATATGCTTAGCACAATCTTGATTCCGATTGGTTGTATAGCTGGACCAATTAGCCTGCTGATGCGCCCAATTCGTTGGTCAGGGGTTTGGTTAGGCAGTCAACTTGGAGCTGGGTTTGTGATTGCCAGCGTTAGCCATTTGCTGGTGATTAATGATTTGGATGGGCTTGGATTGACGTTTTTTATGCTTTCGTTACTGTTTATCTATCCAATTGGTTTGGGGTGGTGGTTTAGCTATTATTTGCGTCGCCAAATCGTGCCCTTCTAGCCGTCATTTGGGTCTATAATTGGAAAACTATGAAACAATCTGTACCTGCATCTGCCCGCAAATTATTAGATAGTCGTTGGCTCAAAGTTGGAATTGGGGTCAAGCGTTGGCTGGCGCTCATGCTGTTTGGCCTGATGTTCTCGGCGCTGGGCTTGGCTTTTGGCCTGCGCGAACTCTATACCACGGTTGAGTTACCAGCGATTTTCTATTATGTGACCCTGCAATTTTGGCCGCGCACCATTCGCATGATCATTTTGTGTTTGGTGGGAATTTCAGCCACTGGCTTTGCTTTTCGCCATCTTAATCGGGTGTTGCTCAGCGCTGCCTTGCCGCGTAACACCGCCCCAATCGATTTGGCTGAAACCTTGATTGGCCGTAGCCGCACTCGGCATGGCCCCAAAGTCGTGGCACTCGGCGGCGGTCATGGCCTTTCGACCTTGCTCAGTGGCCTCAAGCAATATACCGATAATATTACGGCGATTGTGGCGGTTGCCGATGATGGTGGCTCTTCAGGCCGCATTCGCCAAGAATTTGGCATTCTACCGCCAGGCGATATTCGGCGTTGTTTGGCAGCCTTGGCCGAAGCCGAACCGTTGATGACCCGTTTGTTCGAGCATCGTTTTCAGGCTGGTAGCCTCGAAGGCCATACCTTTGGCAATTTGTTTATCACCGCCTTGGCCGAGGTAACTGGCTCGTTTGGCGAAGGCGTGCGCGAGGCCAATCGCGTCTTAGCGGTGCGCGGCCAAATTGTGCCAGCTACACTTGATGATGTGGTGCTGTGGGCCGAATTGGAAAATGGCGAGCATATCAGCGGTGAATCACGCATCGCCAAAAGTGGCCAGCGGATCAAACGGGTTTATCTCCAACCCCATGGTGCGCTGGCGGTACGCGCCGCGATCAAAGCGATCGAAGAGGCCGATTTGATTATTGTTGGGCCTGGCAGTTTGTACACGAGCCTGCTTTCGAGCTTGATGATCAGCGAAATCAACCAAGCGATGCGCGAGGCGGTGCAGGCAGTGCGCGTTTATGTCTGCAATGTGGCGACCGAGCCAGGCGAAACCGACCATTTTGGCGTGCGCGACCACTTGCAGGCATTGGTTGAGCATGTTGGCCCCGATGTATTCGATGTGGCTTTGGCCAATAGCGATGATCGCCAAACCCATCGCTTTGCGCCCGAATGGCAAGGTCGCACCACAATTGTGCCACTCGATCAAACCCAAGATTTGCCAATTCGCGTGCGCACCGCCAACGTGATCAATCCGGCCAATCCACTGCGCCACGATCCGGTACGCTTGGCGCGGGAGTTGATGCGGGTGCTCGAAAAAGAACGCCAAATGGGCCGCTTGTGACAACTATTGACACATTGTTATGCTAGGGTCGGAGTTAGGGGCTAGGGTTCAGGGGTCGGGGATTGGGGTGAGGGAACCTACATATTTTGATCAAGCCAACTACCAGAGGAGCACCGCATGCCACTCGATTTTAATCAAGTTGGCCAACAAATTAAGCAAATGGGCGGCGATTTGCGTCAAACTGCCAATCACCATGATCAGTTGGTTGCTCATGCATGGGCCAAATTAGAGGAGCAAAGCCCACGTTGGGAGCATTGGGCACGCCATGCTGAAGATAATTATTTGCGGAGCCCATGGCTTTTGGCAGCTCCAGCCGAGCCGATTATCAACCGCTATCAACTACCAAAATTTCCACCAAATTATTGTTTAGCCGCAGTCGATGGCTCGCAGATCGATCTTGATCGCCATTGGGCGGTCGAGTGCTATTTGATTAATCTCGGCTTGGTGACGATTCAATATGGTCAACAGCCCTATTCCAAATTGCATTCAGTGCCAGCATTGCACTACAACGATCAGGAATTGTTGCTGCGCGATAAGGATGGCCGTAGTTATAAAATGGCTGGCGCTTTGGTTCATGCCGAACGCGATACCCGTGAAGGCATTGCCCTAGCTCGTTTAGCCCAAGAAATTCTAGAACAGAGCACCACGCCTTTAGTTGCGATGCAAGATGGCACGCTGATTCGTTGGTCGTTGAGTGGGCTTGATCCATGGGTGCGGGCACATTTTTTGCAGCGCTATCTTGATGAAGGCTTGGCGGCGTTACGCGCTGCTGATGTGCCGACCTGCTCCTACATTAGCCACCCCAAAGCCCCCGAAGTAACCGGAATTGCCCGTTTAATCGTCAATCCAACCCTGAACAATACCAGCAAAGCTGAAGGTCTTGTTGATCCTTATCCTGGGATCAACGATACCAAATTGTTTGGCAATGGTTGGTTGGGCGATGGCGAACGCAGTGCGCTTTTCAAAAGCCTCTCTAAAATCAACGTAGAAGAATATCGCGACCATGCGATTTATTTCTTCTATTTAAATGTTGGTGCTGAATTGGCGCGGATCGAAATGCCCGAATGGGTGGCGCAACGCCCCGAATGGGTTGATTTGATTCACGCAGTAGCGTATGATCAAGCGCATCGTGGTGGTGGCTATCCGGTGGCGTTAGCGCGGGCGCATGAGCAAGCCGTCGTGCGCGAAAGCGATCGTCGGGTGTTTCGCCAGATGATCGAGCAAGCGCTGTGGCATGCCCGTTTGAACAATGGCTCATCATTAAAACAAGATGCCAAAGCCCAAGTGCGGGTTTAACTCTTTTAGCTATAGCCTATCCTTGATAGCCTATACCCAACGCATATGATAGAACAACGAATTGGCGAAGTGATCGAAGCAAGTTCCACTCAGTGGACAACCGGAGCCTATGAATTATTGAATGCACCGCCATTTGGCTCGTTGATCAAAGCTGGTTGCTATGATAACGATTTATGCATTTATGGCTTAGTCTATGATATTCGCACTGGCAGCCGTGATCTTGGTGGCAAGGCCATGGTGCGTGGCGGGCGGCGCTATGATGGTAGCGAGTTCTACGACGGCCAAATTTATAGCGAACACCCTGATCTGGCGGCGGTGCTACAAACCGAGTGGAGCGCTTTAGTGATTGGCTACGAGCGAGCAGGTCGGATTATTCACTATTTGCCGCCGCAACCGCCAACCGTGCACTACAGTGTCCATTTATGCGATGATGATACAGTAGAGCGGTTTACCCAGCATTGCGATTTCTTTCGCATGGTGTTGCATGCCAATTTGCCGATTGCTGATGAATTGCTAGGCACGGCGATTCGCCATGCGGCGGCGCTGCAAGCCAATCGGCGCGAATATGAATTGTATGCAGGCCGCGAATTAGCACGGTTGCTGCGCGACGATTATGATCGGTTGCGTGTGTTGGTGCGAATGTTGACTAGTTAGGAGCCTATTATGCCAAACTTGATTGTCAATGGTCGTGAGTATCGCAGTGTTGATGAAATGCCCGCTGAGGATCGCCAACTCTATCAACAAACGCTGGGCTTATTGGGCGATCACGATGGCGATGGCGTGCCCGATATTTTCAATCAAACTGGCAAGGTCCAATCAGTCAATCTCAATCAACAACAGATTGATCTGACGAATGGCGCAAACGATCAGCTCAAGCAGGTGTTTGTTGATCGTGATGGCAATGGCATTCCCGATATTCTTGAAGGCCAAAATAATTTCGGCAATCCTCAAAATAATTTCGGTAGCCCTCAAAGCAATTTTGGTAACCCTCAAACAACAACCAGTTCGACCACTTGGAAAACTTCTGCCCCAACCGCCGATCCGCTTGGTGGCTCCCCCTTGCCTTGGAACCAACCGCAACAAAGCAATGGTTTTATGCTTGGTTTAGTGGTTGGCGGAGTTGTAATTGGGGCAGCGTTATTGATTTGGTTATTGTTTATGTAGCGATGTTAAACGAGCAACCATCCCTAAATTGCTGAGGATGGTTGCTGATCAAACGCAATTTAGTTATGGAAGCGCACGACGTTGAAGGGTAAATCATCAAGGCCACGCAAAATCAGGGTTTCGTTGGCCAAATCGCTGGGGAGAATTTCGGCCACGCCTGGCGCTTCGAGCACTTGCTGGGTTACCACCAACTCGGCATAATTGGCGCTTGATTGCACGCGGGCAGCGGCATTCACCGTTGTACCAAAGTAATCAAGCCGATCGTTTAAGGTCACGGCCAGCGTTGGCCCAGCATGCACGCCAACTTTGAGCGTCAAGCGTTCATCATCGCCTAATTCACGGTCGATATTAAATTGCTCAATTGCCGCCAAGGCATTTTGGCCAGCCTTGACTGCCGCCGCGCCATCAACAAACACCGCCATAATTGCATCGCCAATGGTTTTGACCACCGCGCCACCTGCTTGATCGACCACAGCAAACAAGATGTTGAAGTGTTCGCGCACCAAGCTGTAGGCCCGTGGATCGCCTTTACGCGCATATAAGGCGGTTGACCCACCAAGATCGGTGAACATCAAGGCAGCCCATTTGATTTGGAAGCTTTCGCCATCGGGCAATGGTTCGTCGATAAACAAATCGCGGAAGGCTTGGACGGTCAATAATTCGTGCGAGGTTGTTACGCCTAAACGTTGATCGATTGCTTCGCGCCATGGGTCGTTGTCGATGCCTGCTGGCAAACTGCGCACCTGCGCCGCCACCGTGAAGGTCACATGAATGCCTTCATCAAGCGTGGCAGGGAAATCATCACGGCACATGGCACAATATTGTTGCGAATGGGCTTGGGTCAATTTATCAAAAGCATGGGCTTGGTAGCCACAATAAATGCAACGAGCTTCCCAATTCAGGTCGAACAAGCCAACGCGCACTGCTGCGGCCATCAATTGTAAGCCCGCCCGCCGCGAAAGCCCTAATTCTTCGGCCAAATACGCTGGATTAAAGCGATAGAGCATCGCACCTGGTGCTGTATCCAATATGCTGGTGAGCGCAGTGCGAACCGTTGCGGCTACGCCATAGTTAGCCAATTCTGCGACCAACGTGCTACTTGATGTTGAATGTTGTTCTTCGTTCAAAGCCATACCATAGCCTCCTAGATACCTATGAAATTGTAGCACTGTCTTGCTATTATGGGCAGCCCAAATCGAAATATTTGCTAAACGCTGCGCACTGCCCCGCGCGATTCGATGTAGCTCAGCGATTGATGGCGGAAGTAGGTATCATACAAATCGGCATAATGCCCGCCTTGCTGCATCAGCTGATCGTGGTTGCCTTCTTCGATAATTTGGCCTTGATTCAGCACAATAATCCGATCTGCCGAGCGCACGGTTGAAAGGCGATGGGCAATTAAAATTGCCGTCGAGCGCGAAAGAATCAAATCCATGGCTTGTTGAATTTGGGTTTCAGTAAATGGGTCGATGCTGGCAGTTGCTTCATCGAGAATGAAAATCGCTGGTTGCGCCGCCAACACCCGCGTCAAGGCCACCAACTGGCGTTGCCCAAGCGAAAGTTTATTGCCGCGCTCGCCAACTTGCGATTGCAAGCCTTGGGGCAAGGTTTCCAGCCATTCGCCACCGCCAATTTGGTTGGCAACTGCTTCAAGTTCGGCATCGCTCAGTTGGGGCGCTGCATAGCGAATGTTATCGGCAACTGTGCCATCAAATAAAAATGGCGTTTGGGTCACAATTCCCAATTGCTGGCGATAACTACGCAAATCCAAGCTGCGAATATCATGACCATCGACGGTAATCTTGCCTGATTGAAATTCATAAAAGCGGGTGATCAATTTGGCGATACTCGATTTGCCAGCGCCCGTATGCCCGACCAAGGCAATGCTTTCGCCTGGCGCGATCGTCAGGCTAAAATCGTTGAGCACAGGCTCTTTGCGCCCATAACGAAACTCAACATGATCAAACACGATTTCACCGCGCAGACGTTTGGTGGTTTGCTGATCGTGTTGTTTGACGCTATGTTCGGCATCAATCAAAGCAAAAATGCGCTCAGCCGCTGCCAAGCCAGCCTGAAATTGGCTCCAAAAAGCCGAGATGTTTAGCAAGGGAAACCAAAAGAGATCAACCGAGCGCACGAAAACATACCAAGCTGCCAAACTAATTGTAAGATCGATCACCGACAAGCCGCCCCAATAAATTAAGGCCGCTGTGCCAAAACCAGAAACAATGTTCAAGGTTGGGAACACATTCGAGAGCACAAAACCACGTCGCAGGTTAACCCCATACGATTGTTGGTTGATCTCGCTGAATTCACCATAAATTCGCGCTTCTTGGCGAAAATTCTTGGCGATGCTAATCCCCGTTACTGCTTCTTGAATTGAGCTATTAACTTCGCCCAGCACCTGAAAGCCTTTACGCGTGACGAAACGTGCCAAACGCCGAAAGCCCAAGGCCAATCCAATCACAATCGGGGTGAAGCCAATAATCCCCAAGCTGAGCGGTACTGAAACGCTAAGCAAATAGACCAATAGCGCAATCACCGTGAGTACTTGGCTAACGATTTCGATGATCAAGCGTGAAACTTGGGCAAATTCTTGGGTATCCGAGGTGATGCGACTAATAATCCGCCCTGAACGCAGTTCATCAAAAAACGATAAATCATGGCTGATAGCCGCGTTAAAGGCATCATTGCGTAGAGCGCTAATCACATCGGCCACAATTTGCGCGGTCATGCGTTGGCGCAACCAGCCCATAGCCCATTGCAGCACCCCAAAAACCACCCCACCGCTGGCAAGCAACCAGATAAAATTCCAATCGGGGTTGGCTTCGCCAATCCGCTGAACGGCTTGGGCGACCAAAAATGGCGGTACAGTATTGAGTAAGCCCAAGCCACAAATCAGGGCTATCGTCCAAAATGCGGTGCGCCGATGAGCACGAAAATAGCTCAACATACGCCCCATTAATTCGCGGTCGCCATACTGACGATCATAATTTTCGGTATCTAATCCTGCAAACATAAGCACCCTTTTGGAAAGGATGAAGGATGAGGGATGAGGGATGAAAGCTTAAACCCCATATTCATCCTTCATAATTCATTCTTCGTAATTCATAATTTGGCAAAGATTGCCCGATAGGCTTTTTTGGAAAGGATGAGGGATGAGGGATGAAAGCTTAAACCCCATATTCATCCTTCATAATTCATCCTTCATAATTTAGCGAAGATTGCCCGATAGGCTTCGGATTGCTGCATGAGATCTTCGTGTGTGCCAACAGCGCTAATTGTGCCTTTGCGAATCACGATGATCAGGTCGGCCCAGCGAATTTGCGAAAGCCGATGGGTAATCAAAATTGTGGTGCGATCTTGCGAGGCTTGTTCAATCGCTTGTTGAATTCGATCTTCAGTCGCGCTGTCGATCGCGCTGGTCGAATCATCAAGCACCAAAATTGTGGGATCGGTCAAGAAGGCCCGTGCCAAGGCTAGGCGTTGGCGTTGCCCACCAGAGAGCGTCACGCCACGTTCGCCGATGATCGTATCGTAGCCATCGGCGAGTCGCCCGATAAAATCGTGGGCTTGGGCTGCTTTGGCGGCCTCGATAATTTGCTCACGGGTAGCGTTGGGCACACCAAAGCCAATATTATCGGCAATTGAGCGCGAAAATAAGAAAATGTCTTGCTCGATGATTGAGATTTGGCGGCGCAAAGCTGCTAAATTCCAATCGCGCACATCAACGCCATCGATCAAAATGCGACCTTCGCGGGTATCGTAGGTGCGGTTGAGCAATTTGGTCAGCGTTGTTTTGCCTGCGCCAGTTTGACCAACTAAGGCCACTGTTTGGCCCGGCTCAATTCGAAAACTGACTTTTTGCACTGCATCAACCTCGCTATGATAGCCAAAGGCTACGTTCTCAAAGACAATTTCGCCGCGCATTGGCTCGGCATAACCTTGGGCATTTTCGTCAAGCTCAGTTTCTGTCGTAATTAATTCTAAAATACGTCGCCCGCCTGCAAGGCCGCTCGAAAGCTGCGAGTAGGCAAATTGGGCGGTAAAAGTTGGGAAGCCAAACAACAGCAATAGGCCATTGAATGAAACGACATCGCCAACATTAATCAGGCCATTGCGAAACAGGATGAGGCTATGGATAAAGCCCAAGCCTTGGCCTAAACCAAGCAATAAGACTGGTAAAAAGACCGCTTCCACATTGCCTTGGGCCACAAATGCATTGCGCCATTTGCTGACGGCTGCCCGAAATCGATTGCGCTCCCGCTCTTCTTGAGCGGTGGCTTTGACCGTTTCTACGCCGTCGATTGCTTCGGCTAAGGTGGCGTTGAGTTCACCAAAACTTTGGCGTACTGCCGTGGTGACAGGCTTGAGTTGGCGTAAATAGTGCCAAACCAACAGCCCATAAAACACCAAATATAGAATTGGCACAACCAACAGTTGTGGGTGAGGCGAGGCGATCAGCGGCATAATCAAAAACATCGCCGAGCCAACCACCAAGTTGACCCCAGGATTGAGCATCAGGTTCATTTCGCGCACATCATTGGTGGCGCGGGCCATCACATCACCCGTTGGTTGGCTATCGTGGAAGGCCATACTTTTGCCCAATAAACTGGTGTAGAGTTCATCGCGCACATCGCGTTCGAGCCGTTGACCGATCACTTCTGAGGAGAAATTGCGCAATAGCTGGACAAATGCCCGCAAAAATTGCCCGCCAACAATCAGTAAAGCCGCCCACCACAAACCATTTTTATCGCCAGCTTTAACCGCCTCGAAGGCTTGGCCCGTGACGACTGGCACTTGAGCGGCGAATAATGCGTTGCCAAATGCCCCAATAAACAGCCCAATAATCCACCAAAGATTGCGCCGCGCATGCGACCAAACCCAGCGCAACGGCGTTGAACGATTGATCTTCCACGATCGTTCAACTACAAATTCACTATTCGAAAGCGCCATGAAATCCCTTTCCAGTTGGAAGCGTCTGCTGGATATTTTACCATTGAAACACCTTTGCTACCGCCATACTTATGACTGATTGCACATAAGCAGATAGATTTTTTACGAGGGGTCAGGGTTCAGTTGTCAGGGGCTGGTATGATAGAGCATAGAACATATGAGGGCTACTAGGGTCGAGGTTCGGGATCAGGTGTTGAGCATAGCAAGCTAATCAAATAAATCTGTGGCAAAAAACAGCTTCGCGTCCTTCGCGGTTTCAAACTAACCCCTGAATTCTGGCCCCTAACCCGCTCAATCGTTGGGCGGATTGACAAGCACGCACAGGCTGAATAGAATAGCCAACAATTGAAAACGACGTTGACGCGGAAGAGTAAGCAAAAGCGCACTTGTTCAGAGAGTTATCCCTTGGCTGCGAGGATAATCAAGCTGTCTTTGCTGAATGGCCCGCTGAGTTGCTCACCGAATCTGGGTTGCTACCTAGTAGTAGGCTGAGCCGTGATTGCCTCCGTTAGCGGGCTGCGAGCGCGTAACCATGATGATGGTTGCGAATTCGGGTGGTACCGCGAGAATCAAGCCGTCTCTCGTCCCGTATGTGGATTCGAGAGACGGCCTTGTTTTAGTTAGACGGAGTAGCCATTATGGGTTCGTTACCACGGGTTTTTTCGGGCATTCAACCATCGGGCAATTTGCACCTTGGCAATTATTTGGGGGCGATTCATACCTGGGTCCAAGAGCAAAATCAATACGATAATTTCTTCTGTATTGTCGATCTGCATGCGATCACTGTGCCACAAGATCCAGCCGAGTTGCGCAAAAATGTGCGTGATTTGGCCGCATTGTATTTGGCCGCAGGCATTAGCCTTGAGCATGCCACGATTTTTGTCCAATCGCATGTGCCAGCTCACGTTGAGCTAGGCTGGATTTTAAATTGCCAAACACCCTTGGGCTGGTTGAATCGCATGACCCAATTTAAGGATAAATCGCAAAAGCAAGAAACCGTAGCGGCTGGCTTGATGAATTATCCAACGCTGATGGCTGCCGATATTTTGCTCTACGACACCCAAGTTGTGCCAGTGGGCGATGATCAACGTCAGCATATTGAGCTAACTCGCGATATTGCCGAACGTTTTAATCATCTTTATGGCGAAACCTTTGTGATTCCCGAGGCTTTGATTCGACCTGTGGCGGCGCGGGTGATGGGCCTCGACGACCCAACCCAGAAAATGAGCAAGAGCAACAAAGCTGCCAATCATTCAATTCCTTTATTGGGCGATTTGAAGGCGACGCGCAAGGCCATGATGCGGGCGGTCACCGATTCGGGCAGCGAAATCAAATTCGACGAAACCCGACCTGGGGTCAACAATCTTTTGGGGATTTACCAAGCCTTGACTGGCAAAGATAAAGCCACGATTGAGGCTGAATTTGAAGGCCAAGGCTATGGCAAGCTCAAAGGTGCAGTCGCTGATGTGGTGATTGCAACCTTGGAGCCATTGCAACAACGCTACAATCAGCTCACCGCTGATCCAGCTGAACTCGATGGGATTCTCAAGCGCGGCGCTGAACGCGCTGCTGAAGTTGCCAATGCTACCTTGTTACGGGCCTATCAACAACTTGGGCTGCGCTAATTTTTAAGGGGTCAGGGAGCAGGAGTACAGTAACCGCGAAGGACACGAAGTGCACGAAGATTGCTTTTTAGCCACAGAAGAGCACAGATCTATCGGATTAGCCTACTGTATGTCTAAACAAGCCATGATCCTTAAACAAACTTAGCGTTCTTCGTGTCCTTCGCGGTTAAAATTTCCTTCATCCCTAATTACGGCAGCCATTCAATGATTGAGCCATTGACGAAAGGTGCGGCGGCTTGGCCCGAGCCAATTTCATAGATAAACGTGCCTTGGCCAATCGTTTCATAAGTTACATAACGGCGATCAGGTGACCACTTGCCCCACACCCGAATTTCATATGAGCCGCCGCTGCTTGGTGGTGCAACTAATTCTTTATCGCCAGTATCGGCATTGATCAGCAACAACGAGCCATCATTATAATTATCGAGCATATACCAATTGGCATCGGGCGAAATTCCGCTCAGGTAAAAATCGCCAATTTTTTGCAATGTTTCAACTTCGCCCGTGGCTGGGTCGAGCAAACAAACTCCCCGATCAAAGTTTGAACGATCGCAAAAATCGTCGTAGATGATTTTGCTATCCTTGGTCCACCATGCATCAGAAGTAAACACATCGGCGAGTTTGGCCTGATTACTGCCATCAGCATTAATCACACTGAATTCGATGCCATCCTGACCAGCAGCAAACAAAATCGTTTGATTATCAGGCGACCAACTCAAGGGCTCAAAATCGATCAAGCCCGTGGTTGTCAATTGTTTTTCACTATTGCTGGTCAGATCAAAAACATAGAGATTTTGATCTTCCTTGGTTTCAAAATCGATGTCGCTAGTGACAAAGGCAAATTTGCTACTATCAGGCGACCAGCTCAAGCTTTGGGGAGCCACATCCTGCAATTCAATCACGCTACGGATATTCGCGCCATCACCATCAGCTAAATAAATATTGGTTTTTGCGCCATCGCGGACAAAAAAGGCCATAGTTTTGCCATCAGGCGACCAACTCAATAAATCGTTGTAATAGGCTTGTCCGCCAAGATCAAGCGGGCTGACTGAGCCAGTGCTCATGGTTTGGCGCACCAATTCAAAGCTATCATCAAGATAAATCAGCTCGCCAGTGAGATCAGTTGGGGCGCTACCACCAGCCGCTTGAGTTGGCAAATCGTTGGATTCATTGGTTGGTGTTGGTTGATCAACTGGATCGCTTTGGCCTTGGGTTGGCTCGACAGTTGGCTCGTTGGTTGGCTCAACCAATGGATCGCCTACGGCTTGTTCGGTTGGCTCAGCGATTTTGGTTGGAATCGGAGTCCAGGTTGGGCCAGTCGCAACATTGCCACTACCGCCATTGTTTGAATCGTTGTTGCCGAGGAAATAATATGCCCCTGCGCCGCCCGCTACCAATAGCAAAGCCAAACCGCCGCCAATCAACCAACGCCCAAGCTTATTCGATTTTGCAGTAGGTTGGGCATAGTTGGGTGGGGTCGGTGGGGTATATTGAGGCAACGGAAAATTAGGTTGAGTTGATGGTCCTTGCCCAAAGCCACCAAAATTGCTGGTTGAGCTAGGGCTTTGGTAGTTGTTGACGACTTGGGTTGGTGGATCATTCAGCGGTTGCGTGCCGCTCCGCCGTGGTGCATATGGCGAATCATCATGATCGCTGCCGCTTGGTAGGGGCTGCGACCCAAAAACCCCGCTACCCAGTACTTGGGTTGATTGACCTGCGGCGGGCTGCCGCGAGCCACATTCAGAACAATAGACCGAGCCATCGGCAAGCGCGGCTCGACAAACGACACACGATTGAGCCATAACTACTCCTTACACATTGGCTTCGCTCGAAGCCATTCCGCTACATTTGTACTCCCAATACATCTGCAACGGTGAAAATATCTTTATCGCCACGCCCCGACAGGTTGACCAAAATAATGCTTTCATTGCTCATGGTTGGGGCTAAACGTACAGCTTCGGCAATCGCATGCGACGATTCTAAGGCTGGGATAATGCCTTCAGTTCGACAGAGCATTTGAAAACCATTCAAGGCCTCTTCGTCGGTGGCATAGGTATAGAAAGCCCGTTCTTCGTCGTGGAGCCAAGCGTGCTCTGGGCCTACAGCAGCATAATCGAGGCCAGCAGAAATGCTATGGGTATTGGCAATTTGACCATCGCTATTTTGCAGCACATACGAACGGGTGCCTTGGAAAACGCCCAAGCGCCCGCCTGCAAACCGCGCTGCATGGCGACCAAGTTCAATTCCATGACCCCCAGCTTCAACCCCTCGCAAATCAACATGTTCATCGTTGATAAAGGCGTGGAACATACCGATAGCGTTCGAGCCACCACCAACACAGGCAATAATCGTGTTGGGCAATTTGCCAGTTGCTGCTAAAATTTGCTCGCGGGCTTCAATCCCGATGATGCTTTGAAATTCGCGAACCATCAATGGGTAGGGATGTGGACCAAGCGCCGAGCCAAGCAAATAGTACGAATCGGGGTTGCTGACCCAATCGCGCATGGCTTCGTTAACTGCATCCTTGAGGGTTTTCGAGCCAGTGCTAACTCCACGTACATCGGCTCCTAGCAAGCGCATGCGAAAGACATTGGGCTTTTGGCGCTCCATATCTTCGGTGCCCATATAGACCACACATTGCAACCCAAGCAGCGCACAAACGGCGGCGGTGGCAACGCCATGCTGACCAGCGCCAGTTTCAGCGATGATCCGCTGCTTGCCCATGCGTTTGGCCAACAAGCCTTGACCCAGGGCATTATTGATTTTATGTGCGCCAGTGTGGGTCAGATCTTCGCGTTTGAGCCAAATTTGAGCACCACCCAATTCCTCGGTCAAGCGGCGGGCATAGGTTAGGGCAGTTGGTCGGCCCGTATAGGTCTGGTGCAAATGTTGGAGTTCGGCCTGAAACTCAGGGTCGGTGCGAATCCGAAAAAAGGCTTCGGTTAATTCTTCGATCGCGGCCATCAAGGTTTCAGGCACATAGCGTCCACCGAAATCCCCATAGCGGCCATTTAATTCATCAAGAACAGCGTGATCGGTCATAATTGTTCCTTTAGCGTGCTTGAATAAAATCTTCAGCAACCCAACCTTGGCCAATTGCCGATTCGATCAGCCACCAGGTGTAATCATCGCCTTGGCGTGGCCCATCGATGATCGTAATCAGCTCGCCTGGATCAAGCGCCCCAATCGGCTCACCTTGAATGCTGGGATCAGGCCGGATGCGCACTTGTTCGAGGGTGATCGCCTCGCCCCCAATTTCAATCACCAGTTGAGTTGGGGTTGGTGGGGCAGGAGTGGCAATCGCAAATGGTGGGAAGGTCGGCGAAGCAGTGACTGGCGTTACCGTCACCATCACAACCAGCGGAGTTGGTGGCGTGCTCAAAACGCCGCGATCGCGTAGAAACCAACCGCCAGCCAGCCCCACCAGCAGTAGCGCCGGAATCAAGAAAAAGAGGAAATTTGGCTTTGGTTTGGGTGGGCCATTCACAATTTCATCATAGCCACGTTTATAATCGTGGTAGGTGTGATAAAACAATTGATTCAGCGTGCCATTTTCCGCATCACGCCGTCCCTGATCATAATATGGCGAAGGCATATCAACACTCCATAAAAGCCATGTTTGACCTTAGTATCATTCTCTGGCGATTTTGTCAATCAACGAAGGCTGCTAGTGGCTTGAACGAGCGTCGATGCAAGCCCGATGGGCCGTGGGCTGCCAAGGCTCGTTGATGTTGGGCTGTGCCATAGCCTTTATGCGCGGCCCAGCCATAACGCGGGTCACGTTGGTCGTATTCATGCATCAAGTTGTCGCGATAGACTTTGGCAATAATCGAGGCCGCTGCCACCGAAATGCTGATTGCATCACCCTTAGGCAGCGAGCGTTGTAATAATGGCAATTCGGGCAATTTAACCCAATCGATCACTAAGCCATCGGGCAAGCTTGGCAGGCTCAAAACCGCATGCATCATAGCCCATTTGGTAGCTTCAGCAATCCCAAATAAATCGATCAGATGGGCCGAAACCACGCCAAGGCCAATCCCGCTGGCCAAGTGGCGAATCTGTTGGGCCATTGCCTGACGAGCTTCGGCACTCAAGGTTTTCGAATCGTTGATGCCTGCCAAGGCCACAGGGTCGTTGAGCAAATGACTTGGGAAGCTGACGGCAGCGGCGACAACTGGGCCAGCCCAGCAGCCGCGACCAACTTCATCGACTCCGGCGACGATTTGCGCACCCTTGTGCCAAAGTTGTTGTTCTTCGTAAATTCCAATTGTCATAATTATTGAGGGGTTAGCGGCCAGGGGCTAGGGATCAGGCTTGATCTGAATAAGCCTATGGCCAAAAGGATTAATTTATAAGTGATTGGATTTTTCGGCGATAAAAATTTGGACTTGCGAGCGCCCAACCTGTTTGATTTGGCTGCTGACGCGAAAGCCTTCTTCTTGTAAACGCTGGATGCGCGGGTCAAGTTGGCTGGTTAGCGCTTCAGGGTTACTGTGTCGCCCAAACACCAGCCGATAAATTAACCCGATGATCAGTGCATATAGGCCATTGGGAATGCTGCCGCCATCGACGATATACAATTTGCCATCGCTGGTTAGGATTCGTTGCAATTCGGCCAAAGTGCGTCGATCAAATAGATAAGGTGCTGGAAAGGTCGAAAGCACCGCTGACCAACTGGCATCAGCATAGGGTAAGGCTTGGGCAACTGCCCGAACCAGCGTGGCTTGGGGCGCTCGGCGGCGGCTCAAACCCAACATTTGGCGCGATTCATCAAGGCCAATTGTAAGGTTTGGTTGATGTTGGCGAGCTTGTTGGACATAGCCCGTGCCACAGCCAAGCTCCAGCAAGCGCTGATCGGCAACCTCAGGCAAGGCTGCCAATACCCATTGGCTCCAATAGCCCTGTGACATGAGCCATGCAACCAGATCATAAGTAAAGGCCGCTTCGTGATAAAAACGCTCAAAAGCCCAAATAACCAACGCTTGCATTCGTTGCAGCATCGTCAATGCTCCCAAAAATACAAACGCGAGTGCAGGCTTGGCCCACACCCGCGCAGGGTTTTGCAGCTATAACGAAAACGATTAACCGCGACGTTCTTTGATCCGAGCGGCTTTACCAGTGCGACCGCGCAGGTAGTACAGGTTGGCTTGGCGAACTTTACCAGTCCGTACCAATTTCACGCCGTCGATCCGGGGTGAGTGCAGCAAGAATGTCCGCTCAACACCAATACCGTGTGAGGCAATCCGGCGCACGGTAAAGTTTTCGTTGACACCCATGCGGCGGCGGCGAATTACGACACCTTCAAAGTCTTGAATCCGTTCGCGAGTACCTTCAACAACTTTGACGCTAACGCGAACCGTGTCGCCAACGCGGAATTCTGGCACATCTTTGCGCAGATATTCGTTTTCAATTTCGTGAATAACGGGAGCCTGTTGCATTGCTCTGCCTTTATTTCTAGTGCGTAGAGCCGTATCTCTCGGCGCTGATTAATCGCTAAAGTTCATTGGCATACAGCGGATACGGTCGCTGGACAAACAACAAGCGTGTGAACTTCACACGCCGTTTCTTTTCGTGCCAATCAATTGACCGCGCGATTATAGCATAGCTCACCCCTTATGGCAACTATGATCATCATTTAAATCGCTAGGGCGTTAATGTTGGCGAGATTGGCTCGGTCGGGCTAATTGGTTCGGTTGGGCTAATTGGCTCGGTCACGGTTGGGGTGGCGATTGGCGTAGTTGCTGGCTCAGTCGGTTCAATCGGGCTGGTTGGCTCAGCTGTGGGTACGATAATCGCACTTAGAGTTACTGAAATTGCAGTCAATGGTTTGGCTAATGTGATGCCCGTTGGCAGATTAAGGCTGGGCTGAATGCTGTAACTGCCAGCATTCCGTCCAGCTAAATCCAACACTAACGCCAAATTATTGAGGTTTTGCAGGTTTTGAGCGTTGCCACGCAAGGTTACTTCAAGCTGTTTGGGTTGGTAACTCAACTCGAGGCCAGCAGGCAAATTGCGCGGGACGAGCGGCAGGTTGAGCACAATTTCGGTGCTAATTGGCACAAAGCGAATCGTGGCGATCGTGCTATCGGCGGCTTGGGCATCGCGCGGAGTTACCCCAATCGGAAAGCGCAATTTAATCGTTGCAGTGTAACTTTGAGTGCTATTGGGCAAATTGAGCGGCTGGGTTTCAACAAATTCAACTTCGGTTAAGCGCTGCGCACTACCAATTAATGTTACGAAGGCTGGTTCAAGCACTACCTCAGCACGGTAGCCCGCTGGTGGACTGTTGAGGGTTGTGTAAATAATTGGCACACGTTTGATCCCGCTGCTGGATAAAATCCGCACTTCGATATCAGCTAACTCAGGGCTAACTGTCACGCCTTCAACATCTCGCCCAGCAATATCGACAGCGATAATATTGCGGCGAGTACGCAAGTTACTGGTTTGCGACGAAAGATCAAGCGTAATTTCGCCACCAACGACCTTATTAACTTGGCTGGCTGGCCCAGTTATTGTCACCTGTTTGATCATCTCGCCATTAACGCTGGCAATTGGCAAACTGGCTTCATAGCTGGTTGGTGGCTGACCAACCGTGGTGATGGTCAATGGCAGCGAGGCCGTGATGATCTGCTCGATCTGGACTAAAACTGTGGCGGGCTGAAAGCTCTGAAAATCGAGATCGGAGCGGCTAGGAATGCTGCGAGCTTGCACTGCAACTTCATGTGAGCCTGGCTCTAGCCCTGCGATATTAATAAATGGTTGGACATTTTGCTTAGTGATGCGGGTGATTGTATCTTGGGGGCCAGAAACATTCAGGTTAACAACATCATCGGGCACGGGAATTGGCCGACCTTCGCCATCAACTAAGGTTAAATTGCTGCTCAGCCCCTCGGCGCGAATTGGCAAATTGGTAAATGGCGTAACCTGCTGCGGATTTTCGGTGAAACTGACAAACACCCAAATGATGCTGGCCAAGACTGCGGCAACGAAGGCGCGTAATGGGCTACCTGCAAGCTTACTCATACTTCTTCTTCCTCGCTTAGTTCGACGCGCAATAAGCCAGCCAGCAGTTTGCGTAAACGACCTTCAGTTAAATGGCGTACCATGCGGCCATCGTGAGTAATCGAAATGCTGCCAGTTTCTTCTGAAACGATCACTGAAATTGCATCAGATTGTTCGCTGATGCCTAAAGCGGCACGATGGCGCGTGCCATAGCGCGTGCTACCAACCACATTTTCGCTGAGTGGTAGCACACAGTTGGCGGCCAAAATGCGGTTGCGCCGAAAAATCACCGCCATATCGTGGAGCGGCGCGTTGGGGAAGAAAATATTAACCAGCAAGGGCACGGAGATGCGCGAATCGACGATCACGCCACGGTCGGCATATTCTTGCAAGCCAGTGTCGCGTTCGATCACCATTAATGCGCCGATGCCTTGTTGTGATAATTGTTTGGCTGCCCGCGAAATGGTGTTAATCATCTCCTCAACATCGGAGCGATTGGTGCTGCCAAAGCGATTAAACCATTCGCCAGTGCGTCCCAACGACTCAAGGGCGCGGCGTAATTCCGGCTGAAATAGAATCGGAATTGCCACAAAGAGAGCTGGGCTGAGGGCTTCGCGAATGATCCAGCGCAACGTGGTAAGCGGCAAGGTTGAGCCAGCCAGCAGCGCTACGACGACTAAAATGCCGACCCCGCGTAATAATTGCACTGCACGAGTGCCGCGAATGACTCCGAGCAGCCAAAAAATCAAGGCAGCAACAAGCAGAATATCTAGGGCTGCTAAGAAAGAAACTCGTTCCCAAATCTGCTGGAAGCTTGGCACAGTTGAAACCCTCGACACCGCCAGCCAACGCACCTGGGCTGGACATCGCGCCTGTACCTTACACTGATCAGGCTATCTATGCAAGTTTTAATCTACGCGGTTTTGGGCCAACCAAGCCGCTCAACGAGCCTAGTACGTAGCTAGGTGCTTGACGAAATCTGTGGAGATCGGTACTATAGGCCATCTTCTTTCCCCCCAACGCGGCGATGTTGCCTCAAATCCCTTCAATGCTGAACAGACTGCAAGGAGCACGCTATGCCCGATGTAGCCCCTTTTCGTCAGTATCAACTCGAAACCGCTTACGATGAGTTGTTTCTTGGCCCAAACACGCCTCGTCCACACTATCGGCTGCTCTCGGAACGGCTGCGCGAGTTGCCGCCTGATGAGTTGGCTCGTCGCCAGCAAGCAGCAGATTTGGCCTTTCTCAATCAAGGAATTACCTTTACAGTCTATGGTCGCGATGAAGGCACTGAGCGCATTTTCCCCTATGATTTGCTGCCACGGCTGTTGACGGCTAAAGAGTGGGATACGATTGAGCGTGGGTTGGCGCAGCGGGTTACTGCATTAAATTTGTTTTTGCGCGATATTTACCACGAGGAAACAATTCTAAAAGCGGGAGTTGTGCCGCGCGAATTGGTCTATAGCTGTCGCCATTTCTCGCGCCAAATGCGAGGGGTTAGCGTGCCACGCGATCGTTATGTTTCGATCGTTGGAACCGATTTGATCCGTTTGCCAAGCGGCCAATTTGCGGTGCTAGAAGATAATTTGCGGGTTCCCAGTGGCGTGTCGTATATGCTGGCCAATCGTTTGGTGATGAAACGGGTGTTTCCGCAGTTGTTTTCGAGCTATGGGGTGCGCTCGATCGACCATTATGGTCAAGCCTTGTTGGCAACGTTGCGATCGTTAGCGCCGCAAGGCCGCAGCGACCCAACGATTGTGCTGCTTACGCCTGGGGTCTTTAATTCAGCCTATTACGAACATACCTTTTTGGCCCGCCAGATGGGGGTTGAGCTGGTCGAAGGCCGCGATTTAATTGTTCACGATAATGTGGTGTATATGCGGACTACCGCTGGTTTGCGCCGTGTTGATGTGATTTATCGGCGAGTCGATGATGAATTTATCGATCCTTTAGCCTTTCGACCTGATTCAGTGCTGGGCGTGGCAGGCTTGTTGAATGCCTATCGTGCTGGCAATGTGGCCTTGGCCAATGCCTTGGGCACAGGCGTTGCCGATGATAAAGCGATTTATGCCTATGTGCCAGCGATGATTAAATTTTATCTTGATGAAGACCCGATTTTGCCCAATGTTGAAACCTTCTTGCTCAGCGATGATCGCCAACGCCAGCATGTGTTGAATAATTTGGATTCATTGGTGGTTAAGGCGGTCGGTGAATCGGGCGGCTACGATATGCTGATTGGGCCACATAGCACAATCGAGCAACGCGCTCAGTTTCGCGATCGCATTATTGCCAACCCACGCAACTACATTGCCCAACCAACCCTTGCGCTTTCCAAAGCTCCCTGTTTTATTGATGGCAAACTCGAATCGCGCCACGTCGATTTGCGTCCCTACATTTTGTTTGGCGATCAAATTAGCATTGTGCCTGGCGGCCTGACGCGGGTAGCCTTGCGGCGTGGCTCGTTGGTAGTCAATTCATCGCAAGGTGGCGGCAGCAAAGATACATGGGTGCTTTATTAAGGATGAAGTATGAGGGATGAAAAGAGCGTAGAACATAGAGCATAGAACATAGAACATATGGCTATAGGCTATCAGGATATTTTTGAGGGTGCAATGGCTTCTCTAGCCAAAAGCCAATAGCCAATAGCCCTATCTCCTTCGTGGATCATCATTAAAACAGGGGGTTGCTGATGTTATCGCGGGTTGCTGATAGTTTATATTGGATTGGCCGCTACCTTGAGCGAACCGAGCATACCGCCCGTTTGCTTGATGTGAATTTATCGTTGATGCTCGACCAAACGCCGGCTGCTGCCGAACGTCGCTGGGAGCGCATGCAAACCTACTTGGCTTGGAATTACGAGGGTATTCCCCAAACTTATGCGTTGGTGCAGGCCTTGACCTTTGATGTGAGCAATGCTAGCTCATTGGTCAGTGGAATTGGCGCTGCCCGCGAGAATGCCCGCCAAGTGCGCGAACAAATTAGCTCGGAAATGTGGGAACAACTCAATCGGGTCTATTTGCAGGTCAAACGCACAACGATGGATCAGATGTGGCAGGAGCCACATGAATTTCTGCATAATGTGTTGAAAGAGGGCATTCATCTATTTCAAGGCATTACGACTGCGACATTGAGCCATGGCGAATGCTGGCATTGGCTGCGTTTAGGCCAATTTATGGAGCGGGCCATGGCCACGGCGATTTTGCTCGATGTGCATTTTGCTGAAACTGGGGGCAAACCCGATGATCAAACCAATTATTTAGATTGGGTTGGGTTGCTAAAGTCCTGTACATCATTCGAGGCCTATTGTAATGTATATACTGCTGATATTCGGCCAGAACGAATTGCTGAATTTTTGTTGTTGAACGCTGAATCGCCGCGTTCGGTGCGTTTTGCCGCCGACCAAGTTGCGGCCTCGATTCAAGCAATTGCCGCCAATACAGTCGGACGGCGTGGCGATCGGGTCAAACGCTTGGCGGGACGCTTACAAGCAAGCTTGGATTATGGACAAGTTGACGAGATTATGGCCGATGGCTTGAGCGGCTATTTAGCGACCATTCAACAGCAATGCCAACAAATTCATACCAACGTCTATCAGACCTTTATTAGTTATCCGGTGGAGACAGCATTGGTATAAGGATGATCATGACAGCAGCACAACAGCGCATGTTGGCGGCCTTAACGGGCTTATCGGTGGGCGAGGCCTATGGTCAACAGCTTTGGCAGCAAGTTCAAACTGGGCTTGCCGTTGCCGACCAGCCCAGCCTTTTGCCAGCACCATGGCTGTGGACAGACGCAACCTTGATGGCATGTTCGTTGGTTGATCAATTATGGCATTATGGCGCGGTGCATAGTGCGGCGTTGGCCGCCGATTTGGCCTTGCGCTACACCCCAGTTCGTGATTATGGCAGCTCGATGCATCAATTGTTGGCCAAGCCGCGTGATGGCGCAGCCGTGATGAGCGATGCTCAAAACTTATTCGATGGCCAAGGCTCGTTTGGCGTTGGCGCGGCTATGCGGGTGGCTCCGTTGGGCTTATTTTTGGCTGATGCTCCGCTGAGCGAGGTTGCCCAACAAGCTCAACTTTCAGCGCTCACCACCCATACCCATCCTGAGGCGGTGGCGGGAGCGGTGGCGGTGGCGGTGGCAGGCGCAATTCTCTGGCGCGAACGTGATCAACCGCTGCGCCAGCCCTCGGCAATCTTGGCCGAGATTGGGCAATATGTGCCAAGTAGCAGCCTTGAGCATCGTTTGGTCTTAGCTGCGGCGATGAATGATCGCCAAATGTGGCATCACATTGCTTTACGTTTGAGCAATGGCTATCAGCATAGCGCCCAGGCTACCGTACCGTGGTGCTTGTGGTGTGCTGTGCATTATCGCGATGATTATGCTGCGGCGATCGAGCAGGTGTGTGCAGCTGGCGGCAATTTTACTTCAATGGCCGCGATTGTCGGTGGCTTGTTGGCGGGAACTTTGGGCCGCGATTGTATTCCACCGCCATGGCTGCATGCCCGCGAACCTTTGCCAAGCTGGTTTTTGGCCAGCCTTGGCCTCGAAACTATTTGATTTCACGCTTGAAGTTTGGCAGGTGCTATGTACTACACCATTCGCCACGTTACCCGCTTTCGCTATAGCAACCCAATTAGCGAAAGTATGATGGAAGTTCGTAAACAACCGCGCACCGAGGGCGATCAACGCTGCTTATCGTTTGACATAACCACCAAGCCAAAATCGAAAGTCTTGGTGTATTACGATTCGCAAGGCAATACGGTGCATCATTTTGGAATTCCACGGGCGCATACTCAGCTTGAAATTATCACCCAAGCCTATGTCGAAAATCGGATTCAAGCGCCAGCCGATGATTTCACGCTTGATCTTAGTACCTGGCAAGTTTTGGAAGATCATGCCTTGAACGGCCACGAGTGGGATTATCTCAACCCTAGCCAATTTGTGCGCTCAACCGATTTGCTCCAAGCCTTCGCTAGCGAAATTGGCCTGAGCAAACAGCTCGACCCACTCACGTTGATTCGCCAAATTACCCAAGCAATCTATGATAGATTCGAGTATGTTCCACAGAGTACCCGCGCTGATTCGCCAATCGACGAGGCTTTAGCCACACGTCGCGGCGTTTGCCAAGATTACACCCATATTATGCTCAGTTTGTTGCGCTGGTTGCAAATTCCGGCGCGGTATGTGAGTGGCTATCTGTTTCATCGCACCGACGATAGCGTGCGTTCGGCGGCTGATGCCTCGCATGCTTGGGTCGAGGCGTGGTTGCCAAGCCTTGGCTGGGTTGGCTTTGATCCAACCAACAATGTGGTGGTAGCCGATCGGCATATTCGGGTGGCGCTTGGCCGTGATTATGCTGATGTGCCGCCGACCCATGGCATTTTCAAGGGCGAAACCCAAAGCACACTTGAAGTAGCTGTCCAAGTGTGCCTTGCCGACGAGCCATTACAAGCCGATCAACCATCGCAACTAGAAGGCTGGTCGGTGGTTGAGGGCGGCGACGTGGCGGCGGTGTTGCAACAAATGCAGCAACAACAGTAAGCTTTATCTAAATCAAAAGCATGGGTAATTAATTGCCCATGCTTTAACTTGTCAGTTTGTAACTGATCTTCGTATCATTGACCTGAATGATTCCGCGAATTTTTAGCTGGTTGATCAGCGATGCGATTTCTAACTCCGATAGTTTTTTTGCGAAGATCGAGCTGATCGTGCTACTTAGAGTTTTTACAGTCGCAGGCTTTGAACTACCACGCTGTTTGAGATTTGTAACAATTAATGTAATTTGTTCAGGCTGCGCTGAGGTTTGGACTATCTGTTGTTTAGGTGGTTTTACAGCTTGCGCTAGCTGTGCTGTGGGAATATCGCTGATGCTTTGAACCCGCTTTACCGATATTTTTTTAGTTTTGAGGTGCTGGATCAAAGGGTCAAAGCCCGTATCCTTGGAAACAATATGAAAATGGGCCTTCGGTTCTTGAGCCGTTAATTGGCCAATATAAAATGCAATGTGGAAATCGAGCGCGTTACTGCCATTACCAGAGATTTGGATGTAGCTGGCGCGTGAGCCTAACTGCTGAAGCGCGACCGCAATCTCAATCGGCACTTTGGTCTGATTTGCTCCCACGAAGATTAGCAGTTTAATATGCTCGTGGTTTAATGATTCGATCGTGGCTGGTTGCACATTTTCATAGTCGATCAACACAAAATTGGTTCTCAAATATGCCCCCTTGGATGACCATCAGCGATTCTACACCACACTTGTTGCGCATTCACGCTTAAACTAGCTGTATCTTTATGATAATTCGTTTTTTGAATTTAACCAATGGATTTAGCTTAACTGCTCAGCAAAAGCCCAAGCTGGCAATGCTTCCCTTGCTTCACGCCACGCAGCAGGTATGCCCTCAATTCCAGTATAGGTAGCTACGATGCCCCCAACGATCGCACATGTGGTATCGCAATCGCCCATGCCTTCTAAGGTCAACCAGATTGCTTGCTCAAAATCGGCTAAATGCTGGGCCGTACACCACAAGGCAAATGGTACGGTATCTTGGGCTGAAATCTTGCTACCATTGCCTAACCTAGCAGTAACTGTCGCAATTGGCGTTGCCGAATCAAGCTGAATTGCCGCAGCTAAGCCCTCGGCGACTTGGCTTGTCGGAACCCACGGCTGAATGAGTTGCAAAAATTTGGTAGGGTTTGGCTGTGTGGTTTGTCGCATTTGCCAAGCCAAAGCGGCAGCAATCGCCACGGCAATTGCTCCTGCCTGCGCTTCGGGATGGGCATGGGTAATTTCAGCAGAGGCCGCCGCTTGCTGCACCACGAGCGGCAGATTATCAGCCCAAAATGCTCCAATTGGCGCTACTCGCATCGCTCCACCATTGCCAAATGAACCTTGGCCCTGATGCAAACTAGGTGCTTCCTCGCGCCAATTTCGACCACGCTGAATTCGGCCTAAGATGGCTCTGGTAGCTGGGCCATAGCCGCGTGAACGTTCATAATGCAGCGTAAAACTTTGGGCTAATAAGTCTTGATCAATAGTTGCGGTTTGGCGTAATATTGAAAATACTGAAGCCGCCATTTGAGTATCATCAGTCCAATGCCATGGGCCTTGGGGCACTTGGCGCAATCGTACCCGCGCCGGCAATGTCGAATGGGCGAACTCGAAAAAGCCTCCCAATGCGTCACCAACCGCTAAGCCTTCGAGCGCAATTTGAGCACGCAGCAATGCAGAATCAGCATTCATTCAAGCAACCTCACACACATATTGCTGGCATGATAGGCTATTTTAGGCTAGGCCGCTTGCCTTAACTGTGACTGCGACTGTCACAGGAACTTGGTATGCTAGGCTTGCGCTGAAATAAAGAGTTGATACAGCATTAATCGAGTGTTGCATAGCGCAAAGGAGGCTTGATGATTCCCTCATCACTAAACCCGCCCCAAATCTTCCGCCAAACCGATAAACGCAATGTCCAAGAAGTGCCCTTTGTGGAGCTTGCCGATGGACGTTTGCAAGGCGTGGTTTCGAGTGGCTCGGATATTCAGCGGGTGTATGTGGCATATTTCGAGGCTCGCAGCCTCAATTTTTACTGTAGCACCAACAATAATCGCCCCTGTGGTGGTTTGCGTGGCAGCCCTTGCAAACATCTCACCAATTTGCTGGGCGAAGGCATTAAGCAATTTGGCATCGAAGGCATTTTGAAATATCTGCAATCTGCTCACGATCCAGCCCAAATCAACCATTTGGGCGATTTCTTGCGGATTGTTGGCCATAATACCAATCAAGCTCATGGTGCAATTTTTAGCCGTTTTCTTGGCTCACTCCAATTGCTCGAAATTCCGCTCAGCTCAATGCCACTGCCCGAGATGGATTGGTTTGCAGGGGGCGTGTGATGCTATCAGCGGAATTTAGCGCGAGCAACGATCTCATCCAAGCGATCGATCAACTGTTGTTGGCAGGCTTTACCAATCTCAATCATAGCCATCAAACCAGTTTGCAACGGCTGGCTCAAGTTTACCGCAATACGCCATTTGAGCAGGCGATGCTCAGTGCTGTGACTGATTTGAGTAATGGTGTGTTTCAACCAGCTGCGTTTATGTTGCTGGCGGTTGCCCGTGCAGCGCTGCAAGCCGCCCAGCATGATCAACTTTCGCAGCAAATTCGGGTGCAACTTGGTCGCCCAATCAATGATCAATCAACATCAAAAGCCGTGGTGCTTGCCGCAACTCCGCCCTTGTTGGGTAGCGTGCAGCATTGGCTGACCGATTTAGCAGTAATGGGCTTTTCGCGGCTGGAGCCAGCGATGATCAACGCCTTTACGCCAACCCTCGCCCAACTGCAAACTAACCCCGATTATCTGCGTACTTCGGCGATTCTCTCTGGTTGGCTGCATGAATTGCAACTTCAGCCTGAACAATTGCCATTGTTTCGTTGGAGCGATTTGTGGACGCGAGCCATGCTTTCGACCCTCAGCCTGAATTCAACCCCACCAACTCAACCTGTCAGTGGTACGCTGTACCCCTTGGGCATCGAATGGCGACAACATTCCACACTGGTTAGTCTGGTGGTCTATGCTGTGCTTGAGGCCGATTCTAAGGCTAGTTTGGCTACAATCAGCCAATCGGCCTATAAAGTTGCGGCAATTCAGCAGGATCAATTGTGGTTGCTGTTTCCTGAGTTGAGCCTGTTGTTCGATAGCCTGAGCAGCGCCAAAGCCTTAGTGTTGCGCGATGCAGCGAGCTTGCCGACAGGCCAATTGCTGTGGGATGCGCAGAGCGCTAGTTTGGGTGCTAAATATGATTTGCTGGATGTGGCCGAACGCTATTTTGGCCTGGACCCCAAACAAGCGATTGCCCAAACCCAACTTGCAGCCCAACAACGCCACCCAGTCCATGTGGCCGAGCCAGTTGTTTTGAGCAACTATCAACTCAATCAAACTACCGAAGCTTGCACAATAACCGCTGGCGAACACAGTTTCAAGTTTGAACTTGGTCTAATCAACGGCACTGAAATCGATTTGGCGGTGCTTGAATCGGCTCAGCGTTTGTTTGGTTTGGTGCGCTACGATGCTGGCGAATGGCTGCTGCGACCTTTGGCAACCAGCTTGAAAAAAGGCAAGCCACTATTTATTGGGCTAGAAAACGGCAAAGTTTTCAAGAAAGCGCCCAAAAATAATGCTGTTGGCATTCTCAAAGAGCGTGCTAGCCGCTTGCTCAGGGAGAAATCATGAACCAATCCGAGCTATTAAATCGTCGCCAAGTGCTCTATTGGCGCATGCTCAGCACTATGTTTGGCTACGACCAGCAGGGCGAAAATTTCGACAGCATGAGCCATGAAATTGCCCAAGATTTGGCCTTGCCTGAGTCGATTTTGCATCCAACGCTCTCGCTGGATCAATTGTTTCAACGTTACCCTGAGCTTGAGCCAGAGTTCAACCTGACCGAGCTTGATGATCGCCAAGATCCTACAACTTTGCGCCGTTCGTTAATTATTTCGAAGTTGTTGCTGAATGTCTTTGGACCCCAAACCCAAAAACGCTCGATCAGCGCTGCCGAGTATGCCCAATGGCTCAAAGATGTGGCGCATCTTGAGCGTTGTTTGGGGTTTCAGCCTGGAGCGTTGCGCCAAAGCCAGCCTGGTCAAGGCCAAGCCAGCCAACCTGGTGGTTTGCAAGGTGGGCAGGGCGTTGGCTCAGGCTTCGATCTCTCCGAAGAAGAGTTGCGCCAAGTTATCCAAGGGCTGGAAAAAGATTTGATCAAGCGCATGGCCTTGCGCGAAGTGCTACAAGATAATCGGCTTGCCGCCCAGCTTACGCCTTCGATGGCGGTGGTTGAGCAATTGCTGCGCGATAAAAGCCATCTTTCGGGCAATGCCTTAATCAATGCCAAACGTTTAATCAAGCAATATGTCGATGAATTGGCTGATGTGTTGCGTTTGCAGGTGATGCAAGCCGTTTCAGCCAAAATTGATCGTTCAGTACCACCCAAGCGGGTGTTTCGCAACCTCGATTTGAAACGCACAATTTGGCGCAATCTGACCAATTGGAATTCCAATGAAGGTCGCTTGTATGTCGATCGCTTGTACTATCGCCAAACTGCCAAAAAACGCACACCAATGCGCATGATCGTGGTCGTCGATCAATCTGGCTCAATGGTTGATGCCATGGTGCAATGCACCATTCTGGCTTCGATTTTTGCTGGCTTGCCGCATGTCGATATGCATTTGATTGCTTTCGACACGCGCATGCTTGATCTCACGCCGTGGGTGCACGACCCGTTTGAGGTGTTGCTGCGCACTCAGCTTGGTGGCGGTACAAGCATCAACGAAGCGTTGCTCTTTGCTAGCGAAAAAATTCAAGAGCCACGCAAAACTGCTGTGGTGCTGATCACCGATTTTTACGAAGGTGGTTCGGATCAAGTGCTGTTGGATTCAATCAAATCCATGATCGAATCGGGTGTGCATTTTATTCCAGTCGGGGCGGTCACCAGTTCAGGCTATTTCAGCGTCAACGATTGGTTCCGCACCAAGCTCAAAGAGATGGGTCGGCCAATTTTTGCTGGCAGCCCTCGCAAGCTGATCGAACAAATTAAGCAATTTATTACCTTGTAATGAAGGAGTTGTCATAATGTCTGATACCGTTTTGCGCTTGCCCGCTGAACTCAAATATGCCGAAGAATTGCGCTATTTGGCCGAACGGGATAACGGTCAACGCCCTGCTCGCTGGCAACTTTCGCCCCAGATGGTGCGCACCTTCGTGCTTGGCAGTACCCCTGCTCAAAAGCTTGATCGCGAGATTGCCCAAAAATGGTATGGCGACCCCAGCATTGCCGAGCGGGCGATTGTCACCTTGGCCTCGGATCGCGGTTTGTTGTTGATTGGCGATCCTGGCACGGGCAAAAGCTGGTTGGCCGAATTGCTGGCGGCAGCAGTTTGTGGCGATTCAACCTACGTTGTGCAAGGCACAGCGGGCACAACCGAAGATCAAATTAAATATTCGTGGAATATTGCTATGGTGATTGCCGCTGGCCAATCGCGTGATTCGATGATTCCCTCGCCAATTATGACTAGCATGCAACTTGGTGCGATGGGTCGCTTTGAAGAATTAACCCGTTGTACCAGCGATGTCCAAGATGCGCTGATCTCGATTTTGAGTGAAAAATATATTTCGATTCCTGAATTGCGCAACGATAATGTGGTGTTTGCTAAGCAAGGCTTTAACATCATTGCCACTGCCAACAGCCGTGATCGCGGGGTTAACGACCTTTCGTCGGCACTCAAGCGGCGTTTCAATTTTGTGCATATTCCGGTTGTCACCAACAAAAAGCAAGAACGCGAAATTATTCTGTTTCGCACGACCGAGCTTTTGGAGCGCCAACAAGTGCGAATCGACGTTGCCCCAACCTTGCTCGATGTTTTGCTGCAAACCTTCGCCGATTTGCGCGAAGCCAGTGCCAGTGCTAGCTCCGATGATGCCAAACTTGAATCAGCGCTCTCGACCGCTGAACAAATTGGCGTGCTGGAAGATGCAGTGCTCTATTCGACTTACTTTGGCGAGCAACGCCTCACCCCAGAAATTCTTGGACGCTCGTTGGTAGGCACATTGGTTCGTCGCCGCCCCGAAGATATCGCCGTGATGAACAAATTTTGGCATAGCGTGGTGGCCAAACACAGCGAAAAACACCAAGGTGAATGGCGTGATTTCATGGCTGGCGGTCAGGATGCAATGAAGGTCATCGAGGGGTAAACCCATGCTTGATTCACTAACCCAACAATTAAAGGCCACAGCGGCAGCCTTCAGCGAAGATGCTGAGGCACTGCAACGCTTGCTCCAACGCATGGCCCATGATGTTGAGCGAGCTGAACACGAGCCGCTTGATCTGTTTCCGGTGGCGCATCATTCGCCTGCTTCGGCCTTGCAACTGGTACGCCGCTTGCATCAAAAGCAGCCAAAAGTTATTTATATTGAACTTTGCGAGGATATGCTCGAATTAGTGGGGCATTTGCGCGATTGTAAATTGCCGGTGGCGTTTCAGGCGTTTGCCGCCGAAAGCGAGCTGGTTCCAGCCGAGGCGTTGCCAATTAGCGTGGTTGCCCCGCTGACTGAATCGTCGGCTGAATATCAAGCGATTGCCTATGCCTTAACCCACCCCGAAACCCAATTGGTTTTTGTTGATCGGCCAGTTGATTATGTGTTTCAATGGCAACCCTTGCCAACAATCGACGAAGATGCAACTGATGACGATGATGAGGCTGCCCAACTGCATGGCAAGTCGATTGGGGTGACGATTGGCTCTTTAGAACCGACATTTGACGATTTTCTACATTATTTGCTGCAAAACTCCAACGCACGCCATTTTACCGAGTGGTGGGAGCAATATGTTGAGCGGGTGATTTTGCACGCCGATTATGCCATTTATCGCCAGGTAATGACCTTGGTTGGCAGCTTAATTCACCAACTTGGCCGCAAACCACAGGATGTGATCAACGATCGTTTGCGTGAACGCTATATGTGGACACGCATCAAACAACATTTAGCCGAACATGCGATTGAGCCAAATGAGGCTTTGTATATTTGTGGAGCAGCGCATTTGGCCAGCGATGTGGCCGAATTTGGCACTAACACTGCTGAGCAATGGGCTGAAATGCCCGCCAAAAGCAATACTCAATGGCTGTTTGGGCTGATTCCATCAAGTTTTGTGGCAATTGAGCAACAGTTCAATCATCCACCAGGCACAATTGCCTTGGCCGAATCGACTTGGCGCAAAAGCCTCAAAGCTGTTGATATTAAGCAGTTTCAGCTGAGCAAGGAGCAAAAACCACCCAAAGCTAGTCGCAACAAAGCACCAGCCGTTGCCAGCCAACAACCCCACAATCCGCAGGCCTTGGTCAATTTTCTGGGCATGCCGCCCGAAGTGGCCGAAGCCGATCATGAGCAATTGATCGATTGGTGTGCGCGAATTGTGGGGTTGGCGCGAGAAAATGGCTATCTGGCGAGCACCGCCGACTCAATTGCCATCTATGAAACCGCCTATCTTTTGGCCAATATTCGTAATCGCCGCCAGCCCTCGCCCTACGATTTTCAAGATGCGGCGATCACCTGTTTGGAGAAAGATCGCACGCCACGCAAACGCAATATCAGCCAATTGTGTCGGGTATTGTTGGGCGGCGATCGAGTTGGTACGGTTGGTTATGAATCGCTGCCGCCATTAGCCAAAAATATCTATGATCGATTAGCGCCGTTGAATATCAATCTGTATGCCAAAACCAACCAACGTGCCTTAATGGATTTTAGCCAACGCCCCGATTTGCTTGATAGCTCAGAGTTGCTTTGGCGCTTGAATTATTTGTTGGGTAATTATGTGGTTCAGCCAATCATTGGCGAGCGCAAACTTGGCAGCAAACCACTGCAAGAATCGTGGGAAATTCGAATTGGCAAATACCAACGCGATGTGATTCAACTGGGCTACGAGGGCATTACCTTGGAGCAAGTGCTAGAGCAGCGCATGCGCCAACGCGCTTTTGGCGATGATGCCACTGCGGCCAAAGCGCTGCATACCGCCGAAGCGAGCTTGATGTATTTGCATAGCCCACGCTTTACCGAGGAACTTGGGTTTCACAGCCGTGCCTTGTTGATTCAAGAAACTGGTGTGCAAGATGCCCCCGATATTTTCGACCGTGCTCGCCATTTGGTGCAATATTATCGCACCACGCCTCAAGGCTTGGCGGTTTGGCTCGAATCGTTTGTAGCAACTGGTTATAGCCATTATGCCTCGCTGCTGCCGCAGGCTATCGCTGATCGCGGCACTACGCCCGAAGCCGTGGCAGGCATGTTGGGCTTTATCTTTTCGCTCGAAAGTTTGGCCTTATCGGTTGGCTGCCAGCGCAGCGAATTGCTGATTAGCGTTGAACTGGCTGGCAAGGGCGAGGTTGCCCCCGATAAACTTGGCTTGTTGTGGGTGGCCGAGTGGCTGCTCAATCGGCGCAGTATTCAATCAATGCGTGAATTTTTCGAACATCTCACCGAAGATTCACTAAGTTTGCAAGGGCTGCCAGCCTATCTGAATGGCTTTATTTTGGCCTTGAAATTTGCCCCACGGATTTCGTTGTTCGTGGTTGAACTTTTGAGCCATATCTTCCGAATTGTGCCCGATTCGGTGCTGATTCCATGGTTGCCGGGCTTTATTTTGCAATTACGGCGCAACGCCACAATTCTGGAGCCGTTGATCAAAGAAGCGGCCTTGGTTTTTCCCAGCGATTTGGCTGGCCTTGGTGCGTGGCAACCCAATTGGATGCACGATCAACAACGGCTGCCTGAGGGTGAAATTGCAATCAGCACCGAATTAAGCCCTGACGATCAATTGGCCCATGACTTGCTTTTGGCTCACCCAGCCGGAATGCAGGCCTTGGCTGTGCTGTTGAATATCGGCTAAGGTTTCGAGGATCGGTTGTTGGTGGTCGGGGATCGGGATTTAACGCAGAGGAGAGAGTCTTCAGGGGCTAGGGATCAGGTAATGGGCATAGGATTCTAATCAACTAAATCTGGGGCTAAAAACAAATTTCATGGTTCCAAACTAACCCCTAACTCCTGATCCCTTATCCCTAGCCCCTTCGTGAAGCTACTTTGAGCGCTATAATACAGGCATTCGTTGGTTTTATTAATATTTGGGAGTTGCAACGATGCCACCCTTTAATCAACCAGCCCCACAACTTGGCAATCAATATAGCAATGATCGCCTGCTCCAGTTGTATCTCCGCCGCCGCTTACCCGCCGAAATCCTCACCCAAATCGAACCTGCGCTACAAACAATCGGCGATTTAGCTGGCAACGAGCTGTATCAGTTGCAATTGGCTGATCGTTTGAACGAGCCGCAATTAACTCAATGGGATGCCTGGGGCGAGCGGATTGATCAGATTGTATTGACCCCGCTCTGGCAACGTGCTCAGCAGATCGCCGCCAGTTATGGCCTGATTGCCACAGGCTACGAGCAAACTTTCCATGAATATTCGCGCACTTGTCAATTTGCCTTAGCCTATCTCTTGCATCCATCGAGCGATGTTTATAGTTGCCCCTTGGCGATGACCGACGGTGCTGCCCGAACCTTGCTCCAAGCGGGCAATCAGGCCTTGATCGAACGAGCCATACCGCATTTAACTAGCCGCGATCCTGACCAATTTTGGACGAGCGGCCAGTGGATGACCGAATCGACTGGTGGCTCAGATGTTGGGCTTTCGGAAACGATCGCCCGCCAAGCCGAGGATGGAACTTGGCGTTTGTATGGCCGCAAGTGGTTTAGCTCGGCCACAACCTCGCAAATGGCCTTGACGTTGGCGCGACCAGAGGGCAATCCCGCTGGCGGGCGTGGCTTGGCTTTGTTCTACGTTGAAACCCGTGATCAACGCGGGCGGCTCAATCAGATCGAAGTTAATCGGCTCAAAGATAAATTGGGTACGCGCAAAGTACCAACGGCTGAGCTGAATCTGCTTGGCACGCCAGCAATTCCGGTGCAAGGCTTGCGTGATGGCGTGCGTGCGATTGTGCCGATGTTGCAAATTACCCGCACGTGGAACAGCGTTTCGGCGGTGGGCTTTATGCGGCGTGGCATGGCGCTCGCCCAAGATTATGCCCAAAAACGCTGGGCTTTTGGCTCGTTGCTCAATCAAAAACCCCTGCATGTCGATACCTTGGCTGGTTTGCAGGCCGAGTATGCTGGCGCGTTTTTGCTGACCTTCTATTTAATTGAATTGTTGGGTTTAGATGAAACTGGCCGGAGCACGCCCCAACAGCGACAATTATTAAGATTATTAACATCTATTACCAAATTGACCACCGCTCGCCAAGCAGTAAACCATACCAGCGAGATTATTGAGAGTTTTGGTGGGGCGGGCTATGTTGAGGATACAGGCTTGCCTAGCCTGTTGCGCGATGCGCAAGTGCTTTCGATTTGGGAAGGTACAACCAATGTTTTAGCGCTCGATAGCCTACGAGCACTTAGCGAAGACCCAAGTATTTGGCCCGCATTGCGTGAACAAGTTAATCTGTGGCTGAGCAATGCCCATGAGCCAAGCCTGAGCCAAGCGATTGTGGTGGCGCAAACCGCGCTTGATCAATGCGAACAATGGCTTGCTGAAAGCAGCCTTGATCGACATTTGGCTGAAATGGGGGCACGGCGTTGGGCATTAACCCTTGGGCGAGCATTGGAATTGGCGTTGTTAATCGAACATGCCCAAGCCGCCTTGATTGCCCCGAATGATCGTTGGTTGGTGGCAGCGGCCCGCCGGTTTAGTTGTAGCGCGATTAATTTAATTGCCCCGAGTGATGCTAACGATAACCAAATGTTGCTTAGTTGAGGGCGATAGCTGTAAGAATAATACCTAACATTTTATAACAACCGTATTTCAATAAATGGCGCTAGTACTATGAAAAAGCAGGCTAGCCCTAGTACTGTTGGCTGTTTGCGTGCAACTACAGGCTAGGGTATAGTAGGGCAACTTGTTATTCTTCCCAATCTGCGGCGATGCAAATACTGGTTGTTTTAGCCCATTGAGCCAAAAAGGGTTTTTTCATGAAGGCACTACTTGCGTGGTTAGCTCAGGTTGATCATCCGCTTGAAGATGTGCGGCGACGTGGCCAAATTATTATCAGCGTGATGTGTGCGATCCTTGTTATTGTTGTAATTGCCATTCCTTCCTTGCTCTTTAACCCGAAACCATTGACCTCGGCTGTGGCTTTGGGCTTAGGCTTGGTTTTAGCGGTGGTGGTGATTCCGTTGGCGCGGCGGGGCAAAGTGGCTTTTGCTGGCTGGATTGTGGTGATTACTACCGCCGTGATCGTCTCGATTCCGATGTTTTTACGTGGTGAGACGAGTTATACCTTAGCCTATTTGCTGGTTCCAGTGCTGATTGCTGGAGTTGTGCTGCGGCCTTGGCAAATTTTGATGGTTTTGGTAGGGGCGTGGGTTATTATTGGTGGATTAGCATTTGCCTATCCCACAACTGATCAGGTTGCAACAACTGGCGGTGTCGTAACGCATGCTATCTTAATTACGATGATTGGCTCGGTGATTAGCTTTGTGAATAGCCGGATTACGGTTAATGCGTTTGCTGCGGTTTCTCAAGGTCAGCGCACCATTGAGCAAAATGCCAAGCAATTGGCCGAATTAAATTCCTCGTTAGAAGCCCAAGTCCATGAGCGGACTGCTGACCTTGAAAACGCTCTCATGAAATTGCAAGATCGGGCTAGCACCCAAGAACGCTTGCTTGATGAGATTGAACAGCAGCGTGAAGTGATTCGCGAGATGAGCGTGCCAGTTTTGCCAGTGGCAGCCAAAGTCTTGGTGATGCCATTGATTGGGGCGCTCGACAGTGAACGCCTGACCCGCCTGCAAGAGAATGCCTTACAAGCGGTGCAGCGTCAGTCGATCAAACATTTGGTGCTGGATATTACCGGGGTTGTGGTGGTTGATAGTCAAGTTGCCCAAGGCTTTATTAGCGTGGTGCGCTCAGTTCGCTTGCTTGGCGCTGAAACTATGTTGGTCGGGATTCGACCAGAAGTTGCCCAAGCTATGGTTTCCTTAGGGCTTGAATTGGATTCAATTAGCACTTCAGCAACCTTACAAGAAGGCTTGCAACGCATTCCCAACTATAATTAATCGGGCTTGGCTGCTGGCTCAAACGGTTGGTCCCAACGATTGGCATAGGCTAAAGCCGCTGTGCGTTTGCGCTGCGATGAAGTCCAATCGATCGTTGGGCGGTCGGCGGCCTGCGGGATATAGCCCAAGCGATAGAGCACCATCAAGCTATGTTCATCAGGTATTTGTAACAGCTTGGTGATTTTCTCCCATTGTCCCTCAACTTCCATCGGGGTCGAGATAAATTGCATGCCAATGCCCAACGATGTTGCAGTCAGCCAAATCGTTTGCATCACCGCGCCCAAGGAAAGTAGCGAGTACATGCCCGATAAATCATCAGGTTTGTATTCGCTTTTATCGAGCGTAATCCCTAAAATCAAGGGCGAACCAGCGACTAATTTACGGGCATCTTTGCCGAGCACTTTGGGCACTTGAAATTTGGCCATCAACTCGCCACCACGCTCAGTAAAGATATATTTAGCAAATGGTTTTAAAATTGCTGGCATATTGTCGATCAAGATCCCATCGCCCCGTTGATCAACTTCTTGTTTGGAGAAACGAAAATATTTGCGATAGCGTTGCCAGAAGCGACCCCCAGCCATTAATTTTTGCATCGATTCGCCAGCAATCTCGGCCAATTGCATGCGCGTCGTTTGATCTTGAATCACCACGAAACGCCAAGGCTGCGAATTGAAGTGCGAGGGAGCACAAGCCGCCATCTCCAAAATGGTTTGGACATGGGTGGGGTCGAGTGGGCGATCTTCAAATGGGCCGTTGGTGGTGCGGCGCGAACGAATTGCATCAAGCAAATCCATAGACGACTTCCTTGTCTAAACGGGCGGCCATGGAATTGAGCGCTGCCCATACGAGGCGGGAAATTTGGCACTACTGATTAGGCGGCTAAGTCGTTGGCGTATAGCCTTGATTTCACGCGGATAGAGCAAATTATTCAGTGCGATGGTCAGACTGGTTTCTGGCTCTAAATCTTGATCGAGTTGCTTGAGGTCGGCCAAATCGGCTTCAGCAATTTCCTGCCCAACCCAATCCCAAATTACGGTACGCAACTTATATTCATCGTGAAAGCAGATGCCATGATCAATCGCCCAAATCCGTTGATCATCGTCAACCAACACATGGCCACCCTTGCGATCAGCGTTGTTGATCACAATATCGAACAAGGCCATGCGCTGAAACTCGCGTTCATGGCCTTCTTTCAAGGTAAAAAAATGCTGTTCATAATCGGCATGAATCAGCAATTGCACTGAGCCAACGCCGTGTGGGCCTTCGCGGGTGACGGTTGGCGGCACTAAATGCCAACCCAAGGCATGGCTAATCAAAAATGCAGCAGCCTCGCGTTTGTACAACGTGCCCTGAGGAAAATCCCAGAGCGGGTTTTCGCCACGCTGTGGTTTATAGACAGCCCCAAGCACGAGCTCGCTCTGATCGTCGGCATGGACTTCAACCAAAAACGTATAGTTACTGCTCCATGGCAATAATCCCTGCAATTCCATCCGGCCATCGCGCAGCACTTGCAAGATCGTTGCCAATTCGAGCGCTTGGGGTTGCTCTGATTCGTGATCGCTCATGGGCTACCTCAGTGTTGGGCAAAATGAGGGGTCGGGGGTCAGGGGTTGGGGATCGGGCGTTGGCTAATCCCCATGGCCTGCCCCTAACCCAAACCAGTCTGACCCCTGATCCCTAGCCTCTGATCCCTTTGCTTAAACCTGACCCCTGATCCCCATCCCCCGACCCCTACTTTTACATTTCCGAGGCTTTTTTATTGCCGTGGCCATTTTTCTTGACGCACAGATGGCCTTCATCTTCCATTGGCTGCAAACATTGAGGGCAAATTGGCCGCCCGCCAGTGGTGATAATGTCCATGGCATTGCGACTGAGTGCCTGCATTTGCGCCCGCGTTGCCGAAATCCGCACTCGTCGTGGGTCGTTTTTGCTTTCCTCGGCCTCAGTATTTTGCTGCAAAATTGGGTCGATTTCCTCATCGTCCTCATCATCGGCCAATTGAAATTCTTCGACCTCGATCACCAACAAATCGCTGGTTGGGTCGTAGGCCAACGACATTTGAGCGATGCGAAAGAAGGGATTTAATGGTGGGCGCAGCAGCAATTCGGCGGGTGTTGGCTCCTCGGAAGCATCAGGTCGAGCAACCCCACGCTTATCCAACTCTTCCAAAATATCGTCAATGCGCAAGCAGAGTGCCCGAACCAGCTCTTTTTCGGTGATTAATGAAACCAGATCGCTACCTTTTTGAGCTTGTAAATAAAAGGTGCGTTGGCCTGGTTGACCAACTGCTGCTGCCGTAATATGGCTAACGCGCCGTAAATCGTAGACGAAATCTGACATGCCGAACCTTTCAATTCAGTGCAAGAGAGAGTTTAGTTTAGCCCACAGGCCGTTCAGTTTCTGGCGTAACGTCGTTCGAATCGCTTGAAGCAGGTTTGGCTTCAGGAAAGCTAGGCATTTCGCCAGTGTGATTGACACATAGCACATGTGGCCCGCTATCGTTGACCGAGACAATCGTGACTGAGGCTGGGCTGATAATAATCCGTTGGAATAAATCTAAATGAACCCCCAAATAGTGGGCGATCATCGCTTTGACCACATCGGCATGGGCAAAAACGGCGATCAGATCATCGGGGTGTTGGTGGCGCAAGGCTTCGAGCGCATCGACGACCCGATTTTGCATCTCGCGCAGGGTTTCGCCGCCTGGAATGCGGGTGCCCGATGGAAAGCGCTGAATATTGGCCCAAGTTGGCGTATCAGCTAATTCTTTAATCGTGCGGCCTGTCCACTCGCCAAACTGAATTTCGCCAACACCCGCCAAGATTTGAATGTCGAGGCCGAGCTGCTGGGCAATTGGTTGGGCGGTTTCGACGGCTCGCTCAAGCGGGCTGCTATAGATTGCTTTGATCGGAGCTTTGGCTAAATGTTCAGCCAAGCGTTGGGCTTGATCCTGACCTTCAGCATTCAGATGGACGTTGGGAGTCCAGCCAGCCAAGGCTTTGCCAACCATATCGTTGGTGGCATGGCGAATTAACAAAAACGTCGTCATTGGTATCGATTCCTCCGCTACGACGCACAATACATCGTATTATACGGCGATTTTAAGCCCAATGGAAACCGATATTTTAGCAATGGCACATTTACAACCACAGGATTCTGGCTAGTGATATAGCTAGCTGTATCGGTTGTATATCGCTTTAAGGATCGCTTAAGAACTAGTGTTGAATTATTGAATATGATGAAATAGAGCCAGACAACAAACTCCTACTTCGAAAAACCACCACCCATTATTTATACACATTTGGAGGAAACCATGGCTCATCCACGTCTGGTTCGATTGTTTTCGCTGATTCTCCTGACCGCCTTGACCGTCCAGTTGGTACTGATTCCAAGTGGCGCTGCTGCCCAACGCCAAGGCAAGCAAGCGACACCTGCAAGTGAATTGCCTGCTACCGTGCCAGGTGAAAACTATTACTATCCAGCAAACAGTATCTATCAATATTACTGGTCAACAGTGGTTGATACGGTTTCAACCACTCAAGAGCAAAGCAGTGGTATTCGCAACGATAGCAACAGTTTCAATCTTCAAGGCTATTTGCAAGTCGAACGCTATGCCTACGATAGCTACAGTGCTTACCTACGTGCTCAAGTTGTTAGCCCAGTGATGTACAACAAAACTGAAGCTGGCTGGCAACAGGTCACTGATCCTGAAGTAATTGGGCCAGCTACCGATGCTGAATTAGCCCGCCCCTTCTACTTCCAACAAGATCGCAATGGCACGATCTATGGCCTGTATTTCGATGGTGCTGATACTGAAGATGTGCAAAATATCAAGCGAGCAGCACTTTCGCAGTTGCAAATGTACCTCTTCTACGATCCAAATCCAATCGGCGAGTGCTCATCTGACCCTACCCAAATTCAGTGCTTGCAACCGTATAGCATTGGTGAAAGCGATGTTTCAGGTGTATATACTGCCGATTACACCAGCCGCATGATCGATGCCCAAACGGTTGAAATTACCAAAAAACGTACCGAAAAATCCTACAAGAGCTTCGCTGATCGTTCAATTGCCAATGCTGAAGCAACCAAAATTGAAAGCACCAGCGTTGCAGTCTACGATTTGCGAGCGGGAATCTTGCTCAAAAATACCACGACCCAACGGATTCGCAGCGGCTTCAGCACCGAAAATAGCTTGAATAACTACGAAGGATCGGGCTACGGTATCGAATCGGGAGCTGATTCTGACGATTCAATTCGCTATGACGGCACGATTCCTGGCTTCTTAGAGCCACAATCATTTGAAGGCAAGGCCAGCACCAAATCAATTACCAACCTGATTCGCACAATCGAAGGCAAAGAATACAAATCAGCCGATATTGTCGCCAGCGTAACCAGCAATAAAGCTGATGCTGACCGTGGTTTGGCGGCTGTCGATTTGATGACTGCCTTGAAAGACCTTGCGGCTGCACCTGGCGACCCCAACGCCGTGACCCGCCTCCGCGCAACCTTGAACACCGTTGATGGCGCTTTGACCCAGCTTGATCAACAATTGAGCGGTCGTACCAACCCAGCCTTGCACGAAGGCATCATCGGTGCCTTGACTGGCGTGGTTGATAGCCAAGCTCAAGCCTTGATCGTCAAGCACTTTGTCAATAACCAAAGCCTGAATCAAACCACTCGTACCCAAGCCTTGACTGCTTTGACGGTGGTTGCCGAACCAAGTGCTGAAACCATCAGCGCAGTGCGCAAGTTGGTGCAAGCCAATGGCAGTGATGCCAAGCAAGCCTTGCTGGTTTTGGGCGCAATTGCCAATAATGTGCAGGCCAAACAACCGCAATTGGCTCAAGAACTCAGCCAAATTATCGAAACCAAATTGGCCAAAGCCAAAACCGACCTCGACCGCGACCTAGCCTTGCGAGCCTTGGGCAATGCTGGCCCAGCGACCAACTTGAGCGTTATCAGTGGCTACTTGAGCCATAGCAACGAAATCGTGCGCACCTCGGCAATTGATGCCTTGCGCAAGTTCCCAGCAGCTGAAACCGAAGCCTTGTTGCTGCAAGCCTACACCAGCGAAACCAGCGCTGTTGCTCGCCACACGGCCCGCGAATTGCTCTACGCCAATGGCGATGTTCCAAGCTTGAACGCCTTCGATTGGAACTGGCAAAAGTTTGTTGGTGGCGGCGACCTCAAGGGCGAATTGAAAGCTCGCTTGTACCTGAGCGATGGCCCAGATATTACCGCCCTCGCCCACGGTGAAGCCAAAGCCCATGCCTGGTCGTGGAGCTACAGCTTAGCCGAAGCCAAAGCCACTTCATATGTGCAAACCGAAAATGGCACCAAGTATCGCTACTTTGAAGCCTATGTCAAAGTCTTAGGCAACAACGTCTTTACTCCAATCAAGGAACGGATCGCTTGTGGCATTCAACGCACTGGCAATTTGTATCAAACAACCATCACCTTCTTCTCGCTCACCAAGACCTTTATGGTTGGTCCGATTCCGATTCAGTTGGGCTTGTCGGCCAGTGGCAGCATCTCAATTCCTTGGAAGATTGTTGCAACCGCTTGTGATGTGCCAATCTCAGCTAGCGCTAATGTTTCGATTACGCCAACGGTTTGGGCTTCGGCTAGTGCAACCGCCGCAGTAACTCTGTTCATCGTTCGCGGTGGGGTAGGCATCAACGCCGACTTCCTCAAGACCTCGCTCGAAGCTAAGGCTAGCGCGACCTATCACATTACCAATGGTTTCCACGGCAACTTAGGCCTGAATGTTTCGGTACAACCGTTGGCAGTGCGCATTTTCCTCTGGTATCAATGGCGCAAATGGACGGGTGGCTGGAAGAGCCGCAACGAATGGACGATTTGGAATTGGAGTGCCGCAACCCAAACCTGGCCAATTTGGAACACGAATTTCTAAAGAAGCTTAATGAATGGCCCAAATGCAGTGCTCATGGCACTGCATTTGCTTTTTATCAGGGCAAAAACCTACTCCCTGAGCCAAAAAACCACTTGCATTCTTGGCACGGGTGATATAAGGTAGGTGATATCGCGAATGCTTGTGGTATTACGAGGATACTAAAGCCATGCGGCTGTCTTTCAATTCTGGTGAAGACAGGTAGTGTAAGGAGTAACTCCAAATGCATCAATCGGATTTGATCAAGGCCATTGCGGAAAAATCAGGTTTGAGCCAAGCCCAAGCTGGCAAAGCAGTTAACGCCTTGCTCGAAAGCATCACCGAAGCGTTGGCTGCTGGCGATCGGGTCGTCTTGACTGGCTTTGGGACGTTTGAAGTCCGCGAACGCCAAGCTCGTACTGGCTTCAACCCCAAAACCCGTGAGCCATTGGAAATTCCTGCTACCCGCGCCCCAGCATTCTCGGCTGGTAGCAACTTGAAAAAGGCTGTGACCGAGAAATAAACTTGGTCACCCCCTAAAAACCACGGCTAGGCCAAGCGCTTAGCTGTGGTTTTTTATGCTTGAAAATAGCACAAATGTTTTATATAATCAGCTGTTGTGTTTGTATGAGGAATCTGTATGCAAGTCTATGAACGTGCTGGTTTGACGATTGCAGGCTTGGCGACGCGCACCACCAATCAGGCTGAGGCTGATCCGCGCACGGGCTTGATTGGCCCGCTCTATCAGCGCTTTTTTGGCGAAAATATTAGCCAACAACTGGCTAACGCCGATTTAACCAGCCGCTATGGGGTGTATACCAACTATGCCAGCGATCATCAAGGCGAATATGATCTGATCGTTGGTCATGCTGTGAGTGGCGATCAAACCCTTGGCGATGGCTTAAGTCAGGTTACAATTCCACCCCAACGCTATCTTCGTTGGCAGGGCACAATTACCCAACCGAGCGATGTGATTGGGCTGTGGCTGCAAATTTGGGAGTATTTTAGTCAACCCCAGCCACATCAACGCAGCTATACCGCCGATTTTGAATACTATGATTTTGCCCAGCCTGATCAGGCCGAAATTTGGATTGCAATTCAATAAATCATCCCAGCTTTTGAGTAAAGCTTAGAACCGCAAGCATCCGAAAATTCTCCTTTAGGGGGTGCAGGGGGATGAAAACACCCTGCGTTCCCCGCCTTGAGGCGGGGCAGAGGGGTGGTGATTCCAAACTTATAAAGCTTTAATCATTTGTGTTTTACAATCAATTGTGTAAGAAGCTACTTCAGGCTGAGTCAAGGCTTGTTTGATCGTCTCAAGCATTTGGCCAATAAACTCAGGATTTTCATGGATCACTATAATTGCGGCATCTTTTTCAGTAGCGAAATCCGTCATCGGCATAATCAGCAACCCCGCCTGATCGCGCCAGCCTAAATAATCGTAAAAGAGATAGACGATCCGCAAAATCAGGCCAGCCGATAAGATATTTTGGGCTGGCTCAATCAAGATCGGTTGCTTTAGCCCCATAAGCATGGTTAAAACTGCGCTTGAAATTAGCAATTGCTTGGTCGGAAAAGCCTTGTAAACGGTGACTTGGGCGATTTTAACGAGGCTCACCCACATAAAGATCGCCTGATCGACTAACAAATAGGCTGCGTGTAGCTCAATTTGCTCAGCCCTTAAGGTTTTGAGATTGCCATGGGCAACCTGTTCAATAATTGTTGATATTGGACTTGTCATAATTCCTCTCACCTAACTCCAATGCGGAGTATAATGTAAGCCTTAGAGTGTGTCATTTTAAGGAGCGCTGCGCGTGGATAGTACCACCCTCAAAGTGGGCGATCAAGCCCCCGATTGGACATTAACGGGCACTGAAGGCGATGTACACTTGGCCGACTTCCAAAGCCAAAAAAACGTTGTGCTTTTGTTTTATCCATTAGATTTCAGCCCTGTTTGTTCGTTGCAATTGCCCAGCTATCAAGCTCGCAAGCCTGAGTTTGATCAACGCGATACCGAGATTTTTGGCATTAGCACCGATAGCAAGTGGTCGCATAAAGCCTTTTCCGAGCAACTTGGGCTAGAATATCAGTTGCTGAGCGATTATCAGCGCCATGTTTCCGAGGCCTATGGCGTGTTGCGACCTGAAGGGTTTACCAATCGGGCGGTCTTTGTCATTGATAAAGCTGGCATTATTCGCCATGTTTCGGTGACTAACCCCGGCCAACAGCCCGACCAAAATGAGGTCATTCGGGTTTTAGAAACGTTGTAACAAACTTGCGCGATACAATGTCGTATCGCGCAACGGGCTTATTTGATGATTGATAGACTAATAATCAACAAGCCTTGTACTAATGCCAAGCCCGCCAAGGTTTTAAAAGCATAATCTGGTAGCCAATCGGGCCAAAGCCCACCAGCTTGCTTGATTGGCTGGCGATCTTGGCGATAGCGCGGGTGATAGCGGGCATGCACATAGCTGGCAAATATCAACATCACGCCTGGCAAACTATCAATTAGCATTCTCAGGCCAGCAGTTAACTCACCATTTTGCCAAAATGAACTGCTGGTCAGCGCTAAAGTTATGCCGAAAAATCCAACCAAGCCAAATAGAATGTGCTTTAAATATTTCATCGTTTTCTCCAAATGCTGCGGTTATTTTAGAGCAACCACTTACTCAATAACCACAACATCCCAAATCCAACCGAGCTAGCCTGCAATATAATCAAAACCCGTTGCTGGGTAGGGTTGAGCCATGAGTTAAATCGTTCAAGGGTTGGCCGTGGTTCGGTTTCTGTGGCTCTATATTGGCGCATGAAAAGCCAGTAGTAGCCGATATGGCTCGTAACCCATAAGCTCCAACCAAGCATGGCAACCCCAAACAAAGCTACCTCAAGCGAGCTACTATTGAAAAGATTGATTGAGCGCTCGATGACCATACCTGCACCACCAAGCGCAACAGCTGCGTACATCAATGTCTGACTACGTTTCATTGTTCTCTCCCAAATAGTCGCAGCTTGTACGTTGGTTGGCTGGGGTTTGATGCAGCTCTAGCTTGCGCCGTTGGGCTGCAATATATAGCCAACACTGGGGATCGTAACCAAATATTGGGGTTCGGCGGGGTTTGGCTCGATTTTTTGGCGTAAACGATGCACCAATTGTTTCAATAAGGTGCGATCGCCAATTCCATGATGGCCCCAAACGTGGATTGTGACTTGCTCGTTGCTAACGACCCGCCCAGCATTGGCCAATAAATATTGCAGCAAACGAAATTCACGATTGGTCAAGGCGACAAAGCCCAAGCCTTCGCGGCTAACGCTTTGGCGCTCGGTATCGAGCACTAAATCGCCTTGTTGCAACGGTGTTGGCCGTTCGCCGCCAACGCGCCGCAACAGCGCACGCACTCGCGCCGTCAGAGTGCGCGGGCTAAACGGCTTGTTGAGATAATCATCAGCGCCACCATCCAAGCCGCGAATCAGATCATCTTCGCTGTTGCGCACAGTTAGGAGCATGACCGGCACTGCCGACTGGGCACGGATGCGCCGACAAACTTCAAATCCATCCAAACCAGGCATATTCACATCGAGAATTACTAATTCAGGTTGTTCAGCAGCAAATTGGGTTAATGCTTGCGTGCCATCAGCTGCTTGCACTACCGCATAACCTGCTTGGCTCAAGGCAAAACCAATTAATCCGCGCAATTCAGCATCATCATCAACGACTAAAATCTTCATCAGTTCCTCTGGGTAATTCAATCACAATTCGCGTGCCAAGGCTGCGGGCTGGTACATGAATCTGGCCATTGTGGCGCTCAATAATTGATTGAACAATCCACAAGCCCAAGCCTGCACCGCTTTGCTCTGGCTCGTTGCGCCCGCGCACAAACAAGCGAAACGGCGATTCGCTGGGCGATGGCGGCATGCCTGGCCCTTCATCCTCGACCCATACCAGCAAATGGTCGCTGGTTACTTCGCCGCCAATCGCAATTGTCGTATCAGGTGGCGAGAATTTGCTGGCATTGGCTAGCAAATTAACAAATACTTGAGTTAATCGGGTGGCATCGCCAGCGACATTCGGTAGCGGATAAGGCAAATCGACCTCGACCTGCTGGCGGCGCTGTTCGATCAAGGGCAACATCAATTCGACGGCGGCCTCAACTACGCCATCAAGCGCAATTTCGCTGCGCCGAATCGTCAATTGGCCTGCTTCAATCCGCGCACTTTCCAGTAAATTATCGATCAAATAGGTTAAACGCAAGGCTCCACGCTGTAGTGATACGATTAATTGGCGAATCTGGGCAGTCGATAGTTGCGGCAATTGATCAAGCAGCAATTCCAACGAGGCTAATTGGGCTGATAACGGGGTGCGAAATTCGTGCGAGATTGTGGCGAGAATTGTGTCACGCAAGCGCCGTGAGGTTTCAATATCGGTTTCATCGCGCATCACTTGCACATGGTTTTGCTCAGCATCGCCAGCGCTGGTAATAATCACGGTGCGGCGGCGGCCATCAAGCAATTGTAAATGTTCGGTGGCTTGGGCTTGGCCGCGAAACCGCGCATGAATAATTGGACAAGCCTGCTCGCAGGGACGCACGCCATCGACTAATTGTGGTTGCAATACATCGCCACAAAAGCGGCCAATTGCCTGCTCTGGCTCGATGCCAAGCATGCTGGCGGCTTGTTGGTTCAAATAGCGAATCCGCCGATCACGATCCACCGTGAATACACCTTCGACGATACCAGCCAAAATCGCGTTGGCCTCGGCTTGCTGGCGTTGTAAATCGGCGGTCAGGCCACGCAAACGCTGGCGCATATCCTCCAATGTGCCCGCCAACATGCCCACTTCAACGCCTTTGGCTGGAGCAACTGGCGTGGTTAAGTCGCCTCGCCCGATTTGAGCGGCGGCCATGGTTAAACGGCGTAACGGCCAACCAACATAGCGCCCAACCAACAAATTTAAGCCAAATGCCAAAACTCCGCCAACTAATGCAATGGTGAGCAGCACTTCACTAAGCCGCTGAGCCGAATTACGAATTTGGGTATCAGGCAAGGTTACGCTAACCACGCCAATTGGCTGACCAGTGCTGGCCAATAATGGGGCGCTAGCGATGTAGTGATGTTGTTCGCGCAAGTAGCTATCGGTAATGGTGTTGGTCGTCAAGGCGGCAGCTTGGGTTGCAGTCAAGGGGTCGTTAGGGTTAGTCAGGCGTTGTTGGGGCACAATCGCCACGGGTAAACTCAAAATAGTCGATAATTCAGTTTGATATTGCTGATCAAGCTCAATCCAGACTGCAACGATCACACTGGGATCGGTGGCAAGTGGCACGCGGGCGGCTAAACCTAACAACGCTCCATCAAGCAATAATGCGCGATTATCGAGCGCAGGCATGGCTGGAATTTCCGTGCCAACCGCAATCAATAATTGACCATCTTGATAAATTGCACAGCCAGCCAGTTCGCTGGTGGCCTGAAATTGGCCCAGAAAATCTTCAAGGGCAACCTGATCGTTGGTTTGCAGTAAGCGGGCGAGGGTTGGGCGTTCGGCCAACAGTTGGGCGGTGGTTAATACCTCGTTACCAGAGCGTTGTACATCGTTTTGGGCGATTGCTACCCCTTGGCGTACCCGCGCCAAGCCTTGATCATCGCCCAGTTCCAATAACAAACCAATTGCCACCGTAGCAATACCTACGATGGCAATGATCAAAACTGCCAAATTTACGCCGATTAGCAGCGTTGGTAAGCGAATTTTAGGCCGTAACTGCATGAGCAAGCCATCTACCAAATTGATCCACGAAGAGCACGAAGAGCACGAAGCGATAGGCTATTGACTATTGGAATCGTTGCAATCCCACGCCATGTTCCGATAGCCCAAAGCCTTCGGCCAATAGTCATACCTTAAAATCCTGATTCCTAGCCCCTGATCCCTAGCCACTAACCCCTGATCCCTAGCGTTGCTCTATACTCTTTTGTGAACGCCGATGAAACACATCGATGACTAATACTAACACTAATGAGATGGCCCCAAGTAGCAAGGCCGCACTATAGGCTCCAGCATATTGACGATCATCAAGGGCGCGGAAAATATAGACCGTGGCGGTTTCGGTGCGTCCTTGAATCCCACCGCTGATTACTAACACCGCTCCAAATTCACCCAAGGCGCGGGCACACGTCAGGCCTAAACCATATAAAAAAGCCCAACGCAAGGCTGGAAATGTGACTAAGCGGAAGGTTTGCCAGCCACTGGCACCCAAGGTTGCGGCAGCCTCTTCTTGCTTGCGCCCAAATGCTTCTAGCACAGGCATCAACTCGCGCACCATAAACGGCAAAGTTACAAACAAGGTCGCCAAAATCATACCAGGCAAAGCAAAGGCAATTTGCCAATCCAGCGCTTCGGTTAGTGGCTTGAGCACACCATTACGCCCAAACAGCACAATTAAGGTGAAACCGACGATCACTGGCGACATAGCAAATGGCAAATCGAGCAACCGATTGACGAATGCCTTGCCGATAAATTGATGCCGCACCAACACCCAAGCCACTAGCGTGCCAAAGATGCCGTGAATTGCTACTACTACCAAACAGATGATCAAGGTTAGACCAAACGAGCGCAATACATGGGGATGTTGCAACGCTGTTAGCATTGCAGCTGTGCCTTCGCGAAAGGCACCAAACACAATTGCACCTAGCGGGGCGATGATCAAAATGCCCATGTAGCCTACGACAATGCTGATCAACAGCCATTTGCGCCAGTTCATGCTTGCACCTCCCGCCGTCGGCTGAGCCAATCGACCAAGCTCATCGTGCCAAGGGCAATTGCCAACATCACCAACGACATCGCGCTTGCATCACGTTGGCTGCCCGATTCGATCTCGCCATAAACATAGACAGCCGCAGTTTGCGAACGCAGCGGAATATTGCCAGCAACCACGACAATCGCGCCAAATTCGCCAATGGCTCGCGCAAAACTGAGCAATGTGCCCGAAACCAAGGCTGGTAACAACGCTGGCAAGGTCACGCGCCAAAAAATTTGCCAAGCAGGTGCGCCAAGCGTTGCCGCAGCCTCTTCGCTTGAACGATCAAGGTTGATCAAGACTGGCTGAACCGAGCGCACCACAAATGGAAACGAGGTAAACAGCAAGGCCAAAATGATGCCTGAGGGCGCGAAAATCACTTGCCAACCCAACTGTTGATTGAGCCAGCCGCCGATTGCCGCTTGTGGCCCATACAAAATCACCAGCATCACGCCTGTGACCAAGGTGGGGATGGCAAACGGCAAATCAACGACTGCATTCAATAAGGTTTTGCCCGGAAACTCATAACGCACCAAAACGAATGCGGTCAATAAGCCCATTACTGCATTGATCAACGACATCACGAGGCCAGTCCAAATCGTCAACCAAATTGCATGGCGGGCAATTGGCGAGCTAACCACACTGGTGATCGATTCAACGCCAGCGCCCAATCCATCAACGACTACCACAATTAACGGCAATACCAAAAACACTGCCAAATAGGTTAAGGCAGCGCCACGGATACTCCAACGACCCCACGGTAAACGTGGGGTCGCGCGTTCAATTGTTTGAGTCGTCATTGTTGCACCTGTGCTAGCACTTTGGCATAGACACCATCATCGCCAAAGTATTCAGGCGTGGCTTTGCTCCAACCACCAAATTCGTTGATCGTAAATAGATCGTTGATGGCGGGATAGCGCTCAGCAGTGGCTTTAGCAACATCGGCATCAACCGAGCGCAAGCCGAATTCAGCAAAGACTTCTTGCGCTTCGCGGCTATGCAAGAAGGTGATAAAAGCTTCGACTGCTTGACGATTGCCATGTTTTTCAACTGATTTATCGATTAGGGCAATCGGGTTTTCGATCAAAATCGTGGACGTTGGGATGACCATTTGATAGGTTTGGCCGCCTTTTTGCCCAACCAAAATTTCGTTTTCATAGGTGATTGCCACATCGCCAACGCCTTTTTCAAAGTTGGTGATGCTTTCGCGTGCACCCTTATCAAACACCACGACATTTTTAAGCACACTAGCCAAAAAGGCTTGGGCTGCTGCTTCGTCGTTGGCGGGCACGCCTGTAATCTGACCACGTTTGGCGGCCCCATACAACGCTAAAATGTTCCATTGTGCGCCGCCGCTGGTGCGTGGGTCGGGCGTTAAAATTTGCACTCCAGGCTTGGCCAAATCGGCCCAATTTTGAATACCTTTGGGGTTACCTTCGCGTACCGCAAACACCACAATTGAGGTACTGACCATGCCCGAATGTGTGCCAGCTTTCCAATCGTGGGTGATCAGGCCTGCATTGCTAATCCGATTAATATCAGCTTCGAGCGAAAGCGCCGCGATATCGGCTTCGAAGCCTTCAACAATTGCCCGTGATTGCGCCCCTGAACCTTGATATGATTCTTCAAATTTGACTTCACCACCAGTATCGGTTTTCCATTTGGCTTGAAACAGCGGAATCAACTTGGCGTAGGCTTCGCGTGGCGTGGTGTACGCACCCAAGGTGATAGTGGTAACCGTGGCATTGCTGGTGGTAGTTTGGCTGGCCTCGCCACAAGCAGCCAATAATCCGACCAATAACAAGCTCAATAAACTGAAATGCAAGCGTTTCATGCCACTGTCTCCAACACATTCAAAGCCAGCCGTTCAGGCATTGGCTGAAGATAACTAGAACGAATAATTAATACTGGCACGCTGATTTGGCTCAATAATGGGCCAACCACACTGCCAAGGTCATAATTGCTGCTGTAAGCTCCGAGTGGCGCACCGACAATCACCAGATCATAGCCCCCGCGTTTGATCTCGGCGTTGATGCTTTGGGCTACATTGCCAACCAGCACTTTGGTTGCGGTCACAACTTCATGGCGGCGTAAACTTGCCGCGCTGGTTTGTAAAAAGCGCTCTAGGCGTTCAATGTCGTTGCTATGGGTGGCGACTGAAACTAAAGTGGCACTGGCCCCAACCGAACCCAACAAACGCCCAGCGAAGGCCACATCTTCTTTGCTCGGCTCGCCATCGCTGACACAAATTAAGGCTTTGTTGCATGGTTTGGCGCTTGGTGGCACGAGCAATACATGTTGTTGAGCTACGCTCAACAGCTGAGTTGCATCGCGCTCAGCGTTGCGTGCTTCAGTGCCGAGCACGACAATATCGCATGGCTCGTGTTCGGTTTCCTTGCGCACAGTTTCAATCAAGCTAGCCGTCGATAAACGGGTTTGCAGATGCGGCAAGCCCGCCCCAAGTTGTTCGCGCACCGCTTGAATGCGGGCACGCAAGCTGGCTTCGCTGCCATCACGCGCAACCACGGTGGCCCGCGCATGGGCTAGCCGAGCCAAATTACCGCCAATATTCAAGGCAGTTTCAGCCACGGGCTGATTATCGGCGAGCATCAGCACATTCAGTCCACGTTGACTGAGCGCATGCAAACGCCGCACGCCGATCCACAATTGGTCGCCACCCTGAATTGGCAAATTGCGGGCTTCGTCGGGGTTGCGCAGGGCATCGATCAAAATGGCTTGCTCGCCAAAAGGACGTACTGGCGCGATCGAATGCACATCGGGCAAGGCTGGCAGGCGTAGGCGAATTCGTTCAAATGCTCCCACAAAGGTTTGGGTTTCGACCGTCGCTTGACCTAAAGCTGGGCAGCGTAAAGCGGCCTCGGTTCTGGCCAACACCACATCTTCAGGTCGAATAACCACTTGCACCGCCGGATGATGCTCGGCAGGGCTGGATGTTTGCAACGGAAACGTCATCGAGCCAACCTGCACCCCAATATCGTTGCATTGGCCAAGCAGCACGTTGGCGCTACCAAGGAAGGTCGCAACAAATTCGGTTTGTGGGCGTTGATACAGCTCATTCGGCGTACCAACTTCAAGCAAACGCCCCATATTCATCACGCCCAAACGGTCGGCCAATTCAAAGGCTTCTTCTTGATCGTGGGTCACAAAAATCGTTGTGATGCCTAATTCACGTTGAATGCTGCGCAAATTACGCCGTAAATCGGTGCGAATTTTGGCATCGAGCGCCCCAAACGGCTCGTCGAGCAATAAAACTGCTGGATTATGCGCCAAGGCGCGGGCTAAAGCGACCCGTTGTTGTTGGCCGCCCGAAAGTTGGCGCGGCAAACGCTTGCCCAACCCTGCTAAACCAACTAATTCTAATAATTGATCGCGGCGTTCAGTGCGTTGCTTGCGCTCGACCTTGCGAATCCGCAAGGCAAACTCAACGTTTTCGGCCACGGTCATATGTTCAAACAAAGCATAATTTTGAAAAACAAAGCCCACATCACGGGCCTGAGGGTTCAAATCAGTTACATCACGGCCATGCAGCACAATTCGGCCAGTATCGACCGGAGCCAAGCCCGCGATCATGCGTAAAATCGTGCTTTTGCCGCTACCGCTCGGCCCTAGCAGCACAAAAAACTCACCATCGTGAATTTGCAGCGCCACCCGATTAACCACCGCATGATGTTCATAGCGTTTGGTCAGTTGATCAAGCACAATCGACATCGCACCCTCCTTATGGTTCCAAGCATGTTCCAGCTATGTTCCAATTCGGTTCCAAATTGGCTAACTGGCTTATCGTTGGGCTAGTTACTAGTCTGAGCGGGCAACCGAGCGCATCCGTGGGTGATGCTGCCAGGCGGGTTCGCCGTACCGCGTGGGCGTTCCAAATTCGTTCAAACAGATGCTGTATCTAGCTACTCTTATCATCACACTTGATCATTCCAAAGGGCGTTCCAAGCTGTGCTTGACGATTGGTTAGCGGTTGCGATGTGCTTTCAGAACTTGCGGGGAGCACGATGGCACGCTAGGCACAATGAGGTCTAAAGTAGTGAGCACTGATCTTAAGAATTTAAGATCAGTGCTTGTTGTATTTGAGGAGTTGAGAGGGGGCGCGGTAATGCTTAGCTGCGGGCGGCTTTGGCTTGGCGCATTACTTCATGAAATTGCTCAACATGATCGTTTAAATGCTTCAAACCAAGAAAGTAGCGGCCATGAGCGTTGAGTGGCCCCCAAGCTTCATACAACACTTTGCTAATTTCAAGATGCGGTTGGTCGGGCCAGGCATCGAGCATGCTCAGGCACATACGGCGGCTTTCTTCGAGCCGTTGGCGAGCTTGCTCAAGGGTTTGCAAATCGCGCCACGGGGTTTCATAGCGCAAACGTTCATTGGGCAAAATACCCGAAGCCATGGCCAAGGCGGTCAAGGCAGCTTCTTCGTTGCTCGAAGTCACATGGCAAATTAAATGACCAAACGTCCAAGCCATATCCTTTTCTTCCTCGGAAGCTCCTGGATCGTTGGCCTTGGGATCGGATGGCACAAAGACGATATCGGCATCAACCGCATCAGTTAATAAACCGAGCAGGTCACCGATCATCTCGTCGGTTGCATCCCATAGATCTTGCTTGCTCAAGCTTGCCCCAAGCTCTCCCAATGTTAGTTTGCCTTCCTTCAACGGCCCAAAATCGATCATAACACACCACTCCTATTGCCGAGTTGAAACAGTATTAAGTTTACCCCAGCTTCTACACAAATTTAGCGATGTTTATTCACGATTTTTTCACACGGCTAGCCGATAGTAAAGCCAAGCAAACATTCTAGTGCTATGACAAGCACCGACCACCAATCGCTCGTGTGTTTAGGAGGCTCGCCAATGGATTCGCAACCTGATCTTTCGATTGTTTTTCCGGCCTATAACGAGGCCGAAAATATTGAAGCCAGCATTCTCGATGCCATTCAAGTGCTCAATAGCCTTGGCTTGAACGGTGAGATTGTGGTGGTCAATGATGGCAGCCACGATCAGACAGCCAACGTTGTGCGCGATGTAACTACCCGTCATCAGCAGGTGCATTTGATCAACCACGAAATGAACCAAGGCTATGGCGCAGCAGTTTGGACAGGCCTAACCAACGCCACTGGCAAATTAGTCTTTTTCTGTGATGCTGATCGTCAATTTGATTTGGCTGAATTAGAAAAATTGGTGGCACGTCGCCATCATGCGCCGTTGGTGGTGGGTTATCGTGCACCGCGGCGCGACCCAGTTTTACGCCGTTTGAATGGCTGGGGCTGGAGCCATTTGGTGACGCTTTTGTTTGGCTACACCGCCCGCGACATCGATTGCGCCTTCAAAATGCTCGATCAACGGGTGATCGATACGCTGCGCCAACAGGTGCAATCACGCGGAGCAACCTTTAGCGCTGAATTATTGGTACGGGCCAAACGGGCAGGTTTTCAGATTGCCGAAGTGGCGATTGTTGGTCATCGTCCACGAGTCGCAGGCAACCCAACTGGGGCCAAATTGAGCGTGATTCTCCGCGCATTTCGCGAATTATTGCAGCTTTATCGCGTGCTCAATCGCGAGCGTCGCACAACCAAGCCCGCCACCCTCTAAATCGAGATTAAGCCAGTTGTGTACCAATTGCGCTGTGCTGTTTACGCTCAAGTTTGCGCAAGCCACATCAATGGAGATCGAAGCGGTACGTCATGGCTATTCAATGGTAGCTACAAAACCACGGTCGGAGGATGTTTCCATGACTATTTTAATCGCTGAAGATCGGCAACGTTGGTGGCGTTTCGCTTTGGTTGGCCTCAGCGGAACCTTGGTCGATCTGATCTTGCTGGGTATGCTCAAAATGCTGGGCTGGGCCACAATTCTGGCCAACATCGTTTCCTACAGCGTCGGCATCATCAATAACTTTTGGTGGAACCGCCGTTGGACGTTTGCCAGTAATAATCCTGCTTGGTTGCCACAGTTTTTACGCTTTGGTGCGATTAGCTTGAGCGCCTTGGTGATCAATACCTTGATTGTGGCCGTAACCGAAGCTCCGCTCAATGATCTTTGGCAAAGCCATGGCTATGTGCTGGCCAAGGGAGTGGCGACGATGGTTGGTTTTGCGTGGAATTTTGGTTTGAATCGAATTTGGACATTTAATCTTGAGCATGAGGTGGTCGCATGAGCGCATCAACCACGACGAGCAATCTGCGCCGCCCATTGGCTTGGCGCATCGCCCAATTAACCCGTAGCCAAGCGTTGGTCCTGCTGAGTATCATTTTGCTATTTGCTGGCTGGTTGCGTTTGCAGAATTTCGATGCTGTAGCCGAGGGCAATACCTACTACACCGCCGCTACCGTCGCCATGACCCAATCGTGGCATAACTTCTTCTTTGCAGCAGCCGAGCCTGGTGGCTCAGTCACAATCGACAAGCCAGCACTAGGGTTATGGATTCAGGCGATTTTTGGTAAGTTGTTTGGGGTCAGCGGCACAGTGGTGGTGCTGCCACAAGTTTTGGCTGGTTTAGCCACAATCGGCCTGCTCTATTGGATTGTGGCACGACGCTGGGGGCGGTCGGCAGGCTTATTGGCGGCAGCGATTCAGGCGATCAGCCCAATTAGCATCGCCGTCGAACGTACTAATAATCTTGATGCGTTGTTGATTGTGACCTTGGTTGGTGCGATGGCCTTGTTTTTGGTGGCAACCGAGCGCACCAGCACTAAATATTTGTTATTGGCGGGCGCAGTGGTTGGCCTCGGCTTTAATATCAAAATGATGCAGGCCTTTTTGCCCTTGCCCGCCTTGTATGCGATGTACTTTTTTGCCGCTAAAACTGGCTGGTGGCGCAAGATTTGGCAACTTGGTTTGACCACACTTGTGCTGTTAGCGGTCAGCTTTTCGTGGGCGATTGCGGTTGATCTGGTTCCGGCCAGCGAACGGCCATACATCGGCAGCAGCGATACCAACTCGGTTGTCAACTTAATTTTGGGCTACAACGGAGTTGAGCGCTTGACTGGACGCGAAGGCCAAGGTATGGGCGGCGCAAATCCAACAACTGATGATCGCCAGCGACCCAATGCTACCGATGGCAACGCGCAAACTCCGCCCAACGGTATGACCGATGAAGGCATGCGCGGCCAATTTGGTGGCCCAACTGGCCGCACTGGCGGCGGTGGCCCAGGCATGGATAGCGGCGAATCGGGTTTATTCCGAATGTTCAGTTCACCAATGAACACTAACATTGGTTGGTTGCTAGGAGCGGCACTCTTCGCCGTGGTTGGCTTGGCTGCCCACTACATCAAGCAACGCCGCTGGCCCGATGCCGATGTTTGGGGCTGGGCAGGTTGGCTGGTTACCGCTTTTGTGGTGCTGAGTTTCGCTGGCTTTTCACATGGCTACTACAGCGCTACGATTGCTCCGGCAATTGCTGGCACACTGGCAATTGGCATCACGGTTTGGCGACGCAGCACCAGCAAGATCGTTGGTTTATGGCTGATCGGTTTGGTAGCAGCGGCTTTGGTAGTGCAAGTGATTGCTGCTCAGCCCAGCGTCAGCGGCTGGCTGATTCCCTCGCTGGCGCTGGGTTTGGCGCTGGTAGCGGTTGGCTTGGCGTTCCGAGCTTCGTGGCGGGTGGCGGCAACGACGGTTGGCATCGCCGCGATTCTGCTCATCCCTAGCGAATGGGCCTACAAAACGTCGGCAATGCAGCAAATGAATACAACCTTGCCCAGTGCTGCTGCCCCAACCACCAATGCCACTGGCTTTGCAGCGGGCTTTGCTGGCAATCGCAACCGCTCAGATAGCAGCAGCACCAGCGCTTTGGCAACCTATCTGCAAGAGCGTACTAGCGACACCTACTATATGCTTGCCGTGCCAAGCTCGATGATGGGTTCATCGCTGGTCATTGAAACTGGGCGGCCTGTTTTGATGATGGGCGGTTTTTCGGGTAGTGATCCGGTGGTTGATGCCGCTGATATTGCCCAGTTGGTGGCCGACGGCAAATTGCGCTATATCATGACTGGCGGTATGGGCGGTGCTGGCCGTGGTGGTAGTTCATCAGTGCAAACCTGGGTGCAACAAAACTGTACAGCAGTCACTGATGCACCGAGCAGTCAAGCGGGCCTTGATCTGCCTAATGGCCAAATGCCCAACGCCCAAGCAGCGCCCACGAATGGCAATGCTGGCGGCGCACAATTTGCTCAAAACAATTCATCATTGTATCGTTGTGGCGAATAATTCGCCTGAGGAAGTTGCTTCCTTCTAGTTAACGGTACTGCTCAATGCTGAGTTCTCCGCTCGATGGCCTGCTAGTGCTCGACCTCTCACGGGTGCTGGCAGGCCCATATTGCACCATGATTCTTGGCGATCTTGGCGCTGATGTCATTAAAGTTGAAGCGCCGCAAGGCGATGATACCCGCCGCTGGGGGCCGCCGTTTGTTGCTGGCGAGAGCGCCTACTATTTGGCGGTCAATCGCAATAAACGCTCATTGGTCGCCGATCTCAAAACTGCCGCCGATGCTGCGTTGATTCGCACAATCGCCAACCACGCCGATATTTTGGTTGAGAACTTTCGGCCTGGCACACTCGAACGCTTTGGCTTGAGTTTAGCCAGCCTGCGCGAGCAAAATCCTCGATTGATTACCCTGACGATTAGCGGTATGGGCGCGACTGGGCCTGAGGCTGAGCTGCCGGGCTATGATTTTATTGTGCAAGCTACCGCAGGTTTGATGAGCATCACAGGATCAGCCGAGGGCGAGGCCAGCAAAGTTGGAGTTGCCGTCGTTGATTTGACCACTGGAATGTTGGCGAGCAACGCGATTTTGGCGGCGCTGTATGCCCGAGAACGCACAGGTTTGGGCCAACATATTGATATTTCATTGTTGGAAGCGCAAGTAGCTTGGCTGGCGAATGTTGGCAGTGCCTATTTAGTAACTGGCGAGGAGCCAATCCGCTATGGTAACGCCCACCCCACGATTGTGCCCTACCAAACCTTTGAGGCTAGCGATGGCGCGTTTGCCTTGGCAGTCGGCAATGATCGCCAATGGCAACAGTTATGTGCTGTTTTGCAACAACCAGCTTGGGCCGAAGACCCACGGTTTAGCACCAACCCGCAACGAGTGCAGCACCGCAGCGCATTGGTTGATTTGCTGAATCACCAGTTTAGCCAAAAACCAAGTGCCGAGTGGGTGGCGTTAATTCAAGCGGCGGGCATTCCGGTGGGCGCAGTGCGCAGCGTTGGCCAAGTGTTGAACGACCCGCAGGTGTTGGCTCGTGAAATGGTGGTCAGCGTGCCCCACCCAACGATTGGTGATTTAAAAGTCTTAGGAATTCCATTTAAATTCTCGGCAACACCCGCAAGTATTCGTTTGGCCCCACCACTACTGGGACAACATAGCCAAGAAATTCACCAACAATTTAACCCAAAAGTACCATCTAAAACCGACTGATTTAATTGCAACCCCGCCATGACTCTGCTAAAGTTGCTAGTACCAATACCTGTTAGGATCGTTGATGCTGGACGAACGCTTGTTTGCTGATTTTGGGCTATTTTTGTCAAATGTTCAGCCTGAGCATGGTTTGAATAATCGAATTCATTAAATATTATTAATAGTCATTCGATTGCGATCAACAAGACCCAAATTAACGCCAATATTCTGATTGAACAGGGCCAAACAAGCAATACTAAGCAGAATTAATCTGCATTCGATGAATAATGATAATTGACCGGCTAAAGCTAATTTTAGCACCAATAATGTAAGGAGGCAGCTTTATTTTTGACGATAAAGTTGCTTTTTTATTTAGATCGAGTTCTTGATCAATTGATTCATTTCTACTATACTAGGTCGTATCAATCGCAGCCTGCGATCCTCGCACTGATATTCCATCGACGCTGAACTGTTTGGCATTGTTGCTGCCTGTGGCAGTGATTCTTTGAGTTCTGAGTTTTTTGCAGTGTGGGCGTCGATTGGTTGGCGAATTTTGCTGAGGAGGCATTATGGCATTTTTTCGGCAGCGCTTTGAGCTAGCCCGTGGTTTAGCAGGAACCAACCTGCGCTCAATGGAAGGCTTGCGCGGAATCGCAGTTTTTTTGGTGTTTTTGGTGCACTTTCGTAGTTCAATTCAGCCGTGGTTATTCAGCGATGGCCCAACCGCAACGATTAATAATGCTTTGGCAATGGTTGGCAACACTGGGGTTGATTTATTTTTCGTGCTCAGTGGCTATTTGATCTATGCTTCGTTGATTAAACGTGAGCAAGCGTATATGGGCTTTATTGGGCGACGAATTCGGCGGATCTACCCGACGTTCTTTGTGATTTTCATGGTCTATCTGGGGTTATCAATTCTTTTTCCGGCTGAAAGCAAAATCCCCAGTGGCGTAACTGCTGCAACGCTCTATTTCATTCAAAACTTAATCTTTTTGCCTGGATTGCTGCCGATTGAGCCAATGATTACGGTGGCTTGGTCACTGAGCTATGAAGTATTTTACTATCTGATTATGCCAGTCATCGTCCTCGCGATTGGCTTGCGTGGCAAAACCCCCCAATGGCGGATCGGCTTTTTCAGCGTGGTTGGCGTGGTGCTCACCGCCGTTTGTATCATCTGGCAAGGCCCGCTGAAATTGGCGATGTTTATTGCGGGCATTTTGCTGCACGAATTGTTGGAATCGTATCGCGAGCGTACTCCAGCGGCTTGGCTTGGCTTGCTTGGTTTAGTTATGGGAACCTGTGCGCCGTTGTTGCCGCTGACTGGAATGTTGGGCAATGCGATTCGTTTTACATTAATTTTCAGTGGCTTTTTGCTGGCATGCTGGCACTGTTTTAGCCAAACTGAATCGTGGCTCAAACAAGCGCTTTCGTGGACACCACTGCGTTGGTTGGGCAATATGAGCTATTCATATTATTTGATTCATGGCTTGGCCTTACATGCAGGCTTTATGCTGCTTGGTAAGTTGCTGCCTGCTACCCCGACGGCTGGCTGGTTCTTTTGGCTGATCTTGCCGTTGATGTTTGGCTTGACGCTGGTGGTTGGTGCAGCGTTATTTATTGTGGTTGAACATCCAATGTCGCTGAAAAACAATGCCAAGCCTGCGGTTGAGCCGCGTGATCCAGAAGTTCGCCCAGCCCTCAACGCTGACGCTGCCTAACTTTCAAACCAGCCCTTTTCAGCTATCATGAAGAGGGCTGGTTTCTTTTTAGTTGAGGTGGCTATGGCTGAAATTCGTGTTGCGACGGTGGCTGATGCGGCGGCAATTCAGGCGATTTATGCCCCAATTGTTGAGCAAACGGTAATTTCATTTGAAGTTGTGGCTCCAACCAGCGCTGAAATTGCTCAGCGTATCAGTAAAACGCTCGAAGCATACCCATGGCTGGTTTGGTGTGATGAACAGGCGGTGGTGCAAGGTTACGCCTATGCTAGCCAACACCGAACGCGGGCAGCCTATCAATGGTCGGTCGATACCACTGTGTATGTGGCCAATACTGCCCAGCGCCAAGGTGTTGGTCGGGCGTTATACCAACAGCTTTTAGCGATTTTGCATGGGCTTGGCTATTATTCGGCCTATGCTGGTATTACTTTGCCCAATGCTAAAAGTGTTGGTTTGCACGAGGCACTGGGTTTTATGCCAGTTGGGGTTTATCGCCAAGCAGGCTTTAAACACGAGCGTTGGCATGATGTTGGTTGGTGGCAATATCAATTACAAACTGGCGATCAAGCTCCAGCCGAGCCACGTAAATTTGGCGTAAACTAGGGGCAGTGGTCGGGCGTGAGGGATCAGTTTTGATCTACGCAGAACACAAAGGCGCAGAAAATGCCAAGAGCTGAAGACCTTATATCTACCTCATATTTGCCTCAAGCGCAATCGGGAATAGTCACCCATTCAACAAAGAATAGTAGGTTTTAATGCTATAAGCCATTACAATGAATAGCTAGAGAGCGGGTTGGCGATTCACATAATTTCTAGGAGGTGGAGCATGCCCCAGATTACGGTTGGTTCGCAAACAGTGTTTGAGGTAGCCAGTGGCACACGTTTGGTTAATGCCCTCGAAGATCATGGCGTGGATATTTTGCATCGCTGTGGTGGCAATGCCCGTTGCACAACCTGTCGGGTTGAGTTTCAGGCTGGCGAACCCCAAGCCATCACCAAAGCTGAATCGTTTAAATTGGCTGAGGCCAAACTGACTGGCGTGCGATTGGCTTGCCAAATTCTCTGTGAACATGACATGCAGCTCCAACCCTTACAAACCTTGAGTGCATCGGGCTTGCCTGACCCTGGGCCCCGCCCCGCCGATGAACTTACCCCAGCCCCTGAATGGCTGAATGCTTGATTAACTCGCATTGCACCAAGGATCTCCATGCTGAGATGCTTGGTTGAATAGGAATTCGATGAACTCTCCGTTGCTGCGCGAATTTGGCTCAACTGGTTTGCAGGTTTCAGCGCTAGGCTTTGGCGCTGGCCACATTGGTGGAAACGAATTAACTGAAGCAGAAGCAGCCAAGTTGCTGCATGGATTGCTTGATTTAGGCATTAACTTAATTGATACGGCACGCGGCTATGGCCTTTCCGAGGAGCGGATCGGGCGACATCTCCAGCAACGTCGCCATGAGTTTGTGCTTTCAACCAAAATTGGCTATGGCATTGAGGGCTACGACGATTGGACGAGCCCAATCATCACCGCTGGAATTGATGCGGCGTTGCAACGGATGCATACCGATTATCTGGATATTGTGCATTTTCATTCTTGTCCAGTCGAAACCCTACGGGCAGGCGAGGTAATTGAGGCACTTGAACGAGCGGTTCAAGCGGGCAAAGTACGGGTTGCCGCCTATTCTGGCGATAATGCGCCCTTGGCTTGGGCGGTGCAATCAGGCCATTTTGGCGCGATTGAATGCTCGGTGAACCTCACTGATCAACGGGTGATCAGCCAAGTATTGCCCCAAACCCAACAACGCCAAATCGGCGTAATTGCTAAACGCCCAGTGGCCAACGTTGCGTGGCGTTTTGCGCAACGGCCAGTTGGCGATTATGCTGAAGTGTATTGGGAACGGCTCCAAGCTATGCAACTTGATCTCGATCCTGATCAACTTTTGAGCATTGCGCTGCGCTTCACGGCCTACACCCCTGGCGTACATAGCTGTATTGTTGGCTCGCGCAGCCTTGAGCATATGCAACACAATTTAGCATTATTGCAACAAGGCCCACTTGAACCTCAACTCTACCAATACCTCACCAGCCAATTTCAGGCTCATGATCAAGGTTGGGTCGGCCAGATCTAAGCAATCAGCAAGCATCATTAACGATGGTGCTTGCTACTCTAGTAGTAGAAATAGGACTTTTCAACTATAGCCCTGGGTTGGCAAAACTGCCACAATACAGCTGAGCGCAGACGATTATTTTAATTGCATGGTTCAGTGGTTGGGGAATTTGCCCTGATGTTGCTTGCAGTTGCAACTTTGGCCTGTTTCGGGTACAACAGCAACGAATTAATCAACAATCAAGGACAACATCATGGGCAAATTAATTACCATTGTGGGCAACGCTGGGATTGGCAAAACGACCCTCACCAATCTCTTATGCCGTGATCCGCGGTTTTTTGCAGCTTTAGAGAGCCACGCCGAACGGCCATTTCAACAACTATTTGCCCAAAATCTCCAACGTTATGCCCTTGCCAACCAATTCGATTACCTCTTACTGCGTGCCGAACAGGAGCGAGCGATTCGGGCGCAAGCTGGCATTGGGGTACAAGATGGCGGCCTTGATGAAGATTTTTGGGTTTTTACCCAGCATTTTCAACAACAGGGCTATTTGAGTGCTGCCGAATTTGCGTTATGCCGACGGTTATATCTTGAATTAAGAGCTGGACTTGGGCAGCCCGATTTGATCATCAAGCTTGATGCCCCCTTAGATGTAATTATTCAGCGTTATGAGCAGCGCAATCGCCCATTGGAAATCGCCCAGCGCGATGATTTAGCCCAACTTGGCGCATTGCTTGATCGTTGGACAGCGACAGTTACTACCCCCTTGCTCAGCCTCGATTGGAGCAGCAACGCTTTGCCAACTAGCGAACAGCAACGCCAATTGATTGAAACTATTCTTACAAAACTTAGTATAATAACCGAGTAACATAGACCTGAGTTAGATGAAGATTTTGGAGGTTATATGCGTTTCCGTGTTGGCTTGATCATCACGCTTTTGTTGACGATCACCGTTGGAAAAACCCTGCAAAACCCGAGGGATGTGGCTCAAGCCCAGCCCCAAACCCCTGAACAAACCACAATTCCGCATGGATTTGCCCGCATCCAAGAACAAGAATTTAACGACTTACCACTTGAAGCCAATCTGCTGGTTGGTGGTAGTTTGGTTGTGCGCGGCTCGATTCAGCAAACCGATGTTGATTACTTTAAAATCGATTTGACGGCTGGCCAACGGGTAGTTTTAGCAACGATTACGCGGGCCAGTATCGCTTCTGGCGATACAACACTCCATTTATATGCCTCGATCGGCAGCAATCCTGACCCTGCGGAGAATCTTGTGCTGCTTGAAACCGATTTGAGCGATGGCGTGCACACCAATGGCTCATCGGTAATTAGCTCGCAACCAATAACGACGACTGGCAGCTACTTTATTAAGCTTGAGGGTGGCACGCCTACTACAATTGTCGAACCTTACGATTTATATGTACGGGTTTTGAGCACGAACATTAGCGAACAAGAACCAAACGATCAAGTGCCGCAAACCATTACAACCCAAGCTAGCATTAGCGGTGTACTTTCAGCCAGCAACGATCTTGATCGCTATCAGTTTAACGTCAATCCTGGCGACACAATTTTCGCCACGGTGGATTTTGACCCTGAGCGTGATGGCACAACCTGGAATGGGTTTCTAAGGCTTGGGCTAATCGATACGATGTATTTTGAAGCCAATGATAACAACAGTGTTTCCCCAAATGCCGAAGCCAATGTGATGACGGTGCAACAAGCCGGAACCTATGAAATTCAGATTGGTTCGGCGGTTGATATTGGCTTACAAGCTACCTATATGGCCCAAGTGTTGATTCTGCCGGCAACAACGACTCAAGCCAATTGCCAAACCTTTATGAGCCAAACTGCCACCCAAGCGATTGGCCCTAACGCAGGAATGATCCAATCGAGCTTAACGGTTGACCAAGCAACCAATATTGCTGATATTGATGTATTGCTTGATTTAGAGCATGCGCTCATGCCTGATTTGGATGTGACCCTAACTACACCGGATGGCAATGTGATAACGCTCTTCACCGATATTGGCAGCGCTCAGCGCCCCAATGTTAATCTCGTGATTGATCAGCAAGCAGCCTTGTCACTTGGTAGTTATAACAATTTGAACGGCATTCATTTTTCACCAGAAGCGAATTTCAGCCTCGATTGGCTGGCGGGACAACAAGCCCAAGGCCAATGGACGCTGACGATTTATGATGATACCGACCAAAATGCTGGCCAATTGAATGGCTGGGGCTTGCGGATTTGTGGTATGCCTGCACCAAACGATTGCCCAGTCGGGATGGTGCGTAGCGTGATCTATAGCAGCCAATTCGAAGCCGATGATGGCGGCTTTATCCATGAACCGTATCCTGACGAATGGGTTTGGGGCAATCGCAATAGCCCACCAATTGTTGGTGCTTATAGCGGCGAAAATAGCTGGAATACCAATTTAACTGGCAACTACCCAAATAGTGCCCTTATGACGATGTATACGCCAGCCGTTGATTTGACCAATGTTAGCGGGCCGATTTATGCGAGTTGGCAGCAACGCTACCAACTTGATAGTGGCATCAACGATTTTTATCTGGTAACAGCTATTGGCTCTCAAATGCGATCAGTCCTATTTAACCATCAAAGTGCTGCGATGCGCGTTGATGTAGGTAACCCAGTTGTTACCGTCGAGCAAAGTACTGGCTGGGGTCTCCAGCGTCATGATCTTTCGGCTTTTGCTGGTAATACCCTGCGACTACAATGGAATTTTGGCAGTAACTCAACCGATAATTTTGCCGGGGTTGCATTTGATGATATAGAAGTTACTGGGTGTATTAACGCCAACTTAATTACGCCAACGATTACACCAACACCAAGCATCACCCCAACACCAACTAATACTGCAACACCGACGATTACACCAACGCCCACGACCATGCCACCACCAACCAATATTGTCCAATATTTGCCGTTGGTTATTGTTGAAGGTCCATCAGTGCCCAGCCCTAAACAACCTTGGGCGGTAACCACCACCCCTACGACCATACCGAATACGATTGACCGCTAAAAATAACGAACTCAATTGCGCCAGCTTGGGGATGCCTAGGCTGGCGCAATGCCCCTAAATTCACCCTTGCAATTGGTTAAAAAGTAGCCTATCCTAACTCAATCCCACCTTCATTATTGCCCCAGCAAAAGCCTTGTTTTAGGAGGTTTGCATGCGTCTACGGATTGGGTTTATTGGCCTCATGATCGCTTTACTTGGGTTAACTGGTAGTTTACGGGCTTTCAAGCCAGTTCAAGCTGCCCCAAGTAATCCAACCGCCGCTCAAATTGCTCAAGCGAATGTCCCGCAGGGAGCAGTCCGCGTTAAAGAACAGGAAAGCAACAATACGACTGCCACCGCCAACGCGATCATGTCCAGCAGTACCCTAATTCGCGGGAATATCTGGAATGGTGATGTTGACTTCTATAGCATTGAATTAGCTGCTGGCGACCGCCTGACCGCCGCAACCATGAGTTCGGCTTCAGCCTCTAACAACAACGATACGGTATTAACCTTTTTTGCGCCTGATGGTACAACCGTCATTGAAACCGATGATAACGATGGCTCACTTGGCGGCAATGCCTCGGTGATTAGTTCGGCTCCGGTGACCCAAACTGCTACCTACTATCTGCGGTTAAGTAGTACTAGTACCAACCAAGTTCGCTACTACGACTTCTATGTGCGGGTGTTGAGCGAAGCCGCCACTGCTGAAACAGAGCCAAATGATCTTTTGACAACCGCCCAAGTGTTGCCTACCAGCGGCACAATTTCGGGGGTCTTATCGGCTACAACCGACCTCGATTACTACCAGCTTAACTTGAATGCTGGTGATACGATCTTTACCAGCCTCGACCTCAACCCTGAGCGCGATGGCATTGTTTGGAACGGACGACTTGGGATCGGCGCGTTTAATGGCTTTACTTTAGTTGTTGATGATACCAGTGTAGTCTCACCAAATGCTGAAGCCCATTTTATGACCGTCAAGACGAGTGGTACCTACTATGTGCTGGCCTCAACGACGGCTGCAAGTATTCCGGCTGAAGCAACCTATTTGTTGGGTGTCACAGTGTTCCCTGCCGAGCAGCAAGCCAATTGTACAACCTACACCAGCGCTGATGTTGCCAAGACCATCCCAACGACTACCAGCTTTATTACCTCAACCTTGACTGTTCCCGACAACTTTATCATCGCTGATCTTGATGTCAGTATCGAACTGACTCATACCAACATGCCCGACCTCGATGTTCAACTCCAAGGACCAGATGGCAATGTTGGTGGGCTATTTACCGATATTAGCAATAATACCCAGACCACGATGAATATCGATCTTGATGATGAAGCCGCAATTCCAATTGGACTTTTCGCGATTGTCTCGGGCATCCGTTATATTCCAGAGTTGAATTATCGCCTCGATTGGTTCGATGGTGGTCGCTCGGCTGGCACATGGACACTCTTAATTCATGATGATACTGCTGCCAACGGTGGAACATTGCAAAATTGGAGCATCACACTGTGTGCTGCGCCACCAGCAAGCTGCCCCGATGGCATGAGTATGAGCACAATCACAAGTACTGATTTTGAGGCGAATGATGGTGGCTTTACCCATAGCGGAACCGCTGATTCATGGGAGTATGGCGCACCAGTCGCTACTCCATTGATTGGCAGCTATAGCGGGGCTAATAGCTGGAAGACCAACCTTGACGGAGCCTATTCGGTCAGTAGTATTGCCAATCTCTTCTCGCCATCAATTAGTATTCCCAACGTGACTGGCCCTGTCTACATCCAATGGCAACAACGCTACCAGATGGAAAGTGCTAATTTTGATCATTACACGGCCTCGGTTGGCACTGGCGTTGTGACCAAAACCTTGTATGAATTTGATGCAGCAACCATGACCAATGCAGTTGGTAACCCAAGCGTAACCTTCCAAGAAAGCACAGTTTGGAGCCGCCAACTCCACGATATTAGCGAGTTCAAGGGTCAATCAATCCAGGCCTTGTATCACCTAGATACTGATAGTTCAGTTCAATTGGGTGGTATCGCGATCGATGATTTCCAAATTATGGCCTGTGACGGTGAGCCAGCAACGGCTACACCAACCGCTACCAACACACCAACCAGCACGCCAACCGTTACCAGCACGCCAACCAACACACCAACCAACACACCAACCAACACACCGATTATCACGATTACCCCAACCAATACGCCGACGGCTACGGTTACCCCAAGTAACACGCCAACCGTTACGCCAAGTGTGACCGCTGGGCCAACCATGATTCCGGTTTATCTACCGTTAGTCGGTAAAGGCGAATAATTTAGCCTTTGCCTAATGCGGGCAGCCCGTGGATTGACCACGGACTGCCCGCATTAAGAGCACTAAACTTCCCCTTGCATTTGGTTGCTGTCTCGCCTATGCTAGCCCAATCCCTCTGATCGCTTCGATAAAACCTTGATTTAGGAGGTTTGTATGCGTCTACGGATTGGGTTTATTGGCCTCATGATCGCCCTACTCGGATTAACAAGCGGCTTGCGTAGCTTAACCAGCGTTCAAGCAGCACCTACCGCCACTCAAAATCTCGCAGCCCACCAACTTAATACTCCTCAAGGATTTACGCGGATTAGCGAACAAGAATCAAACGACACTCCCGCCATGGCCCAGGCAATCATTGGCGATTCTGCCGTTATTCGCGGCTATATCACGGCCAATGATAGCGATTTTTTTGTAATCCCACTTGCTAGCGGCCAACGGGTGGTCGCGGCAACAATGACCTCAGCTTCACCCGCAGCTATAGATTCGATCCTGACCCTCTATCAACCTGATGGGACAACCGTCTTGGAGCTTGATAATGACGATGGGATTTTTGGCGTGAGTTCTTCGGTTATCAGCTCAGCGATCATCACGACTACTGCAACCTACTATCTTAAAGTAACCGCCAACAATACCACTAATAAAATTTATTATTATGATTTATATCTACGAATCATGACTAGCGAGCCAACCGTCGAACAAGAGCCAAACGATCCAGCCCAAATGCTGCCAGCAACGGGCATTGTCAGTGGGATTATTAGCCAAACTGGCGATATTGATCGTTTTCAGCTGGCCTTGAATCCAGGCGACACGTTGTTTACAACCCTCGATATGGACCCCGAACGTGATGGCATTAGCTGGAATGGGCGGGTAACGATCGGGCCATTTGGGCCAAATATCATCACGATCAACGATAGTAATGCGGTCTCGCCGAATGCCGAATCGGCGCAATTGACCGTTAAAGAAGCTGGCGATTATATAATCAGCGTCGATAGCCTATCAGCAATTAATAATTCGACCTACATTTTGCAAGTGCTGATTATCCCAGCCATAGAGCAAGCCAATTGTCAGACCTATATGAGCACTGATGTCAATAAAACAATTCCATCTGGGCCAGGTATGATCACGTCGGGATTAAATATCCCTGATAATCTCTTAATTGGTGATTTGGATTTAATAATTCAGCTTGATCATACCTTTATACCCGATCTCGATGCGCAGTTGACTACGCCTGATGGGAATATCCTTGGGCTATTCAGCGATATTGGAATCACGACTAGTGCCCCAGCGAGCATGAACCTGATTATTGATGATGAAGCAGCCTTACCATCATTTCAAGCGCTTAGTGTCAATGGGCTAATCAATTTGCCTGAGGCAGCCTATCGGATGAGTTGGTTTGATGGCCAACGTACCCAAGGCGATTGGACATTAACGATCTATGATGATGCAACTGACGATGGGGGCACATTACTCAATTGGGGCGTGCGAATTTGTGCTGCGCCGCCGCCAGCCGATTGCCCCGATGGCACAGCTAGTAGCACGATCTATAGCAACGATTTTGAAGCGAATGATGGGGGCTTTACCCATAGTGGAACCAATGATCCATGGCAACATGGTCAACCAAACTCAGCGCCAATTGTGGGCAGTTATAGTGGCAGCAATAGTTGGAAAACCAATTTAACTGGCAATCATCCCGCTTTAATGAATGCCGACCTAACGTCGCCAGCCATTGATCTCAGCGGTGTAGTTGGACCAATTCAGGTGCAATGGCAACAACGCTATCAAATCGAATCAGCAGTATTTGATAATTATGTAGCACAGATTGTTGGGAGTGGCAACCAAGTGCTCTTTCAGCATCGCGATGGCGTAATGCGTGAATCAGTCGGCAATCCGCTGGTTACGGTTCAAACAAGCACAGGCTGGAGCCGCCAACTGTATGATATTAGTAGCTTTGTTGGTCAGTCGATTCAGCTGCAATTCCATATGGATACTGATACCACTGTTGAGTTGGCGGGTGTCGCCATTGATGATGTGCTGGTAACTGGTTGTGTTGTGCTCCCTACGGCTACCCCGACCGAAACACCAACGAACACACCGACCAATACACCAACCGAAACCCCAACGAACACACCGACCAATACACCAACCGAAACCCCAACCAATACGCCAACGGTTACAGTTACGCCAAGTAATACGCCAACCAACACCCCCAGCGTGACGGCTGGGCCAACCATGATTCCGGTCTATCTGCCGTTGGTTACTAAAGGCGAATAAATAATTTATAGTGTCGCTAAAATCGCAGCCCGTGGATTGACCACGGGCTGCCCGTATTAACAGCCCTAAACTCACCCTTGTATTTGGTTGTTGTCTCGCCTATGCTTGCCCAATCCCCGCTCATCGCTTCGATAAAACCTTGATTGTAGGAGGTTCGTATGCGTTTCAGGATTGGGTTTATCGGCCTTATGCTTGCCGTACTTGGGCTAACTGGTAGTTTGCCGGCTTTCAAGCCAGTTCAAGCCACCCTCAGTAATTCAAATACCTCGCAAATTATTCAAGCGCATGTACCCCAAGGTGCAGCTCGGATCAATGAACAAGAAAGTAATAATACACTTGCAACGGCTAACCCGATCATGGCGAGTAGGGCGATAATTCGTGGGATTATCTGGAGTGGTGATGTTGATATGTATCGGATTGAATTAGCAGCCGGCGACCGATTGAATGTTGCAACCATGACTTCCGCTGCAACCCATAGCAGCACTGACACCGTACTAAGCCTGTATGCACCCGATGGAACAAGCCTGATTGAATTAGACGATGATGATGGAACATTTGGTAATCTTTCATCAGTCATTAGCTCAGTTCCGGTCACCGTAACGGGTACATATTATATTCGTATCAATGCGTTCTTGGCTACCGCCCAAGTTCGTTACTACGATTTGTATGCACGCATCTTTAGCGAAACCGCCACTGCTGAACAAGAGCCAAATGATGTCGTTGGCACAGCCCAAGTGTTGCCAGCCAGCGGCGCTGTTGAAGGTAGTTTATCCGCCACGACTGATGTTGATGTGTTTCAGCTGAGCTTAAATGCCGGCGATACAATTTTTACGAGTATCGACTTTAACCCTGAACGTGATAGCACAAATTGGAATGGAAGCCTCGGTATTGGTCTATTTAACGGTCTTATTTTATTCGCTGATGATAACAGTACTTCGGCTCCGCCGAATGCTGAGGCTCATTTTATGACCGTTAAAAACAGTGGAACCTATTATGTTTTTGTTTCAACGAGTGCGAGTAGTATTCCTGCTGAGGCAACCTATCTATTAAATGTTACGGTCTTTCCTGCCGAGCAACAAGCGAACTGCACAACCTACACCAGCACCGATGTTGCCAAAACGATTCCAACCACCACCAGTTTTATCACCTCAACCCTGAGCGTTCCTGATAACTTTATCATTGCTGATCTTGATGTTAGCATTCAATTGACCCATAACAACATGCCCGACCTCGATGTCCAGTTGCAAGGGCCAGATGGTAATGTTGGTGGGCTATTTACCGATATTGGATCAAATCTTGTGACGATGATGAATCTTGACCTTGATGATGAAGCGGGGATTACGATTAACAGTTTCGCGGCTGTAGCTGAGATGAAGTATATTCCCGAATCTGTCTATCGCCTCAATTGGTTTGATGGTGGTCGCTCAGCCGGCACTTGGACGCTGTTGATTCACGATGATCTCGCTAGCAATGGTGGTACACTCCAAAACTGGAGTATTACGCTGTGTGCCGCCCCGCCCGCGAGCTGCCCCGATGGCATGAGCATGAACACAATCACGAGCACCGATTTTGAGGCCAATAATGGTGGTTTTACCCACAACGGAACCGGCGATACATGGGAGTATGGTGCACCAATCGCCGAACCACTGATCGGCAGTTACAGCGGGGTTAATAGTTGGAAAACTAATTTGGATGGAACCTATAGTGCTAGCAGTGTTGCCGATCTCTTCTCACCATCAATCAGTATTCCGAATGTGGCAGGCCCAGTCTATTTGCAATGGCACCAACGCTATCAGATGGATACGGCTGGATCTGATCGTTATAGCTCATCAATTGGTGCTGGGGCTGTGACCAAAACCTTATATGAGTTTGAGTCAGCCGTAATGACCAATCCAGTTGGCAATCCAAGTGTAACCTTCCAAGAAAGTACAGTTTGGAGTCGTCAGCTCCACGAGATTAGTGAATTCAAGGGTCAATCGGTTCGGGTTCAATATCACCTTGATAGTAATGCTACAACGAATTTGGGTGGTGTGGCAATTGATGATTTCCAAATTATGACATGCGATGAGGTAATCGCAACAGCTACATCAACGCCAACCAACACGCCAACTGCAACGCCAACCAACACACCGACCAATACGCCAACCGCAACCCCAACCAATACGCCGACCAATACACCAACTAACACGGTTACCCCAAGTAATACGCCAACCATGACCCCAAGCGCAACCGCTGGGCCAACGACGATTCCGGTCTATCTGCCGTTGGTTAGTAAAGGCGAATAAATTTATAGTGTCGCTAAAATCGCAGCCCATGGATTGACCACGGGCTATTTTTTTGCCTACCCATAAACCTATGAAGATTTGATGGAGTATAAGCTAAACCCTGAATGAGCAAAATCGGCATTTAACCTAGATTTTCTAAACCACCATTTAGCCTGCATTAGCCTACTTTTTAGCTAAACATTGCTACAATACAAGCAGCAAAACAAGCTCTCTGCAACCAGGAGTCGTTATGAGTAATCCCAAACGTACCGTCGGCATCGGCGGATTGATTATTGCCGCCCTCGCGCTCTCAGGGGTGGGCGGTGGTTTAGTCGGTGGTGTCGCAGGCTATCGCTTAGCCCAAGTTGATCAAACGGCAACGGCAGTGGCAGTCACACCAACCAGCGCCAATCAACAAACGACCGATAATCTGACTGCGCAACCAGTTGTTGCCAGCACGAATGATGCAGTTGTCCAAACTGTTGCTAAGGCCTCACCAGCAGTTGTAAAAATTATTAGTACGGTGGCTGGTGGTCAAGCCAGCGGTTCAGGGGCAATTATCAATGAAGATGGCTATATCATCACCAACAATCATGTGGTCGAAGGCCAAAGCCGCTTGCAAGTGATTTATTCTGATGGAACCAGCCACAATGCCGAGTTGATTGGCACTGATGCCTTTTCTGATATCGCCGTGATTCGGGTGCTCGATGCCGTACCAGCCACAATTTCCTTAGGCGATTCGGATAGCTTACAGCCAGGCGAAACGGTCGTGGCTATTGGTAGTCCGCTTGGTAAATTCCAAAATAGTGTGACGGTTGGAGTAGTCAGCGCTCTCGACCGCACAATTGATAGCATGGAAGGCCTGATTCAAACTGATGCAGCGATTAACCATGGCAATAGCGGCGGCCCACTGATCAACCTCAAAGGCGAAATTGTTGGGATCAATACGTTGGTTGTGCGCGGTGATATTGGCAGTATCGACGAAGCTCAAGGCCTAGGCTTTGCTGTCCCATCGAATATTGTGCGCGAAGTCAGCGATGCTTTGATTGCCAATGGCCAAGTTATTCGACCATATATAGGTATTCGCTACGAATTGCTCTCGCCCGAAACCGCCGAACTGGGGATTGCCAATGATAAAGGTGCCTTTGTGACCAATGTTGATGAAGGTACACCTGCTCGGCGAGCTGGCATTAGCCGTGGCGATATTATTCTCGCAGTCAATGGCGAAGAAATTACACAACGCCACTCATTGCAGCGCCTGTTGTTGCAATATAAACCAGGCGATACTGTAACGGTCACAATCGAGCGTAATGACCAACAACAGGAAGTGCAAATTACCCTCGCTGAACGCCCATAATCGCCTAATAAACCCAGTTTGCTAAGCCCTTCGTTCCCAAAACGAGGGGCTTTTTGATTGTGGCACGCTGCTTGCCCTTTACACAGCGTTTAGAATACAAACGAAACTTAGCCTGAAGGAGTGTTGAAATGCGTCGTTGGTTTTTAGCTCTGTGTCTTTTGGTGGTGCTGGCGGGCTGCTCAGGCAGTAGTATCGCCACCCAAGTCTCAGATACAGTCCAACAATTAAGTGAAACCTCAGTGCAAGATTTAGTTGATCGTTTGTCGGGGATCGAAGAGGCTGTGCGCAACAACGATTGGGAGCAAACCCGCGCTTTATTTAGCACGGTTGAAAATGGCTGGAATGCGCTACGTGTGCCAGTTGAGGCCGCCTTTCCTGAGATTGCCAGCAATATTCAAGCCCAAATCGATCAACTGAGCCAAGCCTTGAGCGTTGAACTCCCAAGCTCTGAAGACGTTCGAGCAGGCTTATCCAATTTGCGCGATCAATTAGTGGCTTTATTGCAAGCACTTTAGAGCTACTTTTTGCTGCAAATTGTGGTATGCTTTTTGAGGTTTCCAACGTAGAGGAATGTGTGTGGGTGAATTTCAGCAGGCTCTGGAGTATGCGCTTGAGCCGCGCAATTTGGCGCGATTAAGTGCTGCGCTCAATCGCCATGGGCAGCTTGTTGCTAGCGCGATGGCGATTGCGTTGCTACTAGGCTTGCCCTTTGGCTGGTGGAGCAGCCGCTCACGCCTGATTAGCGCCATTGCGATCAATACCACCAATGGGCTGCGGGTCATTCCTAGCCTTGCAATCCTCTTTTTGTTTGTAGCAATCCCAGGTTTTGGCTTGAGCATTCGTTCGGCAATTATTGCCCTAACAATCTTGGCTTTGCCACCAATTTTGATCAATACCAACGCGGCGTTTCGCACGCTCAACCCAGCTGTGCGTGAAGCCGCCAAGGCCATGGGTATGCCAGCATGGCTCCAATTATGGCGGGTCGAGTTGCCTTTAGCTGCGCCTGTCATTCTTTCGGGCATCCGCATTGCTTTGGTTGAGGTGATTGCCAGCGCCACCTTGGCCGCCTTTATTGGGGCTGGCGGGTTAGGCAGTTTTATCACCTTAGGATTTAGTATGAGTCGCGTCGATATTTTGCTTGTTGGCGCTATTCCGGTGGCTTTGCTCGCAATCTTGGCTGAAATCGTCATGGCCGGGCTATTGCGATGGGTACAACCACCACAGTTTTAAGCTTGTTGGATAGGAGGATTCATGCGACGTTTCATCCAGCTAACCGTGTTGCTCACGCTCTTGATGACAATTCTTGCCGCTTGTGGCGATGATGCAGCCAGCAGCACGACAGCTCCCAGTAGCGACCCAAATCCCGCCCCAAGTAGCAATCAAGTGATTCGGATTGCTTCCAAGAATTTTACCGAACAGTTTATTGTCGGTGAAATGTATGCTCTCTTGTTGGAACAGGCAGGCTACAAAGTTGAGCGCAAAATTGGCTTAGGTGCAACCGATGTAGCCCAAGCTGCCATGGAAAAAGGCGAGATCGATATTTATCCTGAGTACACTGGCACTGGTTTGTTGACTGTACTCAAATTGCCAACCCAAACCGATCCCAAAGCGGTCTATGAAACGGTCAAAAAAGGCTATGCCGAAAAATATCAAATTGCATGGCTCGACCCTGCACCAATGAATAACACCCAAGCCTTGGCCATGACCAAGGAAGGTGCTCAGAAATTTGGCATCATTACCATCTCGGATATGGCCGCCAAAGCAGGCGAACTACGCATGATCGGCCCACCTGAATTCCAAGAACGTGAAGATGGCTTACCTGGAATTCAAGCCAAGTATGGCAACTTCGAACTCAAGGAATATGTACCAGTCGATCCAGGCCTCAAATACAAGGGCTTGGTCGAAGGCAATGCCGATGTGGTGGTGGCCTTTGGCACTGACGGCGAAATTGCCAATTATGGCTTGGTCGTGCTCAAAGATGATCGCAACATGTTCCCGCCCTACCAAATCGCCCCATTGGTACGCCAAAGTGTTTTAGATGCTAACCCCAAATTGGCTGAAGTGCTGAACGCCTTGGCTCCCAAACTTGACGATGCGACCATGCAAAAGCTCAATTTTGAGGTTAGCGGCAATAATCGCAAGTATGAAGATGTTGCCAAAGAGTTCTTAACCACCCAAGGTTTGTTGAAATAGCTTTCGAGCATAACGTCAATCAGACCCGCTCCCACGACGGGAGCGGGTCTGGGGGTGAGGGAAATGTACAGGGAGTTATCGGCGTGAGCACAATCGAGTTTCGCAATGTTCGTAAAATCTATCCCAAGGCCGCAACTGCCGCGCTCGCCGATATTTCTCTGACGATCAATCGCGGTGAATTCGTGATTTTGCTTGGGCCTTCGGGCTGCGGCAAAACCACGCTCATGAAAATGATCAATCGCTTGATCGAGCCAAGCAGCGGCACAATTTTGCTCGATGGGGTCGATATTCAGTCGATCAATGCCACGAAATTGCGTCAGCAAATTGGCTATGTGATTCAGCAAGTTGGGCTTTTTCCGCATATGACGGTCGCTGAGAATATCGCAGTTGTCCCCAAATTGCTTGGTTGGCCCAAAGCCAAAATCCAAAGCCGCATCGACGAATTACTCCAGCTTATCCAGCTTGATCCTGCTCAATTTCGCCAGCGCTATCCCGCCCAAATTTCCGGTGGTCAAGCCCAGCGTGTTGGTTTGGCTCGGGCCTTGGCTGCCGATCCTGGGGTCATGCTGATGGATGAACCATTTGGCGCGATCGATGCGATCACCCGCACTGCCTTGCAAGATGAGATGCTGCGCATTCAACAGCAATTGCAGAAAACCATCGTTTTTGTGACTCACGATGTTGAAGAAGCGCTGCGTTTGGCTGATAAAATTGCAATTCTGCACGAAGGCACGATCGTTCAATACGATACTCCGCTCAATTTATTGCGCAACCCCGCTAATCACTATGTCGCTGAACTACTAGGAGCCGATGATTTAGTGCGCCGTTTGAGTTTAATTCAGGTGCGCCATGTGCTTCAACCACTGCCTGCAAGTTATGATTCCTCGTTAGCAAGCATCGAAAGTAGCCGCAATTTGCGCGATGGGCTGAATCAACTCCTCGCCAGCAGCAACGAACAATTGTTGGTCGTTGAACACAATCAACCAATTGGTATGCTCTCATTAGCCGCAATTCATGCCTATTTGCACCCTGAGGTCATCCATGAACGACATCGTTGATGGACTTCAGTATCTATTAACCGAACGGGCTGAGGTTTGGCAATTGCTTGGCCAGCATGTGACGATCAGCCTGATCGCGCTCTTGATCGCTAGTTTGATTGCGTTGCCGTTAGGGGTATTAGTGGTGCGGGTTGGTTGGCTGGCTGGTGGTGTGATGGCCGTGTTGAGTGTCTTATATACAATTCCTAGTTTGGCGATGTTGATTATGCTGATTGCGGTGTTTGGTTTGAGCAAAACCACCGTGATCGTGACCCTCGTGATTTATGCTCAAGTGATTTTGGTGCGCAACATTGTGGTTGGCTTGAAGAGCATTGATCGCTCGGTGCTAGAAGCGGCGCGAGGCTTGGGCATGAATGCTTGGCAAATTTGGTGGCAAGTCGAATTGCCTTTGGCTTTGCCGATTATGTTGGCCGGCCTACGGATTGCCGCCATGATGTGTATTGCGATTAGCTCAATTGCCGCAATGATTGGCGTTGGTGGCTTGGGGCAATTATTGTTTCAAGGCATCACCTTTGATCGCGCCGATATGATTTGGGCTGGCACAATCAGTATTGCCAGTTTGGCCTTGGTTTGCTATGGGTTATTAGCTTTGTTGGAGCAACGACTTAGCCCAAAAATATAATTGGAGCTGCGACCAGCTTGCAATAGCCATTGCAAAATATCGCTAGCTCCAATTATAGCCAAACCATACGATAGCTACGAGCAGCGCCAAAGCGCCATAACGTGAGTTAAAACCAACGCTTCTCAATCACATACTTCTGATAAAACTCTCCGTCAGAAGCCACTAAATAGAGGATGGCCTGAGCCAAACAGACTAAGCCAACCAAGGCATAGCCAAAAAAGCCAATTATAATACAGGCCAATGGCAAGAACACCACATTTGATAAGAGCAAAATCAAACCCATTTGATTATTACCCAAATAAAAGCCATGCAACCCCAATGGCCCGGCAAAAAAGGCTAACAAAGCAGCAACAACTTTATTTTTATCGCCTGCAACATAGTTTTGGGGCACTTGATATTGATATTGGTTGGGCTGTTGGTAAGGTGCAATTGGTTGTTGATAATTGGCTTGATACATTGGTGGTGGCTGAACTGGCTGGCTATATTGTTGATAGCCTGGTTGGGCAGGAGTAGAATTGGCATTTTGTTGATAGGCCACAGTTTGAGCGCCATGGACTGGGCTGCCTTGCAACGAACCACCACAATTGGTACAAAACATCACATCAGGATGGGTTTGGGTGTTACAAGTTGGGCAAATTTTATAAAATGGTTGAGTCATAACTCGTTCCTTAGTGCCAATAACAGCACAGTTAAGTTATATTTTTTGGTGTCATCACAGCTAGCTTTAAGACGTTTTTAAAAGATCTTTTGTTTCAACCATAGTCTAGCAATTAGGGTTTAGCTTGCCATCAGTCGCAAGATGCAGCTTAAATCGGTCGAGTGCCGATAGCTATCGAGCAGTAATCGCGCGAAAATAGCATATCAAATTTTGGTATGGAGTACAATCATGACTATTTACTTTTACGCGGTTTCAGCTGAATTTGGTTGCTTCTCGAACTTTTCGGCCCATGGATTTAAGCTCGATGGCCACTACTGGCCGACCAGCGAGCATTATTTTCAAGCCCAAAAATTTGCTGGCACTGACTATGCTACAACAATTCGGCTAGCCAAATCGCCAGCAATTGCCGCCCGACTGGGACGCAGCCGCAAACAACCGTTGCGCCGCGATTGGGAAGCGATCAAAGATGAGGTGATGCGCCGCGCCTTGTTGGCAAAATTCCGTAGCCACGCTGATATTCGGTCGATTTTGCTTGCAACTGATGATCAGCCGCTGGTCGAGAATGCTCCCAATGATTATTATTGGGGCTGTGGTATTGATGGCTCAGGCAAAAATATGCTTGGTCAATTATTAGTCGAAATTCGCCAAACCCTACGTGATGAGGAAGTTGCATGAGCCATGCCCGCTTTTCTATTGAGCAGTTACATCATTTTCAATGTGGCGCATGTAGCGGTTGGTGGAGCATCGGCGATGCTCCGCCTCGCGATCATTGGTTTTGCCCATGGTGTGGCACTCAATTGATCAATGCTGGGCCGCTGCCGCCGCTCAACTCCAGCCCCGAAGCGCCAGAAGGCCCAGAAAATAACCCGCTACTCAATGATGGCCTAGCAATCGATTGAGCATTTGCTGGGGCAGCAAGCGCTAGTTGGCAAGCAGCGCTGAATCTTGTACGATGGCGCAAGCAGTTTTTTGAAGGAGCCGTCCATGCTAAACCCTGCCGATCAACTTTTACTCAAAAGCCTCTGCAACGATCTGGTTGCCGTCGAAGCCCAAATCAGCGAACTTGAAACCCAACGCGAAAGCTTGCGTGCTCGAATTTCAGAACTTGTCGAGCAGTTGGGCGGCAAAATTCAGTTGCGTGGCTTTGGTACGTTGCAAATCTCTAATCCTAGCGTGATTGTTTCCTACGATCGCAAGGGTATCGAGCAGTTGGTGCAGCAATTAGCAGAGGCTGGTAATTTTGCGCTGGTTGATGCAATTCAAACGTCGCGCAAGGAATCAATGCGCAGCGGCGGCCTGCGAATTATGCGTGAAAAAGCCTAAGTTATGCGCTTAACTCGCCGTTTATTGCTCAAAAGCTTATTCATTAGCCTAATTTGCGGTGTAGCACTGCTGCAATTGTATCGCCAGCGTGTGCCACCAGCCTTTAATTTGCCTGCCGCTGCTAGTGTGCGAACCCAGCACCCAATCGTTGGCGTTCATACCCGCTTGATGGGCTTGGATGAACCCACGATTCGCCGAACCTTGCAGCAGGTACGCGAAATGGGCGCAACCACGATTATCGATTTGTTTCCGTGGGCCGTGATTCAGCCACGTTCAGCCAATAGCTACGAGTGGACGGGCAGCGATATGCTGATTGCCCATGCCCAACGCCAAGGCCTGACCGTGATCGCACGCTTGGATTTTGTGCCAGCTTGGGCACGTCCTGCCAACACCAGCGATCGCTATCTCGACCCTGATCACTATGCGGCTTATGCTGATTTTGTGGCGGCGTTTGCTCAACGCTATGTGCCGCAGGGCGTGCAGGTGTTGCAAATTTGGAATGAGCCAAATCTACGCTTTGAATGGGGCGATCGTGCGCCTGATCCGGTAGCCTATGCAAATTTGTTGAAAGTCGTCTATCCGCGAGTCAAAGCAGTTGCTCCCGAAGCCCAAATTACCTTGGCTGGGCTTGCGCCAGGTGGCCCAACTGGCCTGATCGATCCCCAAACGCTGAGCGTCAATGATTTGACTTTTCTTAAATTGTGTTTGGCTGAAAAACCGCGCTTTGATGCAGTTTCGGTGCATGCCTATGGCTCGATCAACCCTGCCGAACAAGCGCCAGATCCCACAATTACTAACTTTCGGCGGACTGAGTTGATTTATGAGTTGGTGCTAGCAGCGGGTTATGATGTACCGTTTTATATCACCGAGGGCGGCTGGAACGATCACGCCCGTTGGCCAAACGCCGTGCCACCGCCAATCCGTGTGCAAAATACGCTTGCAGCCTATGCTTGGGCTGAGCAACATTGGCCATGGATGCGCACTGTAGGCTTTTGGCAATTTTCATTGCCCAATCTTACCTACACCTATGCCGATAACTACACCTTTGTAGCGCCCGATGGCACACCCAAAGCCATTTATTACGCGGTGCAAGCATTTACTCAACAACCTTGAAAATGAGCAGTAGCAATGCCGAGACCACGAAGGGCACAAAATGAGACTAAAGGCTTTGGGCTATAGGCTATGTGAGTCATTGTAAGCTCACAAAATGTTCCGCTGCTAGCCAAAAGCCTTCAGCCAATAGCCATACTCCCTGCTGGTTTCTGCCCTGAACCTTGGCTCCTAGCTTCTCGGTGCTTCGCTCTCGGATTGTTGTTGTTTGAGCAGGGCATTGCGCCGCATCGTCAGCGTCCAAATTGCCGCAACTACCAAAAATGGTGCTAAACAAATCAGCGTGGTGATCCATGGTGGAAATGGCGGGGTGACCAGCACTTTAAATTGATGCTGACCAGTGCTATCGCCCGCAGTCACGGTTACATCAAGCGTCCAATAGCCCTCTTGATCAAATTCGATGGTTTGTTCGATACTGGCTTTGTGGCTGGCGCTTTGACCACTGGCGCTCGAACTGCTTGGCCCTGTGCTGTTGGCATCGGCCACGGCTTGAATCGCGATCGTTACTTCACCATCGTTCATGCTGGCTGGTAGCTCAATATCGCTATAAAACGTGCCAGTGCCCACATCGGGGTCGGCCTTCATCGAGAGCGTAAACTCACCGATTTTTTGATCATACAACACGGTGTAGGGTTCGCCAAAATGTGCCGCTGCTGGTTGCAATGGCACAAGGCTCACGAGAATCAAGCTGGCGATAAACATTCCACGAAAAAGAATGATCCAGCGTTGCAATGTTTGCATACAATTATCCTTCTAGAATCCCACGCATATCCATTGGTTGGCTCAGCAGCCACATCGCGCTGCCAGCCATCGCTACGATGACCAGCGCCCACGGCAGCCAAGCCCAGCGCTGTCGTTGTTTGGTGATGCTGGTTGTCGTTTGCCATGTAATCACCGCTGAAAGCACGCTGCCCAGCAGAATCATGCCGATTTGAAATGGGTAGATCATCACTTGTGGCACCAGTGGGCTTAATCCCGTTACCGGCATCCAGCTAAAATTAATCCCCGCTTCGGCCAGTAACGAGCGCAAGACTGGCAGAATCGTCCAAAAGCCGATGATAAAGTGAAAGGCATAGTGAGCTGTCCACATGGCAATGCCAATCGGCAAAAAGCCCTTCATAAAGCGATTGATGATCGCAATCAAGCGTTCGCTATGGCCGCTAATGCGTCGAAAGAGCCATGCTGCTCCGCCTAACAAAACGACTGGCTCAATCACTAAGGCCAAGATAAACACCACACTTAGCAAGAATGTTTCGCTACTGATGGCAAACTGGCTGGTGAGCCAATTGTAAAAGCTATAGACTGGGCTGATCATGCCGAAGGCGTTGAGCAATGCCCCCCACGTAAAGACCAACATGAGCAAGCTAAAATCGCTGCGTTGTTCGATTTTGCCAATGCCTGAGCGTGGTTCTAGGCTGATTAGCTCTTGGCCTGGCACACGAGCTAGCAAGCCAATATTATCGTGAGGGCAAGCATGAATACAATCCAAACACATCGTACAATCGAGATTGCCGACCTTTTTGGGTTGAAACAGCCATAATTCACAACCTGGCTGATCATCACGCCCCACAATGCAATCTTTGGTTTGGCAGGTTTGGCAGCGTTGGGGCTGGCGCACCGCCACCTCGATTGGCGAGAGGGTTGAACTCAACATATTAAATTGGCCCAGCGGACAGACATATTTACAAAATGGCGCACCCTGAAAACTGCTATCGATCAGCAGGGCCGCCACAAAATAAGCCACAATCAGCCAAGCCGTCCACCACGGCGAGGCCCACAAATCAAAGCGCTCGTAGATAAAGAAAAATGCGACCAATAAACCAGTCGTTAGCCATTTGTTGCGCAGCCAGCTTGGCCATTTGAAGCGTGGTTTGAGCCAGCGTCGCGCCAAATTGCGTGGCAACATAAATGGGCAGGCCATACAAAATAAGTTGCCAACCACCAACAAGGCCAACATCAAAAAGCCGCGATAATGCACCCACACCAGCACTGTGGCACTATTTTTGGGAGCCAACTGAGCGCCAGTCATGCCATCCCAAACCATCAACATGGCTATGGCAAATAACGGCATTTGCAGCGCAAAACGGGCATAGCGCCAACGCCCCAGCCAGCGCAAGCCTGGCAATTTCAGTAAATCAATCGCTGGAAGCTGTTGCATTGTTCAACTCCCTTTATTGAATATTGAAGGCCGGCAGCGTTCGTTGCATAACAGCACCGTTGGATTCAGTGACGTTGACGATCAAAACCCATTCGCCGAGCATCGAAAAATCAATGTTTGCCTGATATTTACCAGCGCCAAGCGGCTCCATCGGCACAATTTGCGAGGGCATGCCAGCGTGAGTCATGGTGGCCTCGATTTGTACTTTGGCGTTTTCCAAGGGCGTTGCGCCATCGCTGATGCTCAACACAATCGTTTGCACCGCCATCGTGCTCGGGGTTTGTTCAAGGCTGATGTTCAAACGTGGATCATCGCTGGGCGTGCGGCTACAGCCAAGCAAACTGACGAAAATCAAACTTAACAGAATTAACTGGGTATAACGTAGCATATGGCAAAACCTCAAAATAAATATCCCACAGCAGTGGGCATTGGGCCAAATATTCGACGTGTGAATGGGTTAAACTGTTTTTGGGGGTGGCACGTAGCGCGGGTGAAACCACATGGCATAATTCAAAACCGGGGTTTCCCAATAACGCCAACGTTGCTTGAGTGGGCTTAAATCGAGCAAGAGATTTGGCACGAGCCAGCTTAGTTGGCCATGCCCATGCTCGGCAATTGGGTTAAACGGCAGTGAAAGCGGCGCTTCGGATTCTGCTTGAGGTAGATCGTTAATGTGTGGCATGCATGGGTAAAACCACCAGCCAAGCGGGTGCTGATGGTAGTTGGCTTGGCCGATTGGTAGCAAAATCAGCACAATCAGGCTGCTTAGCCAACAATAGCCTAAAAATGATTGGTCGTATGCCATGCGTGTTCTGCCTCTTTAACCACAACCTGTACTATAGCAAACCGATTGCAAAACGCCAAATTTGGCCTTTTGCGCTGATTTTGGTATAGTGTAGTTAACGAAAAGGACGTTAGGTTATTTGTATGGCGCATGAATTCCACATTTTACGCACTATGACGTGGCTCAGCACAATTGTGTTGCTGCTGATTCCGTTGGTGCTTGCGCCATGCCAACCACGGATTTTGATCAGTTATCATTATCCATGTGCGGCTCAAGTAGACCAAGGTTTTAACGATGAGCATCATGCCGAACAGCCAATTTCAACCCCGGCTGAGTCGCCAAGTGATGCCTGTGTTAGCCATGCCGCTCCATTTCTGTCAATTTCTGCGCAATTCGAATTAATTCTGGTGGCCGATCAGCTGCATTGGATGCCTGATCCGCTGAATTATCGCTCGCCCAGTTTAGCCCTCCTCGTCCCCCCACCTAAAAACATTTAATCCTTCATTAAGTTTCTTGCCCAATTTGCCTGATCATGGTTGATGATCAAGGCTGATTTGGTCGTGATCTGGTATTCACATCATCAAATAAAGAAGGATCTTATGCAGCCCTCTGCAATCGAATCATCGGCGCTCAGCGAGCCTGATGAGCACATACCTATTTCATTTGGACAGCGTGTCCGCGAAAACTTAGGCTATTTGGCTTGGCTTCAGGCGGTTGTTGCAACGCTTGGCAGCCTCTATTTTAGCGAGATTAAGGGCTTTCCGCCGTGTAACTTGTGTTGGTATCAACGGATTTTGATGTATCCACTGGTGCTGATTCTGACGGTGGGGATTATTCGCCGCGATCCGGCCATGCGTTGGTATGGCTTGCCGTTGAGTATTGGTGGCTGGCTGGTCGCTAGCTATCACTGTTTGCTGACCTATGGCGTAATTTCGGCTGAACTTGCGCCGTGCAGCGCGGGGGTTTCGTGTCTTGCCCGTTGGATCAACTGGTATGGCTTTATTACGATTCCATTGCTGGCTTGGGTCGCCTTCAGCGTCATCACCATTGCGTTGTTATTTGCTAAACCTGCTAAGGAGCTTGATCATGAATAAATCTGTTGCTACCAAAAAACGCCAAGCCCGCACCCGCAAACCTCAAGGTGGCTTGCCGCGTGAAGTTAAGATGTTGCTTTGGTTGAGTGTGCCAATTTTGTTGATTGTGGCGGTGGTGATGTTGACCAAAGCTGGAGCCGAACCAGCCCAAACCGTCGATGTTTCGCGCTTGATCTACCCTGATAGTCCAGTTTTGGGCAAAACCGATGCGCCAGTCACGATCGTTGAGTTTCTTGATCCTGAATGTGAGTCGTGTCGCGCCTTCTTCCCGATTGTCAAGGATGTGCTAGCTCAAAACGGCGATAATGTGCGCTTAGTCGTGCGCTATTTCCCCTTGCATAACAACTCGGTCTTGGCGATTGCGGCAACCGAAGCTGCTGGCAACCAAGGCAAATATTGGGAAATGCAAGAGCTGCTGTTCAATAAACAAAGTGAATGGGGCGAAAAACAAACTCCTCAAACTGCCTTGATGTTGCAATATGCCCAAGAATTGGGCCTAGATGGCGATCAGTTTGCCAAAGATTTGAGCGACCCCAAGATTATGCAAAAGATCGAGCGCGATAATGCCGATGCCCAAGCGCTGAATGTACGGGGAACGCCTAGCTTCTTCGTCAATGGCAAAGAAGTTAGCTCACTCAGCCAAGCTGCTTTGCAAAGTGCAATCGACGACGCGAAATGATGCTGGCAGCGCTGCTTGATTGATCATCGAGCAGCGCTTTTTACGCTTTGTTGAGATTCGAATGCGCCAACAAGCTGGAAATTGCGGTCAAGCCTGCGACCAAGCCAATTGCCCAAGCCATGCCCAGCCAATCGGCGATAATTCCTGCCAATAATGCCCCGATCGCATAACCAAGATCGCGCCAAAAGCGATAGATGCCCAAAACTCTGGCACGACTGGCTGGGGTCGCATTATCGCTGACCACGGCGATTAATGTTGGGTAGACCATGGCCGTGCCAAGGCCCAAACCAATGCTGCTCAGCAACCACCAACCAAAACTAGTGGTGTTGACAATCAAGCCCAACGCAGCGGCTTGCAGCAACATTCCCTGCACAATCAGCGCTTTGCGCCCAAGTTTGTCGGAGAGCGGCCCCGTAATCAGTTGGCCAACGCTCCAAACCGCTGGATAGATAAATTTGAGCAAGCCAATCGCTGGCAGATCAAGCCCATAGCTGGCGAAAAACAGCGGCAAAATGCCCCAAGCCATGCCATCGTTAAGATTGTTGATCAAGCCTGCCTGACTGGCTCCAAATAAGCTGCGATTGCCCCATGATGTTTGCTGCACCAGCTGCCAGAAATTGCTGCTCGTGCTGGTGGCTTGCTGCACCAAGCCATGGGTTTCGCGCACCAAGCCAATCGATAACCCAAGGCCTATGATGGCATAGCCGATGCCAAGATAAAAGGGCACAGGCCGCACGCCATAGCTGCTAGCCAAATAGCCAGTTAGCCAAGCGGTGATGGCAACCGCCATATAACCAGTAAATTCGTTGAGGCCAACCGCAAACCCGCGTTGTTGTGGCCCTACCAAATCAATTTTCATCACGACTGCCATTGACCAAGCTAAGCCTTGGTTGATGCCAAGCAACACATTGGCGGCAACGATCCAGCCCCAACTTGGGGCATAAATCAACATCCATGGCACTGGCAATCCCACCAGCCAACCCAACACCAAAATTCGTTTGCGCCCATAGCGATCAGCCAAAACCCCAGCGATCAAGTTCATCAAGGCTTTGACCAAGCCAAAACTGATGATAAAACTCAACACAGTGGTGGTGCTGTTCAGGCCAAAGGTTTGGCTGCCAAGAATTGGCAAGATCGTGCGTTCTAGGCCAATCATGCCGCCGACCATGGCATTGATCAGCATCAGCAGGCTAAATTGACCAAGATTGGCGCGTAGGCCAGTTTGGTTGATCGCAGGATGGGTTTTAGGCGATAGCACAGCGGTTGGCTCCAGCTTCGAGGGTTATGAGATCGTCGGGTAGCGCGGCTCCAGCCTGATTCAACTGGACAATCGTTTGATGATTCGGCGGCGTTGCTGGGCGCACAGCGGTTAATCCCGCCACAAATTCAGCTTTAGTTTGCGCTAAACGAGGTGTTGCCGCCTGCACCTCAGCTAAACTCGCCATAATTGGCGCACCATCAAAAGCAACCGGTTTGCTGGTGTGGCCTGGCAAGATGATGCTTGCAGGATCAAGTGCCAAAATCGTTTGCAAGCTTTGGTATAGGGCACTGGCTCGTTCTTGCGCTTCAGCGGTTTGGGCTTCGAGGTCGGGCCGCCCAACTGCCGCCAAAAACAGCGTGTCGCCACTAAAAAGATGACTGCCATCGAGCAAATAGCTCATGCTTTCCCAGGTATGGCCAGGTGTAGCTAAGGCCTGAATTGTGGCGGCTCCAAACTGAATTTGCATATTGGCGCTGATTGGCTGGTATCCGCCACTGCTACGTTGATTGGCGGGCAGATAAAAAGTTGTACCACTCAATTCGGCCAATTGGCGTGAACGCGAAAAGTGATCGGCGTGAATATGCGTATCCAAAACGGCCTGAATCTGCCAGCCCCGCGCTTGCGCTAGTTGTAGATAAACCGCTGGATCAAGGCTGGCATCGATTACCAACGCTTGGCCTTGCGAACCGATTAGGTATGAAAGACAACCTTTGCCTGTGCGCCGAATTTGGATAATTTCGGTGCCATTTGCTAGCGTTGGCAGTTGAGCACTATTCCAAGCCAAACTCCATGCTTGCATGCCGCCAGCCAACGAATAGACCTGATAGCCTCGCGCTTGGAGTTGTTCGGCGGCAACAAGGCTCATCTTGCCCATTCCACACACCGTCACAATTGGCTGGTTTTGGGGCAGATTGAGGTTTTGCAGGGCTGAGGCAATTTGACCAACCTTTAAATCGTGGTAAGCCTCGGCGTGGACACTTTGCGGAATCGACCATTCCTGCCAATCGGCCTCAGGCCGAACATCGAGCACAGTTATCGATTGGCCTTGGCTCAACCAAGTTTGTAAGGTTGTCACATCAATTGTTTGAATCATTTGGCTGTTTCCTGAACTAAGGCAAAACCATGAGCTTGCCATTCGACAATTCCACCATCGAGCCTATAGACTTCAAAACCACGTTGGCTGAGCGTTGCCACCGCCTCATCGGCAAATAGGCAATATGGCCCACGGCAATAGGCCACAATTGGCTGATCGGGCGCTAATTCGGCCAAGCGCTGGCTTAATTCAGTGATCGGAATTGAACGGGCTTGAGGTAAATGGGCAACAGCAAATTCGTTGCTCGGTCGCACATCCACCAACACCACATCTTGCTGCTCGATCCGCTGATATAAATCGTTGATGCTGATCGATTGATATTGGCTGCGATCTGCCAAAAAGTGCTGGACGACTGCCTGCACATCGGCTAGTTGGCTTTCGCCGACCTGACGCAAACTAAGCCACAATGCTTGGACACTCGGATTCGCTAGGCGGTAGTAGGCATACAGGCCTTCGCGGCGCACACTAACCAATTGAGCAGCTCGCAAGGTTTGCAAATGTTGCGAAGCGTTGGCAATCGAAAGCGCCGTTTCATTGGCCAAATCCTCGACTGTGCGTTCACCTTGGGTCAGCAAATCGAGCAACTCCAGCCGATGAGGGTTGGCCAAAGCCCGACTGATCCGCGCAAATTGCTCATACAAGGCATCCTTAAATTGGCGTTTTTGGCTCAATTCCATAATCAAAACCTCAAGTATTACATTATTCAATAGAATACTTGAATAATAATCAATGTCAATAGCCAAATCGCGCTGATTGACAAGCAGTCATGATTTATATATCATCGTATCAGTATGTAATGATATGTTGAGGTGGATAATGAATCCAATTATTCAAACTGATGTGATCGAATTGAAAGCCAAGCTTTTTCGTGGTTTGGCCGATGCTTCGCGTTTGAAAGTGCTTGAGGCGCTTTGTGCCGAACCGCTGACAGTTTCGGCGATTGTGGCAGCAACCCAGCTCAGCCAATCGAATGTTTCCAATCATCTGGGTTGTTTGCACGATTGTGGTTTGGTCGCACGGCAACAGCAAGGTCGCTTTGTCTACTATCGGCTGAGCGATCCACGGGTGGGCGAGTTGGTTAATTTGGCTGCCAGCTTATTGGCCGATGTTGCGCACGGGGTATATGCCTGTACCCGTTACACTGGCGAGGTGAACCAATGAGCCAGCAAACGATCAGCTTACCGATTCGCGGCATGGATTGTTCAAGTTGTGCGCTGCATATTCAAACTGTTTTGGGCGAGCTACGTGGAGTGGTGCAAACACAAGTGTTGTTTTCAGCCGAAAAAGCCCTGATTACCTTTGATGATCAGCTGCTGGAACCAAACGCTTTAGTCCAAACGATTGAACAAGCGGGCTATCAGGTGCCGCAGCTTCAGGCGGCTACGCCAAAATTAACCCCTGCAAGTGCTAGTTTGTTGCTGCTCTTTGGTGCGATTGTCGTTGTAGTGTTGGGCTTCAGCGTGCTTGGGGAGCAGCTTGGTTGGCTTGATTTGCTAATCGACTGGATTCCTTGGCCGATTGGCGTGGCCGTAGTGCTTGTGGCGGGTTATCGGATTTTTTGGCGCGTACTGCAGGCAGCTTGGCGCAAAACAGTGCTTTCGCACAGCTTAATGAGCATTGGGGTGATTGCTGCTTTAGCGATTGGGCAATGGCCAACCGCGCTGCTGGTGGTGCTGTTTATGCGCATCGGCGAATATGTTGAACAATTTACTTCGAGCCAAGCTCGCCGTGCAGTCAAAGAATTAACCGCCTTGGCTCCAACCCTTGCTCAGGTTGAACGTGATGGAACTGAAATTCAGCTGCCAATCGAGGCAGTTCAAGTTGGCGATGTCGTAGTGGTGCGGCCTGGCGATCAAATTCCAGTGGATGGTGTAGTGCTACGAGGAGCCGCCACTATCAATCAAGCAACCATTACTGGCGAATCGATGCCAATTGATGCAATTGAGGGAACCCAGGTTTTTGCCGCAACCTTGGCAACTGCGGGAAGTTTGCGCATTCGAGCAACGGCGGTTGGTCGAGATAGCACCTTTGGCAATGTTATTAAATTGGTTGAAGAGGCTGAATCGCAAAAAGCCGAAATTCAACGGATTGGCGATGCTTTTTCGGGCTATTATCTGCCAGTTGTGGCGCTGATTGCCTTGTTGACCTTTGTGATTCAGCGTGATCCCTTGGCAACGGCGGCGGTGCTGTTGGTGGCATGTTCATGCTCATTTGCCCTAGCTACACCGATCGCTATGCTCGCGACGATTGGCGCAGCAGCTAAACAGGGCATCTTGATCAAAGGTGGTAAATATCTCGAAGCACTAGCCAAAACGAGTGTGGTACTCATTGATAAAACTGGTACGTTGACCCATGGCCAGCCTGCGGTGAGTCAGGTTGTGGTGCATGCTGCAACGAATGAGGCCGAGGTTTTGCGCTGGGCAGCGGCAGCCGAGCAAGATTCCGAGCATCCCTTGGCTAAGGCGATTGTGCAAGCTGCCCGTGATCAAGCAATTGACCTTCCCCAAATTAGTGAATTTAAGTCACTGGCGGGGTCGGGCGTACAAGCGGTGATCGAGGCTCAAAGCGTGGTTGTTGGGCATCGACGGTTGCTGGGCGAACATCCCTTACAAACTCAGGCCACCGCGCTAGAACAGCAGGGTCAAACCGTGATTTGGGTATTGCGCGAACAGCAAGTATTGGGATTAATTGCCTGTGCTGATCGCTTGCGAGCTGATGTTGCCCCGGCGATTGCTCAATTACGGCGTTTGGGTATTGAGACAATTGAAATCTTGACTGGTGATAATCTGTCAGTCGCAGCCAATATTGCCGAGCAATTAGGTATTGGCTATCAAGCTGAATTATTGCCCGCCGATAAATTAGCAATTGTGCGTCGTTACCAAGCGCAAGGCCACCATGTAGTGATGATTGGCGATGGCGTGAATGATGCTCCAGCTTTGGCTCAAGCCCATGTTGGAATTGCGATGGGTGTGGCGGGCACGGCGGTTGCCCTTGATGCTGCGCATATCGCCTTATTGCGCGATGATTGGAGCTTAATTCCGCAAGCTTTGGCCTTGGCTTTACGCACCATGCGGATCGTTAAGGGCAATCTTGGCTTTACCGTGGCCTATAACGTGATTGGCCTTAGTTTGGCCGCCTTGGGAATCTTACCACCTGTTTTGGCTGCCGCCGCCCAATCGCTACCCGATTTAGGCATTATGGCCAATTCAGCCCGATTATTGCGTTACAAACATTTGACATGAGTTGGACAGACTTCTATACTTGCGCCATTCAGCAGATTTTTATGCATTTCAAGGCGTTGCTGCACCGACGTTGGTCGGGTGCTGCTTAGTGTTTGTGTAGGAGGATTGTGTATGTTGACGGAAGTTTCACAGGTTGCTAAACCACAATGGCGAGCCTATTTGGTTTCTTTGGCCTTGGGGCTATTGCTGTTTTTCTTGATGGCGTTAGATCAAGGTCAACTGCTCAGTTTGATTCAAGGCCAAGTTGCCTACACCCAAAATCTGATTCACGAATCGGTTCATGATAGCCGCCATGTTAACGGTATGCCCTGCCATTAAGCGAGAACCTGATGCAACGAATTTCTTTTGGTGTTGTGCTCAAGGCCTTGTTGCTCGCGGTTTTGCTGGCGGGCGCAGTGGTCGCAACATTTCATTTATTGTTCACCGAGCCGTTAATCGACCAAGCGATTGGCTATGAAGATTTGAATCATACACTCAACGAAACTCCCCATGCTGGCGGTGATGAGCCAATTGTCAGCCGCAATGGCCAAAAAATTGGCTTGTTTGTTGGCTATGGGCTATATGGCTTAAGTTGGGCTTTGCTGTTGTCGGTGGTGTTTCACCTTGGGCAAGGCTTTTTTGGCAAGCTTGGTTTACGCCAAACAGGCTTAATGTTTGCCTTGTTGGTATTTTGGGCCTGCGCCTTGATGCCATTCCTGAAGTATCCAGCCAATCCACCAGGCGTTGGCGAGCCAGATACCGTCAATCTGCGCCAGCAACTCTACGTTGGTATTCAAGTTGCCTCGGCGGTTGGAGTTGGTGTGGCTTTGACGCTTGGGCGTTGGCTTGCAGCACGTTGGAAGCTGCCAGAATGGGCTTGTAGTGGATTATTGTTATTGCTTAGTGGCTTCATTATCCAATTAAGCTTTCCGGCGGCAACCGATCCAATTCGCTTGCCGATGGAGTTGGTCAATGAATTTCGGGCTTGGTCGTTGGCTGGCTTAAGTTTATATTGGCTGATCGTCGGAGTCGCATTTGGTGGCTTGTTACGCTTCTTCACGCGCAAGCCTCAGCCAATCACCAACTTAAAACCTCTTCCTCAATAAACCCAATATGGAGCAGATCAGGCCTGATCTGCTCCGCTACATTGCTCACGACACCCCTGCTGATTGCTAATCCGACAATCTTCTAGGCGCAAACACTGACATTGCAAACCATGATTGAGTAATGCCTGCATTTGCTGCAAATCCTGAATTTGTTGGGCTACTTGGGTTAATTTGGTGGTGGCCATCGTGCGCCAACGGGCTGATGGCGGCGTATCCTCGCTAAAGCCATGAATTAATGTTTGAACCTCGGCGATCGAAAAACCTGCTTTACGCGCCAAATTGATCAAATCAATCCATTGCAACACGCTGGAATCGTAACGGCGGCGAGTGTTATGACGTTGCGGCTTGGGAATTAAGCCCATCTGTTCATAATAGCGAATTGCTGATGGTTGGAGGCCTGTTTGTTGGGCAACTTCGCCGATTGATAATCCTGGCATTGGCTAAACTCCTGCTTGACTTAAAGTGCACTTCACATGATAGCGTTTAAGTATCAACGTAGAAAGGAGTTTTCAATGAAACTTTTACAGGATTGTTTCGGCCTATTGCGCAGCAAAACCGGCTTGTTGCTGATTGCGGCACTGATGGCGGGCGTGCTCTTTTTTGAGCGCAGTGCTTTGGGTGTTTGGCTGGCAGGTGCAACGCCAATCGTGATGATCATGGCCTGTCTGATTCCATGTGCGATTCCGTTGTTGTTTTTACGGCGCAAGCAACCAGCCAACCAATGTGCTTGTGGTGACCCCAATTGTGGTGGTGTGACCAGCAAATAACTATAAAGCCGTCGCCCTTGAATTTGGTAAGGGCGACGGCTGACTAAATTAATGCTTACCAACCCAAACTCGGAATTTGCTCGGCGGCCAAGCGGCCAAGTTGAACTTTGAATTCAGCAGGATTAGCGGGATGCCATTCAAAGCGTGCTCGCTCAAACCATTGGGTCAACACCCAATCACCATCAGGATTGGTTTCCATGTGTGGTGCAGTGAGTGGCAAGCCAAACAAGGCTAACGATTCAGCGTAACTAATCCCAGCATCACCTAAATCCAAGCCATGGCTTTGCCAATAACTCAAAAACGCTCCGCAAACCTTGCGATCAGTGGTGGCAAAATGCTGACATTGACCAGGCAATTGCTCGGCTCCAGCCGAAGTATCGCCTTCGTTTTGCCAATGACGATTAAGCGTGATCAAACGCTCGGCTCCTAAACGCCCCAATGAAACCTCATACGCTGTGCCAGCCAATTCAGGGTGATGTTCGTAGCGCTGACGTTCAAGCAATTGCACCGTATAGGTTTTGCCAGTATCGGCATTGACTTGGCTAAATTCTTCGCTTTGCGGATAGCCAAACACCGCCAAGCCTCCATTTTTCTGCCAATATTGTTCAAACAACCCACCAAGCGAGTGCTGGCTTTCAGGATAATAGCTGCGATTCGCCAGCAATGGATCATCGGCTTGGCGGGGGGCGGTTGGCACGACCTCAGCAATGGGTCGCACATGAATTACCGGCTTGGCACCACGCTGATCGCTCCATGCAACCAACCGATCATTCACTGCTACAGTTGGCCGTGGATATGGGGTCGCATCGAAGCGATCAAGCGTAAATAAACTTTGATTAGCGAGGTCGTACCCAACAATATCGATGATTTTATAATCATCAGCGGTATAATTGCCGCCGAAGAACATACCTCGATTTGCTGCCAACTCAAATTCACTGCTCAAACGACAGCGATCATCTAAATAGTGGTTGATCGTAGAATCAAGATTTTTGACATATAACTGCTTATATTGACAATAATAAAATTGTTTGTTGATTAATCGATAAGAGCCAAGAAAAATACTACAAGGTTGTTCAGGCAGAGTAATTGGATTTGAGGTTGAGCCATCGAGTGGTAGATAATGTAATTCATAGCAAACACTATGTCGATTTGGCCCAACTCCATAGGCCCAGCTAATCATTTCGCCATCAGTTTGCAGCGAAGCAATGCCATAGATGGTTGCTGGCTCAGTGCCAATTAAATTTGCTACTTGATTGTCATTAATATTCCATTTCCAAAACGTATTAGTCAGGTGTTCTGGGGGCGTTCCTTCCGAATTGCTCCAAATAAGCCAATCGCCATGGGCAACAAACCAATTGGGGTTAAAATGATCGGGGAACTGCTGAACCTTGGTTGTCGCCCGATGAATATCATAACTATAGAGTTGTTGGGTATCCGACCAAATCACCCGACCATTGCTAATTGTCAGACCATAGATTCCAGCATCACTAGCGGCTAGCTTGCTAACGCTGTTGGTTACAAGGTTGGTGATAAATACCTCAACTGTTGGATATGCTTGGGTTTGCCAGACTAACCATTGACCTTCCAGCAGAATTTTATAAATCGACTGCTCGCTCACAATCTCGCGGCTGAGCGATTGGCTTTGAGATGCAGCTACGGGGTTACTAAAAAATCCGAGGCTCAATAGCAAGCCTAGTCGGCATAACCATTGCCATTTCATCGTGCGTCCTTTCTACACCAACACTACTGAAAACGAGTGTAGCCGAAAGGAAGCTGATTTTGGCTGCTAGCGAACTGAAACAGGACTTGTGAGTAGCTGAGAAAGTGCTGATGAGCATTGGGGGGTGTTGGGGAAATTGGGGCTAAAATAAAAAAATGGTGCCGATGACTGGAATTGAACCAGTGACCTAACGATTATGAGTCGTTCGCTCTAACCCCTGAGCTACATCGGCACAGAATGAGCGGCTTGTTAGCAAGCCGCTCAAATCTTTAGTTGTGGTTGCGGGGAGAGGATTCGAACCTCTGACCTTCGGGTTATGAGCCCGACGAGCTACCACTGCTCCACCCCGCGTTGACCTATGTATATTAGCACACTCTGAGTTTCTTGTCAAATTAGGGCTTGCTCAAGCTATAGATGCTCTGTTCAAGCGCAATTTGAGGAGTTTGCGCCGTTTGGAACAGCTCGCGATCGACCCCAAGATCGCCGAATTGCATGGCGATTTCTGCTGAAGCGCTGGTAACCGTTACTTCACAACCAAGCAAACGAATTGCCTGCATCATCACCAGCACTTTCTCTGCGGCCTCGTTGGAAAGTTCGCGAACTCCGGCTAAATCTAAAATTAGCAGACGGGTGCGCTGGCGATGAATGTTGGCTAGCAAGCGTTTTTGAATTTGTTCAACCCGTTTGGGATCGAGTGCCCCGACCAAGGGAGCTAATAGCACGTTGGCAGCGATTGTCACGGCGGGAGTTTCGAGGGTTTCGACTAAGGCCAATAAGCGCTGTTGCTCCTGATTTTGCTTGAGCAAGGCATCAGCTTGGCTGCGCATCAGCGTCGATTGTGCTTTGATGCGGCGTTGTTCGCCATCGGATTTACTGATTGTATCTTGCAGCGTGAGCAAATTAGTTTCGCTAATCGTGCGAATCAACACGATTGCGGCAATCAACAAGGCATAGGCCACTAAGTTATCGACGGCGGCATAGGCTCCATCGAAATTGGCTCGGACTAGGATTCCGCCATAGCCAACTACGGCGCTAATAACCACCGCAGTTGAAGAACCCATGATCAGCGCCATAACTGGGGGAATCAGGGTTACCAAATTAACCGGCTGGGTTTTATCAACAAAGCCAGCACAAATTAGCGTCACAAACCCGACGATTAACCAACGACTCCACTCGATGCCACGCCAGTAAGCTACGCTGATACCACACAGGATCAGCAAAATAACCCCCATTAGCAGCGGATTTTGCCAACCATTGCGAATAATGATCACCGCATCGATTGCGGCAGTGGTGATATTTAAGAGTACTAAAAGTGCCAGTGTGGCTTGGCGTTGGGTGATTCGTAGCATGAGGGTTGGCTCCGAATTGCTTCAGGATACGATTTGTGTTGTTCATTATACGCACAAAAAAGTTAAAAGAAAATGGGCCGATTGGTATAGCCAATCGACCCATCTGTTGCGTTTTGTAGCAGGGTTTAGCTGCGAGCTTTTTCGACCAATTCTTCTTGCAAGTTGCGTGGAATTGGCTCGTAGTGATGGAATTCCATCGAGTAGGTTGCGCGGCCTTGGGTTTGTGAGCGCAAATCGTTGACATAACCAAACATGTTGGCCAATGGCACGAAGCCACGCACGACTTGAGCGTTACCGCGAGCTTCCATCCCTTCGATGCGACCACGGCGGCTGTTTACGTCGCCGATCACGCTACCCATGTAATCTTCGGGCACAATCACTTCAATTTTCATGATTGGTTCCAAGATTTGTGGGCCGCCCTTGCGCACGCCGTCCTTCAAGGCCATTGAAGCGGCGATCTTGAAGGCCATTTCCGACGAGTCAACGTCGTGGTATGAGCCGTCGAACAAGGTCGCTTTCACGTCAACCACGGGGTAGCCAGCGATAACGCCAGTTTCCATGGCTTCGCGGATACCAGCTTCGACTGCTGGGACGTATTCGCGAGGTACAACCCCACCAACGATCCCGTTGACGAAGATGTAGCCTTCACCTTCGCCTGATGGCTCGAACTTGACCTTAACGTGACCGTATTGGCCTTTACCGCCCGATTGGCGCACGAACTTGCTATCGATATCGACGCTGCGGGTGATGCTTTCGCGATAGGCCACTTGTGGTTTACCAACGTTGGCTTCAACCTTGAATTCGCGCATCATGCGATCGACGATAACTTCCAAGTGCAATTCGCCCATCCCGCGGATGATCGTTTGGCCAGTTTCGACATCGGTGTTCAAGCGGAAGGTTGGATCTTCTTCGGCCAAGCGTGAGAGTGCAATCGACATCTTGTCTTGGTCGGCTTTGGTTTTTGGCTCGATCGCCACCGAAATCACTGGTTCTGGGAACTTGATGCTTTCCAAAACCACCGGATCATCTGGTGAACAGATGGTATCGCCAGTGAAGGTATCCTTTGGACCCACCACAGCTGCGATATCGCCTGCATAGACTTCCTTGATTTCTTCGCGGTGGTTAGCGTGCATTTGCAGCAAGCGACCAACCCGTTCGCGCTTGTTCTTGGTGGTGTTCAAAACGTATGAGCCAGTTTCGAGTTTACCTGAGTAAACGCGGAAGTAGGCCAACTTACCCACGAATGGGTCAGCCATAATTTTGAAGACCAAACCAGTGAAAGGTGCATTTTCATCGGCTGGACGCTCGATGAACTCTGCATCTTCGGCTTCTGAATCAACGCCTGGGCGCACAGCCTTGGTTACTGGAATTTCCAATGGTGAAGGCAAGAGCAAGACCACTGCGTCGAGCATGCGTTGCACGCCCTTGTTTTTCAAGGCTGAACCACACAAGACTGGCACCAATTTGTTGCCAATGGTGGCGGCACGCAGAGCGCGGCGCAATTCAGGCACTTGCAATTCTTCGCCTTCGAGATAGAGCATCATCAACTCATCGTCGGTTTCGGCGATGGCTTCGAGCATATATTCGCGGGCTGCTTTGGCTTTTTCAGCCAATTCAGCAGGAATTTCGCGTTCTTCTTGGACTTTACCAACATCGTCCATGTAGAAGATGGCCTTGTTTTCCATCAAGTCGATGATCCCTTGGAAGCGATCTTCGGCCCCGATTGGCAATTGGATCGGCACTGGTTTTGCGCCAAGGCGATCAACAATCATCTGAACGGTGCGATCGAAGTTTGCGCCCATGCGGTCCATCTTGTTGACAAAACAAATCCGAGGCACGTTATATTTATCAGCTTGTCGCCACACCGTTTCTGATTGTGGCTCCACACCGGCCACTGCATCGAACACCACTACGCCACCGTCGAGCACGCGCAATGAGCGCTCTACTTCAGCCGTAAAGTCCACGTGGCCAGGGGTATCAATAATATTGACTTGATAGCGTTGCTCAGCATATTCCCAGTGAGCGGTGGTAGCAGCAGCGGTAATCGTAATCCCGCGTTCGCGTTCTTGTTCCATCCAGTCCATGGTGGCAGCGCCTTCGTGGACTTCACCGATCTTATAGTTACGACCGGTATAGAACAAAATCCGTTCGGTGGTGGTAGTTTTCCCTGCGTCAATGTGGGCAATAATCCCAATATTGCGTACTCTGTCGAGTGGTGTCGAGCGAGGCATTCCTTACTCCGTTACATGGTTAGTATTAGCTGGTGACAGCCTGCACGGCGGTGACGTTGTATTGTACCATAAGTATGCAGGCAAAAAGCGGCTAAACTCGCGTCTAGCCGCTCTGGTCACCGACCCAATTGTTTCACGACGCTGGTCGTGAGGGGTGGCCACAAACTTTAGAAGCGAGCGTAGTGTGAGAAGGCGCGGTTGGCTTCGGCCATACGGTGAACTTCTTCACGACGCTTGACGGTTGCACCAGTGTTGTTGAAAGCATCGACCAATTCGAGCGCCAAGCGTTCGTGCATTGGTTTGCCGCTGCGACCGCGAGCGGCGGTCAACAACCAACGAATCGCCAAGGCAATCCGGCGGTCGCTTTTCACTTCAACAGGCACTTGGTAGGTTGAACCACCGACGCGCTTTGGGCGAACTTCGATGGTAGGGCTGGAGTTGCGCAGCACTTGTTCGAACAGATCAACTGGTTCGCGGTTCAAGCGTTGAGCTGCAACATCCAACGCGCGATATACGATATTTTCAGCGACACTTTTTTTACCGTGCATCATGACCTTATTGATCAACATTTGCACGTGTACGCTGTTGTGAATTGGATCACCAGGCACAATCCGCTTGGCAATTTTTCGTCGTCGTGGCATGTTACCCTACCTTATTTTTTCTTCTTGCCCGTTGCAACTTGGGCATTCTTCTTGGTGCCGTACTTCGAGCGACCTTGCTTGCGGTTGTTGACACCTTGTGAGTCCAAGGTACCGCGCACAATGTGGTAGCGCACGCCTGGCAAGTCTTTTACCCGACCACCGCGAATCAAGACCACTGAGTGTTCTTGCAAGTTGTGACCTTCGCCTGGAATATAGGCGGTCACTTCCATTTGATTCGACAAGCGCACCCGAGCCACTTTACGCAAGGCCGAGTTAGGCTTCTTAGGGGTCATGGTCTTAACTTGGGTACAAACACCACGCTTTTGGGGTGCACCATTGCCGCGGGTAAGCTTGCCCTTCAGCGAGTTGTAGATGAAACGCAGCGCAGGTGCCTTGGTCTTTTTGACCACAGGTTTACGGGGCTTGCGGATCAACTGGTTGATCGTTGGCATTCAATTCCTCCAAAGATTTTGGAAATACCGGGTTCTGGACGGTTCTCACGTCTACTATACCGTGAGCGTGTTCTAGCCTAACGAGCTATGGCATTGCCGCCCCAATGCCGCGAACAGACATAATCTATTGGTTATCCATCAGTCAGTTGGCTGATGAACACCAGCGAAAAATTGCAGCAAAAAAAGCATGCCCACCACGGGGCATCGACCGCCCAGTATAGCACCAGCGTAGGCTACTGTCAAACTGTTTTGATCCACGAAGGACGCTAAAGAGCACGAAGGTTATTTTAGCCACGAATGACACAAATTGCACGAATTATGCTTCTCATCCTCAATCTGCCTATCTCCATGCCCACAGCTCATCCTGACCTCTGAACCCTAGCCCCTCCGCTTTTGGCTTCTGCCTTTTGCCTTTTGATTTTACGAACTACTCGTGAATTTCCTCGCCATCGTTGTTGGGCAAGCGGCGGGCGACCTCGACTTCAAGGTTGCGCAAACGATACAGAATTTCTTCGTTGATTCGGCGATTGTTGCCGCTGAGGTCGGCCAAAATCCCAATGAAGAAGGTTAAAATCCCGACGATCATAAACACTCCGCCAATAAAAACCGATTGCAAATAGCGGGTATAGGTCTGGTTGGGATCGAGCAGGTAGTAGATCATGAAGCGTAGCAGTAGGCCGCCGCCAATCAGCAAAAATGGCAGGGCAAAGTAGGTGAAGGTTTTGAGTGGTTCATATTGGGCATAGGTACGGATAATCGTCGCGCCTTGGCGTTTGACGAAATTGAAATTGCCGCGATGCAAGCGTGAAGGGCGAGTTGGCTTGGTGGTAATCGCCACATGATCAACATTTAAGCGGCGTTTGCCAGCCTGAATTAAATTTTCGATCGTGTAGGAAAATTCGCTGGTTACATATAAACGCAAGCCAGCTTCTTTGGAGTAGGCCCGAAAACCGCTGGGTGCATCGGGCACATCGGTATCGGAAGCAACGCGCACAACCCAACTGCCAACTCGTTGCAAGAGCTTCTTTTGAGTTGAAAAATGCTCAACATTTTGGGTTTGGCGGTCGCCAATCACAATATCGGCCTTGCCCTCTAAAATTGGCTTGATCAACTCAGGAATTGCCGAGCCTGGATATTGATGATCGCCATCGGTGTTGACAATAATATCAGCACCAAGTTTTAGTGCGGCATCCATGCCCGATTGAAAGGCGGCTGGCAAGCCTTTGCGTCCACGATGGCGCACAATATAGTTGACCCCTAGTTCACGAGCAACCTCAACCGTGCGATCAGTCGAGCCATCATCGATTACTAAGGTTTCAAAATGCACATTGGGTAAATCCAAGGGAATATCATTCAACACATCGGGCAGAGTTTCTTCTTCATTCAAACAGGGAATCTGAATAATCACCCGCCATGGATGGCTACGAGTTGGCTCGCTTGGTTGAATATAGGTTTCACTCATTGGCATCGTGGCCATGTGCTTGGCCTTCCTTTATTTGGTAGTTGTTCAGCAAATCGGCAAATTTGGATCAATTGGCCCAATAGTAGCACGAATTTTAATCGTCGGTGCGATTGGCCCATACTGATTGCAGGACAACCCAACTTGCAGGATGGGTGGCGATTCGGTGTTCGAGGTAGCCCAACATGTCGCTGGCAACCCGTTCGGCTGCTTGGTCGGGTGTTTCATTGGCTAAAACGTGAAAATGTTGGATTGGCTCGGCCCGAAAGAATGAGCGATGATCATCAAACCAGCCACAAGTACCCACGACCACTGGCCAGCCGCGTAAAGCTAAGCGAGCTGGGCCAATTGGTACATCGGCTGGCTCGCCAAAAAATGGCAACTTAATTGATTGAGCCGCCAGATCGCGATCGCCTGCTAGCACTACCAACTTTTTGGCACGTAACGCTTTGAGCACTTCACGCCCAGCATTTGGCCCCAGCACAATCAATTCGCCGCCATGGGCTGCGCGTAATTCCTTGACAAGTTCCAAATGTTCTGGTGGCTCGATTGCCTCAACGACCAGTACAACCGGCAAGCCATGAGCCGCCAAAACCGAAAGCCCAGTGCTAAACGAGCCAGTATGCGCGACGATGACTAAGCCGCCAGTTTCAGTTAATTGGCGTAAGTGTTCTAAGCCCGAATGCTCAAAACGCTGGCGCAGTTGCTCGGAACTCCAAGCTGGGAGCCGCACGAGATCGGCATAATGGCGCAAGGAGTTTGCCAGCACGCGCGATTGCAAACGCCAACGAGCCAAGCCTTGGATTTTTGGAGCAACCCGCTTGAGGTTCGAACGGGTGTTGTGGCGCAAGCGAGGGATCGCCAGCAAGCCGACCCCTAAAAGATCACAGGCTGCATCGACCAGCCAATTGGGGAGTCGCGGCAGCCAACGCATCGCCAAGCGAAAGAGTGGTAGTGTGTTCATAATTGTTTAGAGCATAGAACAAAGAGCATAGAACATAGGTAGAGGCAAGAGATCAGGAGCCAAAGGTCAGATACAGAGCTACTAAAGAATAATCTCGTTCATCTGTGGCAAAAAATTTGGCCTACTGAACCAGTTTATTCCCTGATTCCTTGCCTATGCTCTATGTTCTATGTTCTATGCTCTTCGCGCTCACTCCTATTCGCCAGCAATAAAGCTTTCGGTGCGGCGATGGGCTTCGTCATCGGTGTATTGTTCGGGTGGGGTTTTCATAAAGTAAGATGAAGGTGCGTACAATGCGCCACCAACTCCACGATCAAGCGCCAACTTCGCACAGCGAATTGCATCGATCACCACGCCAGCCGAGTTGGGCGAATCCCACACTTCGAGCTTAACTTCGGCGTTCAATGGTACATTGCCAAAGGTTGTGCCTTCCATGCGAATGTAACACCACTTGCGGTCGGTCAACCAAGGCACATAATCGCTTGGGCCAACGTGCACGCTATCGGCGGGCAATGCATAGGGCAATTGGCTGGTAACAGCGTTGGTCTTGGAGATCTTTTTCGATTCCAAGCGTTCGCGTTCAAGCATGTTGTAGAAATCGGTGTTGCCGCCGAAATTCAATTGATAGGTGCGATCCAAGCGCACGCCACGTTGCTCGAACAAATTGGTCAGCACGCGGTGAACGATGGTTGCGCCAACTTGCGATTTAATATCGTCGCCGATAATGGGCAAGTTCTTTTCTTCGAAGCGTTTGCGCCAGTATTCTTGGCTGGCAATAAAGACTGGTACACAGTTGATGAAGGCGCAACCAGCTTCGAGAATTTGCTCAACATACCATTTGGTGGCCATTTCTGAGCCAACTGGCAAGTAGCTGATCACGACATCGGTTTTGGTGTCACGCAGAATTTTCACAATGTCAGCGGTCGAGCCAGGCGCTTTTTCGATCACTTGTGAAAGATATTTGCCCAAACCATCGTGAGTCATGCCACGATAGACTGGTACATTCAAATGTGGAACTTCGGAAAATTTATAGGTGTTGTTGGGTTCAGCAAAAATCGCCTCAGATAAATCCTTGCCGACCTTAGTAATATTAATATCGAAGCCAGCGGTAAATTCGATATCGCGAACGTGATAACCGCCAAGGTTGACGTGCATCAAACCTGGTACGTGATCGTCCTCGTTGGCATTTTTGTAAAATTCAATCCCTTGGACGAGCGACGAGGCACAGTTGCCCACGCCGATAATGGCTACGCGAATTTTCTTACTCAAAACGACTCAACTCCTTAAAAGGCTGAACGAAAGCTCTATCCAAGGAAAAATTGTACTCCAGTTAAAATCCATTGGCAAGGAAACATAGCAAATTGCACACCTTGATCAAGCTGTGCGCATTTAAAGGCTTGTTTTGGCGTTTTGTTGCTTAACTTAGCGCCAAATTGGCCAAAATTTGGTAGTTAAACAAGCGTTGTAATCGATACCAATCGCCATCAAGGCCATCGCGGCGCTGACAGACAACAAAGAACGACTGATTGTCCAAGGGATGAGCTTCGATTGCCAGCGAGCTACGGCGAATTGCGGGAAATTGCGGTGGTTGCAGCGCATCGCCATCAAGCGTGCCATAGTTGGGTGGGGTTACAAACCCATGCCATAGGCGTTCGACATGTTGGCAAAATAGCCAAACTGCTTGTTGCTCTAAAATGGTTCGTTCGTGGGCATTGAACATTCAATGCTCCTTCCTGTGATTGCCATAGCCAAAGCTACGCAGATCAGTAATGAGTGGATGTTGGTAATGAGTGGCAATGATGTGGCATGAATATGCTACAATTCGCGTACACCGAACACTCAATTTGATTGCCATTGGTTGTCATAACGTTACGACAGCCATCAAAGCTTGCTAGGCAATGATTCGGTAGAACTGCTGGCATATTGAACTTTGGGGTTAGATTGTGTTGCGATGGGCTACGATGAAATCATTAATTGCGCATAAATTAAATCGTTGGTTCATGCTAGCAGCACTTGTCATTATCGTCAATGGCCTCCTTTCGTGGCAATATCTCCAAACCATTCAAGCTAATAATGCTAGTGTGATCGAATCGGAAACCATGACCAATCGTTTGGATCGGCTGTTATCATTGTTGAAAGACGCTGAAACCGGCCAACGTGGGTTTATCATCACTGGCAGCGAACAATATTTAGCGCCCTACCAAACCGCCCAAACCGAACTCCCTAGCCTGCTTGCTGAAATTGAAGCCTACAGCAGCCAACGCCCATTGTTTATCGAACGCCTACCTGAGCTAAAAACCTTGATCGCTGAGCAGCAACAAGAGCTGAGCACGACGATCGATTTGCGGCGCAGCCAAGGCTTTGAAGCCGCCCAAGCGATTGTGCTGGAAAATCAGGGCAAGCAGCACATGGATCGTATTCGTCAAATTATCGATCAATTGCTCGATCGCGAAAATATTCGTGCGCTCGAACGGGCGGCTCAAACCAAACTCAATGTGCAGCGAGCAGGCCTTGCGTTGGCCTTTGCTACTTTGGTTGCGACGGGCTTCGTAATTGGCACAATGGCCTTAACCGAGCGCGATGTGCGTCGCCGTGAGTTGGCTGCTAACGAGCTGCGCAACCAGCGCGAATGGTTTGCGGTTACCCTCGCTAGTATCGGCGATGCGGTGCTGACCACCGATATCGATGGCAAAATTAGCTTTATGAACCATATCGCCACGACGATTACCGGCTGGCCTGAACAACAGGCACTTGGTCAATCAATTCATAAAGTGGCAGCAATTTTTGATCCAATAACCAAACATGAGCTAGCCCATCCGGTCAATACCGCTCTCGCCCAGCGTCAAATCGTCACCTTGAGCAATTCGGTGGTGATGCGCCAAGGCAATGGCTATGTGGCAATCGAGGATAGCGCCGCACCAATTTACGACCGCGAACAGCAGGTGATCGGCGCGGTGATGGTTTTTCGTGATGTAAGCGAACGCTATCGCGATGAGTTTGGCCAACGTTTACTACGAACATTACATAATCAATTGGCAGCAACGATTGATTTAGCTCAAGTGCTAGAAACCAGCACTGCTGTGCCAACGCCGAGTTTTAGCGTTGCCTGCGGTTTGTATTTGCTGCTTGATGCCGCTGAAGAGCCGTTGAGCAGCTATAGCAGCGCCCATGAACCATTGCTCAACTGGCAGCAACACCCAGCTTTTGCCGCCGCGCTAGCTAACGGCCAAGCCCAAATTGTCGATCAAGCCTTGCCTGAGCCATATCAATCGGCAATTATCATTCCTTTTCGCGATCAACATCAGCTCAGTGGGGCGATGGTCTTTTTACACGATCAACATCTATTTGACCAAATTGATGTTGAATTGGCCGAGGAGCTAAGCCAGCGCATGGTCTTGGCGATTGAGCAGGCCTATCTCTATCGTCAAACTCAAAATGCTGTGCGTTTACGTGATGTCTTTTTATCGATTGCCTCGCACGAGTTGAAAAACCCATTAACCACCTTGCTTGGTCAATCGCAATTGAGTTTGCGCCGCTTAGAACGACTAAATTTGGTCGATGAGCGACTTCAGCGTTCGCTGCAAGCAATTGAAACTCAGGCCAGCCGCATGAATAAAATGGTTACCGCCTTGCTCGATGTTTCACGCATCGAAACAGGCCAGCTCGATATTCAGCGTGATCAAATCGATTTGGCTCAGCTTTTGCAACAATTGGTCAATGATTTAGCCACCACGATCGATCATCACCAGATTCGTTACCACTGCACGAGCAGCCAGCCCATCCACGTGGCGGGCGACCCAATTCGCTTGGAGCAAGTATTTGTCAATTTGATCAACAATGCTATGAAATATAGCCCCGAACAAACTGAAGTGCTGGTGAGTGCCGATCGCAATGCCCAACAAGCAATCGTCCAGATTCGCGATCATGGCATTGGCATTCCTCCAGAATCGATCCCCAACCTCTTTACCCGTTTTTATCGCGCCAGCAATGCTGCGCGGAGCCATGTGGCAGGGCTAGGCATTGGCCTATTTGTGGTCAAAGAAATTGTCGATCTGCATGGCGGCAGCATCGAAGTGAGCAGCCAAGTTGGCCAAGGCAGTCTGTTCACGGTGTATTTACCGCTACACGTTGCAAATCCCCAATAAAACCAGATTATTAACGAATATAAACAATATGTCATAGGGGACAATTGCTAATTGTCCCTCTACAATGTCTGCATGGCATGATACATTTAGTTCCATAAATCGGATACATCACTGAGGAACTAAACATGAATAAGCAACAATATGCCAATATATTTAGCCCAACTAGCCAACAATCATGGATGCCAATCGATGATCAAGCCCATTGGACAATCAAAAACCCCTTAAATCTACTGATTGTCCTACCAATTGTCATGCTTTTGCTCTCGATTGTTATGGCCTAGATGACAATAACGGCGTAGGACTGGTACAATAGTGTCCTACGCCGTTGTGTTTAATCGACAATTCTGCTAGAGAAAGGCCAACCATGGAATTTCAGCTTGATCGTCAGCACGCCAAACCACTCTATATTCAATTATCCGAACAACTGCAAGAGCGGATTCGGAGTGGCTCGTTGCCGGCTGGAACCAAACTGCCGCCAGTGCGCGATTTAGCTGAATCACTTGGCCTCACTCGTTTGACGGTTCACAATGCCTACAGCGAACTGCAAGCCAGTGGTTGGGTTGAGGCCTACGTTGGTCGCGGTACCTTCGTCGCCGAGCGGATCAAGCCGATTATTCCAGCGTATGAGATTCGCCAACGAGTAGTGGATGAGCTACAAACGCCATGGTTTAGCCAAGGCATGTTGGCCGATATGCTGCGCTTGGCCCAACAGCCAAACTTGATCTCCTTTGCCCAAGCTGCCCCTGCTGAAGAAACCTTTCCAGTTCGTGAAATTGGCCGCGCGATTCAGCAAGCCCTGCGCGACCCCAGCGCCCTAGGCTATGGCCCAACCCAAGGCGAATTATGTTTGCGCGAAGCGATTGCCACTTGGCTGCTTGACCGCAATGTTGTAACCTCGCCCGACCATGTGCTGGTGACGACTGGCGCTCAACAAGGTGTCGCCTTGGCATTAAAGGCCTTTGTGCGCCAAGGCGATGTAGTTTTAGTCGAGGAGCCAACCTACTTGGGCTTTATCGAACAAGCTACAGCCTTGGGTGTGCGCTTAATCGGCATTCCCTTGGATGATCAAGGTTTGCGGCTGGATATTTTGCAACGGGTATTGTGTGAGTACAAACCACGGTTGCTCTATACCGTGCCAACCTTCCACAACCCAACCGGCGTTTGCCTTTCGACCGAGCGCCAAGAAGCCCTATTGCAATTGGCTCAAGAACATAACTTAATTATTTTAGAAGATGATGTGTATGGACCGCTCAGTTACGATGCTCAAGCACCACACCCAATCAAAGCCCGTGATACTCATGGGCGAGTGGTCTATCTTGGCAGTTTCTCCAAAATTCTGACTCCAGGCTTACGCTTGGGTTATTTGGTTGCCCGTGACGAATTTTTGCACCCGTTGCTGACCGCCAAGCGTGGCAACGATCTCCACTGCTCGCCATTATTGCAACGAGCTTTGGCCGATTATCTTGGCCGTGGTCAGTTGGCGGCGCATTTGCGCTATGTGCGTGAACTCTATCGTGAGCGCCGTGATGCCATGGAACGAGCGTTGAACCGCTATTGTCCCCGTGATATTCAATGGACGCATCCACGTGGCGGGTTATGCTACTGGCTAACCTTGCCCTCTGGATTAAATGGCACCGATATTTATACCGAGGCAATTGAAGCAGGCGTTGGCGTGACTCTTGGCAATGTCTTTTTTCCGCAACCGCCGCGTAACGCACACTTACGGCTCTGTTTTGCCACCCAATCACCAGAATTAATTGATCGTGGAATCCGCATCCTTGGCGATGTACTGACGCGCCATGTCTTGCGTTGTGGTCAACTTGCTGCCCGTGCATGGCGCGAAACCACTCCATTGATGTAAGTTGGTGAATTCCAAAACAAGGCCGTAACAGCGCTACTCAGCCTCGGTTGATCGATAGATTGCTGGCTTTCAAGGAAGGGAATTTAGGTATGACACTGCGGCAAACGGGCGTTCTCTTAATTTTGGCCTTAGTCTGGGGAGCATCATTTTTATTCATTCGGCTGGGCGTAGAAACCATTCCACCAATTACCTTTGTGTTTTTGCGCTTGGCGATTGCTGCGGTGTTGATTTATGCTGTGCTGCGCTGGCAAAAAGTTCAGCTACCGCGTGAGCGCAAACTATGGTATTCACTGGGTTTTGTTGGTTTTGTAAATGCAGCCTTGCCGTACTGTTTGTTTGCATGGGGCGAGCACAAAATGGGCGCTAACGCCAGCGGCTTGGCTTCGATCTATAATGCGACGACACCCTTGTGGACAGTAATTTTGGCCTTTGCCTTTGTGCGTTCCGAGCGCTTGACCGGCGTGCGCACCTTTGGCATTGTGCTGGGTTTTGCGGGCGTGGTCTATCTCTTTTCGCGTTCGATTGGTAATATCAATAGCTTGGATACGTGGGGCCAAATTGCCTGTATCATTGCCTCATCGATGTATGGGATTGGCACGCTGTATGTGCGGCGCAACTTTGGCAGCTTGCCAGCGCTGATTCCCGCTTTTGGGCAAATGGCCAGTGGCGCGATTATGCTTTTACCAGTCGCGCTGGTGGTTGATCATAATAGCTGGCAAATGCCAAGTTTGGTTTCGCTTGGCTCACTGTTTGGTTTAGCCATTTTAGGCACAGGCATCGCCCAAATTCTCTACTTTTGGTTGGTAAAGCAGGTTGGCGCGGCGCGAACCGCCCAAGTTACCTATATTTTGCCAATCTTCGCGATTTTTTGGGGCTGGCTGTTTTTGAATGAAGCCATTCGCAGTGATATGCTGATTGGCCTCTGTTTGATTTTGCTGGGCGTGATCATTGTCAATGGCAAATGGCCATTTCGTCGTCAGACCGTTGCTGCTCCCAGTAACTAATTCGTTGTTGCCTAGTTTAAGGAGTATCTATGTCCACCAATCGTTTTGCCTTTTTCAAAGGGGAAATTGTGCCGATTGCTGATGCCAAAGTCAGCGTGATGAACCATGCCTTGAATTATGGCACAGGCTGCTTTGAAGGCATTCGGGCTTATTGGAACGAAGCCGATGAGCAATTGTATGTGTTTCATTTGCAAGCTCACTACGAACGTTTGTTACGTTCATGCAAAGTGCTGCAAATTCGCCTACCCTACAGCGCCGAGCAATTAGTTGAAACCACGCTTGAACTATTGCGCCGCGAAGAATTTCGCAGCGATGTCTATATTCGTCCACTGGCCTACAAATCATTTGAAGGCATTGGCGTGCGCTTGCACGATATTAGCGACGATTTCACGATTTGGGCAATTCCCTTTGGCAAATACATCGAAAAAGAAGCTGGCTTGAAAGTTGGCATCAGTTCATGGCGACGGATCGACGATAATGCCATTCCGGCGCGTTTGAAAGCAACTGGCTCCTACGTGAATTCGGCTTTGGTCAAGAGCGAAGCCATGCAAAATGGCTTTGATGAAGGCATTGTCTTGACCCAAGATGGCCATGTTTGCGAAGGCAGCGCCGAAAATATCTATGTAGTGCGTAATGGCGTGCTGTATACCCCAGGCATTACCGATAACATTCTTGAAGGCATTACCCGCCATGTGATCAAACAACTGGCAACTGAAGAATTGGGCTTGCACGTTGTTGAGCGTTCGATTGATCGCACCGAACTGTACGCTGCTGACGAAATCTTCTTCTGTGGCACTGGTGTTGAAGTTACTCCGGTAGTTGAGGTTGATCATCGAGCAGTTGGTAATGGCCAGATTGGCCCAATCTTTAGCCAAATTCGCAGTTTGTATTATGCTGTGACCCATGGCCAAGATCCTAAGCGGCGTGAATGGTGCAGCCCAGTCTATAGCTCAGTCTTAGCCTAAATCTTCTCAGCAACTCAAACGCCAGTTCAAACGAACTGGCGTTTTTAATTGGATCAAAAAAGCCTGCCCCATTGCTGAAGCAGGCCCAAGGGAATACTTGAAGCTTTTAAGCCTAGTTGAAAGGAATACCGTTGTAGTCTTCACCAGTGGTACCACCGGTAACAGGTGACGTTACGCGAGTAACCACGATCAATTGAGCGCCAGTACCTTCAACCACGGCTGAACCGCCACCAACACCCATACCTGAGGCACTTGGGCTGGCTGATGTTGGGTTTGAGCTAGCCTTAGCGCCAGCAGCAATGCTTGGGATTGTGTGGGTACCGAGCAACGTGCCTGAACCGCTGTAGTATTTGACGGTTACATTGGTTGCAGCAGTCGTACCAACGTTTTGGATAGCGATGAAGGTTTGTTGGCCACCTTGAGCTGGAGCCAACCAGCGAACGTATGGCAATGCAGTCTTAGCGCTACCAGCGGTTGCACCTTCGAATGCGGTGTACAAGCCACCACCACTAACCTTGCCAATCGCCAAGATTGGTTGGGTTGAGTTAATGGTTGCTGAACCACTGAAGCCATTTGGCGTCAAACCACATGGGTTGAAGCTCGCCTTAGCGCCAGCAGCAATCGTGGTTGCAGTTGAGGTTACGTTGACTGGATTGCCAGCAGCGGTACCAACATAGGTAACGGTGACGCTTGCTGAAGCAGTACCAGCGTTTTGAACTGCATAGAACGAGGTGGTTGCACCACTTGGAATAACCAAGTTACAAAGCGATGTTGCCATGAACACTTTGGTTGCAGCGGCGCTTGCTGGGAATGCTTGTGAAGCATAAGCCCCAACACCATTGGTTTGCAATTCGAGAGCCGTACCAACAGCGCTACCAGGATTGCTGGTGCCAGTCTTGACAGCGGTTACCTTGACTGAACCGTTGAAGGTTCCGGTAAGGGCTGCAATCGTGCCAGCATCGTAGTAGACTGAGGTATTTGGCAATACGTTGGCTGGGTTAGCGGTGTGAACCACTGCACCATTGGCTGGGTTGATAAATTGAACGGTAAAGTCGTTGGCAACTGAATCAGTGTTTTGAATAACAAACTTGCTGGTGTAGTTAGCAAATGATTTCAAAACGGTTGGAATCAACACAACGTCTGAGCCGCTTGAGAAACCATTTGACAATGGGCGGTTCTTGACTTGTGAAGCTGCGGCTGGAATTTGCACCAAGGTCGCTGCAATTGGTTGGTCAGCTGAGATCACGGCTGAACCATTGAAGGTGGTTCCCAAGCCGCTGACTGAGCCAACGAAGTACGAGCCAGCGCCATTTTGAGCCAAGGTTGAGGCTGGGATGGCTGATGGTGTACCACTTGAGCTGTAAACGGTCAAGTTGATGTTAGCAGTGCCAGTACCAATGTTTTGGTAGGTGATCGAGGTGGTGAAGGCGGTTGCATAGGCGTTGGTTTGAGCTGATACGCCCCGACCGCCGACTGCAAAGATTGAAAGCAACAAGGCAACCATCATTGCCCGTACACGTAGCTTCGCAAACGTCATTGATAAACTCCTTTGATAAGACCGCTAATTTACCTAAACGCTTTTAGGTATTCCCTTGTTATGCTGGCTATAGTATCACAAGATCCTAGGCTCATCGCAATACTCCATCTTGGCTAATCGGGGGATTATTGATCGGTTTAGTGGTTATTGCATTGGTTTGCTGATGAATTAACAGCATGGTATGCTTGGCAACGGTTCGTTAACTATTGTTTTAGGAAGTTATTATGGCAATTTTGCCAAAAATTTTACGCCGCTATGCTAAAAATTCGTCGCGCGTCTATCTTGAGCAGTTTGTGCAACAGGCCGCTCAAAGCCTGCAACCTGGTCAACGCATGCTCGATGCTGGGGCTGGCGATGGTGCATATCAACGCTTTTTTAGCCATGTCACCTATGAATCAGCCGATTTTTGCCAAGTTGATAAGGCCTATGCGCCGATGACCTATGTCTGTGATTTAGCGGCAGTGCCAGTTGAATCTGAGCGCTACGATTTGATTTTGTTGACTCAAGTTTTGGAGCATTTGCCCAATCCGCAACTGGTATTAACCGAGATGCTGCGGCTGCTCAAGCCCAATGGCACGCTCTGGCTCTCGGCTCCGTTATTCTATGAAGAGCATGAAGTGCCTTACGATTTTTATCGTTATACCCAGTTTGGCTTTAAGCAACAGCTGACACAGGCGGGCTTTCAGGTTGAGCAAACTCAATGGCTTGAAGGCTATTACGGCACATTGGCCTATCAGGCTGATCTCGCGGTGCGGAGTTTGCCACTCAATCCACGCTTGTATGGCGGTGGTTGGGCTGGGATTGGCGGAAGTTTTGCCGCGCTCCTGCTGCGTCCGTTATTGGTGGTTGTATCATTATTATTTAGCCGCCTTGACCTCCAATATAAATACACTGCCGCTGGCATGTGCAAAAATTATGCCCTAATCGCCCGTAAAATCCGCTAACTACCCACTAATCCTTTTGGGTTAATCAGGCGGTTTAAGCCTTGTTTAGAGGGGTTAATTCAGAATCAATCAGTAGGAGCAGTCGTATTTTGGGAATCAAAACATCACTCAAGAAATTTAAGTCAACGATCGTCAATCACTGGCAATTGAGTGCACTCAATCGGCTTCAGCCAAACTTGGTAACCGCGATTACCCATGTCCAGCAACAGCATTTAACCTATCTTGATCAACAAGCCTTGATCGATCTTGGGCTGGCAGTTACTCAACTTGAGCAGCAGGCAATCGCTGGCCAAATGCTTGAATTAGGCTGTGCGGCAGGTGGCTCGGCCATTGTGATTACCAGTGTTAAAGCAAAATCACGCCCTTTTGCCATTTACGATGTGTTTGGCATGATTCCACCACCGTCAGCACGTGATGGTCAGGATGTCCATCAACGCTACGAGGTGATTAGCACTGGAAAATCACCAGGCCTCGGTAATCGGCGCTATTATGGTTACGAAGAGGCACTTGATCAAAAGGTGATTGCGGCCTTTGCTGAAGCTGGCTACCCAATTGAGCAGCATCAGGTAAGCTTGGTTAAGGGCTTATACGAAGATAGCTTACAGATCGATCAGCCTGTAGCTTTGGCGCACATCGATTGTGATTGGTATGATTCGGTGATGGTTTGCCTTGAACGGATTGTGCCATACCTCGTCCAAGGTGGAATCTTGGTGATCGACGACTATGAAAGTTGGTCGGGCTGTCGCCAAGCTGTTGACGATTTCTTCCGTGAGCGCCAAGCTGAATTTCGCTTTGAGCATAAGAGTCGTTTGCACATTACCCGTCGCTAATTTAATTTTATATGAGGGAGCTTTTCGATGCGCAAAATAATTTTGGTCGGGCTACTGATCGGGGCGTTAGTTGGTTGTAGCGATACGAGTATTCCGCCTACCGTTAATAGTACATTGCCAACTGCGGTTGCTCCGCCAACCCCAACTCGTAGCGACTTCGGGCAAGATATTGATCTGACTCAAATTAAAGATCCTGAAAGTGGTCGAGCAACCGTTTTTGGCAATGTTAGTAATCCCACCAACGGCCAACCTTATAGTCAGGTTCAAGTGCAATTGGCCGAAGCCTACGATAATGAAGTAGGCGAAACCAATTTTGTGCTCAACACTGCTCAAAGCCCGATCACCTTCGCTGATGATCAGGGTGATTTTGTGTTTGAAAACATCCCACCACATCGCTATGTTGTGGTCGTTGGCGATGTTTATAGCAATTACAAAATTTTACTTGGCCCTGATCAAGTAACGCTCGTGATTGATGCGAAAGTTGATCAAAAACTTGATTTAGGCCCACTCAAGGTTGATATTTTTGCTCCGTAAGCAAACGCTCGTAAATTTCGCCATACTGGGCGGCAGTACGTTCCATGGTGAACTGCTGCCCCCATTCGTAGCCACGCTGAGCCATGAGCGCCGTTTCTGCTGGATGTTCAAGCATCCAAATCATGGCATCTGCTACGGCGCTTGGGTTATCAACCTCCACTAAAAGCCCAGTTTCGTGATCAACCACTTGTTCGTTATTACCGCCAATATCAGTGGCAATCACTGGAGTTCGGGCGGCCATTCCTTCTAAAATTACTGTCGCAAAGCCTTCCCAGCGCGAGGTTGAAACCAGCACATCAACCTGGCTCAGCACTTTGGGAATATCACCACGCGGCCCAAGGAATTTAATGGCATGCTCGATCGCTAAATTGGCTGTCAGTTGGCGAAAAGCTGCCTCTTGCGTGCCTTCGCCTGCCAACCAAAACTCGGCCTCAGGGTATTGTTGCAATACCAACGCTGCCGCCTGAATGAAAATATCTTGGGCTTTTTGAATTTCTAAGCGCCCAATCAATAAAAATCGTGGTGGGCTAAACGGCGTATGTTGTTTCGGGCGATCAAATTGTTGCAAGCGAGCTGAGGGCAAGCTATTTTGAATCACGGTCGCTGAACGCCCAAATAGCCGGGCAGCCTTGCGCTGATCCAGCATGGTTTTTGTGGCTTGGGAAATTGCGATTTCTTGGCTGAATAGTTGGGTATAGACAATATTCATCAAGCGCCGAACCATCGGACGGGTTACCCACATTGAATTAACATGCAACGTTCGAACAAGTTTAGGATAGTAGCTAGGGTGCAGTAATTTTTGCAAGCTGATGAAAAATTCTACCCGCTCAACGTGGGTATGAATAATATCAACCGTTTGTTCACGGATGAGATAATTTAGCAAGGTGCTGAATCGCACCATATCGTAGCGTAACTTGCTACGTTCATGCACCATAATCCGCGTTTCAATCCCTTCATCGGCTAAGGTTTTGAGCCAACGCTGCTCTGAAGGTGCATCAAAACGATGAATACCACACAAAATTGGCCGAAAACGACTTTTATCCAAAGCTCGGGCTACTTCGATGCCAAACAAGGCCGAGCCACCCGCGCCCTCAGCGCTGGCGAAACCAGTAATAATATGAGCGACAGTTATTTTACGCATACAGTTTGCTACTTTGCTCCTCGTAACCAATCGCCAACCGCCGCCCGAATTTGGCTGGGCAAGCGTTCAAGTTGGCTTTGCAGCGCCGGAATGCTGCTGTGCAAGCTAGTTTTAATCGGGCCACGTGCGGCCAAGGTTTGTTCAAAAGCACTAATGAGGTTAGCACTATCGATCGATTCGATCGGAATTTGATAATCGGCCAAGCCTAGCATCTGCATTACGCCTGCCGATTTGTGCAAATAGCCAATTACAAAGCTAGGAGTGGTTGTGCTCAGGGCGAAAATCGCCGAATGCAAACGGGTTGCAATTAGTAGATCAAGCTGGCTATACAGTTGCTTGAGCATCGCTGGTTGTAGGCGATCATCAATAAACGTGATTGGCGTATCAGCAGGTAATTGGGCGATTAAGCGTCGCGCTACCACCCGATCATCCTCAGCCTCGCTAGCCCCAACGCATTGGGCAAACAGCAAGATATGCACATCATCACGCTGGCCGATCTGTTGAATCAAATCGAGCAAGGCTTGCTCATAACGCTGGCCATGGCTAAACCCCGAACCTGGGTGCTGAATCCCAAAATCCATCGCAGTGATGCCAACAACCAAAGCTGGGCGTTTGGCTGGTTGCCACCAACGTGCCAAATAGCGCTCGGCTTGGGCTGGCTCGACGGTTGGGCAGTTGAAGGCGACATCAGGCATCACATGGACTGGTTGATTAACGCCAATGCTGTAGAGATAGTGTTGCGAACGTTCTTCGCGGGCGTAGGCTTGCACCGAGTGATTGACTAACCAAGCCAGCAGCATTTGGTTGATTTTGCCAGTGACTGGGCCAAACGATTGCGGCAACATCACCAGCGGCTTGCCCATGAGCACAGGCAAGGCCACTCCCAACCATACCCAAACGTAGTTCAGGTCGAAGGCTTTGGTTGCATACAAATAGCCGCCGCCAATCGCTGCCGTGACATCGGCCTCAAAATAGTGGTCGAGTAGTTCGCGCCAAGCACTATTTTGGGCTGGCTTGAGTTTGATCCGTGTCCAGCGATAGATTAAGCTGATACTGACCAACCAAATTGCCAGCCCCAGCATCAGCCATTTACGCCGTGGCTTGGGCGCATCTTTGATCAAATTGGTTTTATGTTCATGGATCGACCGAATATAGGCTACATCGGCGGGTAGCCATTCGGGCGGATCGGGCTGATTGATCACATAACTCAGATCGGCATGGGGAAACGCTGCCCGTAAATGGGCCAACGATTGCTCAAGCAAGGCCAAATCGCCTGCATTTTGCGGCGAATGCGCATTCAATAATAAAACCTTCATCGCATCACTTTCTTATAGGTCCGCCATGCACCATAGCCATATGAGATAAATAGGGCAATTTCAGTGATCATGTTGATAATGGCTACGCCGTGCAGACCATACAACGGAATAACCACAAAATTGCCGAGAATACTAATTGTGGCCCCGATCGTTTGCAACTTAACTCGCAGCGGCTGCTGATCGTTGGAAACCATAAAAGTCGCCCAACAGAAATTCAGGCTTTTGAGCAATGGAATGATCGCCATAATTTGCAACAACGGGATCGCAGCAGCATACTGTGGCCCATACATTAGGTTGATAATCCAATCGGAATACCATGTGAGCAGCGCCAACCATGCCAAGCCGTAGAGGATGCTCAAGCCAATTGCTAAGCTCATTACACGGCGATAGAGTGGCGAGCGCGGCGGATGCTTGACGATCATTGGTAGCAAGATTTGGGCGGTAATGCTGGGTACTAAAAAGGTATTGTTGATAATTGCCAGCGGCGGTGCGTAAATGCCTGAATTGATCGTTGGTAGCAGTAAGGCCACCAAAAAGAGATCAACACGCAAGGTCAAATAGGCCATCACCTCAGAGACAAAGTAGAAACGTGCCTCACCGATCGTTTTAATCCATTGGCGTGGCTGCCAAACCCAGCGCAAAATGCCATGCAAATAGTAGACGCTCAGGCCAAAACCCAAGGCCACTGCAATACAGCGATAGATCACCACCGTGGAAAATGGCAAGCTGGGGGTAAACCAAATTGGCACAAACAAACTAAATGCGACTAAAATTTGCAGACTTGAGGCTTTGAGCACCTGAATCGAGGCTCGCAAGGCGGTATCGGCAGTGCCAACCAATAAATCGCCAATAATTCCGGCACAAGCCAAGGCAATCAGATGCGGGGTAAATTCTGGGCTGCGCATGCTGACAAATGGTGCAGCGACCAATAACAAGCCTGCCAGCACAAATCCACGCAAGGCAAATACCCTGCTTACCGATTTATTGAGTTTCACCCGATCAGCGCTTTGGCGCAATAGCCAATTATCCAAGCCCAAGTTGGCCAGAATAATCAAGGGGTTGAGCAAGGCATACAGCGAGTTGAACAAGCCATATTGCTCAGCCCCCAAGCGCCGGGCCAAAATAATTTGGGTAAAAATTCCCAACACCCGCGCCAACATCACTCCGCCAACCCCAAACGTGATTTGGAAAAGCCGAGCGCGTGGCAATTTGGCTGGGGCAGGGGCTTCGGCCACACTGGCTTGAGTTGGCGTAGATTCCTTAATCATTGCCAAACTCGCTATTTGGTTGAGGTCGGGTTAAGTGAATGGTTCGCATAAGATTCCTCGTAGCCTGCTCGCCAACGGAGCGCCAACGCCGACCATGCATAGTCAGCCGCTCGTTCAAAGCAGGCTTGGCGATCAGTTGTGCTCCAGGTTGCGAGCACGGCTTGCAGGGTTTGAGCCAAAGCTAGCGCATCGCCAGCCGGAGCGATCAACCGATCAGCAGCAAAATTTAAGACAAGCCGCCGATCGCCAACGTCGCCAGTAACTGGGGGAATTCCCAAGGCCAAGCTTTCAAATAGCTTCAAGGGCGAACGGGCTTGTGCCACCATATCATCATACACTGGATCAACCGTCACATTGGCAAGCGCCATCCACATCGGAATGCTGCGCCGATCTTGATGGCCAAGACAGAAGATTCGATCGTGGTAGCCATGGTCGCGAATCCAAGTTTGCACATAACCCAGATCTTCGCCGCCACCAACGAGCACCAGCCGAATCAGCGGATCATGCTTTAATTGCTGATCAAAGGCATCGAGCAAGAGGTTGATTGGGTGATTGTGTAGGGCAATTGTGCCAACATAAGCGATCACCTGCATGCCATCCAAGCCTAAACTTGTACGCAAGCCTGCCAAAACTGCTGGCTCTGGCGCTTGGAAGAGGCTGAGATCAACGCCGTTGGGCACATAGACAATTTTGGGAACCCGTGCTGTGAGCATTCGCGCCGCCAAGGCTTGGGTATTGACGGTTACGCCTTTGGCCAAACGCGGCAAGAGCCATTGCCAAAAGCTAAAAACCATGCGCTGCGCTTGGTTGGTCAAGCGATTACTGCCAACTTCATCATCATCGCAATCGACCCAAAAGCGCTGACCGCGCCCCAACAATACCCCCAAGAGTGCCGCCAGTCCATTGACGGGCTGTGGTTTGCCAAGGTGGTAAATCTCAGCGGGCGAGCAGAGAATGGCCCAAAGCATGCCCAAGGTCGCAGTGATCAAAACCCATAGCAATTGCAGGGGCGAAAATGGCAATACCTCGCCATGGCGTTTGCGCGAGTGCATTTGGCCAACATACCAAATTTCCACTCCATCCTGCACAAAGCGGCGTTGCTGACATTGCTCCAAATCGGGGTGCAAGGCCAAGATACGTACCTGATCGCCTTGGTGCACCAATTCCTTGGCTAGATTAAAGTAACGCTGACCCGAAGGTCGTTCAATACCCATCGTGATCAGAAAAACAACCCGCCGCATTATTTGGCCCCAATTCGTTCAAGGCAATTGATCAGATTTTCCCAGCCATGCAGTTGCTGGCCGCGTTCGGCTTGCACAGCGGCAGTCATCGGGGCTTTTAATTCAGCCTGAAAATAGCGTAAAATCGCCTTGGCTAGGGCAACTTCATCCTGTGGCGGCACGACTAAGCCATTTACGCCATCGCGGACAACTTCGTGCAAACCGCCAACCCGCGTGGTGATGACTGGCTTGCCAAGCCCAAAGGCCAATTGCACAACCGCGCTTTGAGTGGCGGAAATATAGGGCAATACCACTACATCAGCTAAATCGAAATAGGGGCCAAGCTCTTCGTTGGGCACATAGCGATTGACAAAAGTGACATTTGCTTCAACCCCATATTCACGGGTATAGCGCTGATAAAACTCTGGCGAAGCCCAAAACTCACCAACCACCAGCAAATGCACAGGCCGCTCTTGTACTACCAATGGCAAGGCTTGGATCAAATATTCTAGGCCTTTGTAAGGCCGTACAAAGCCAAAAAACAGCAAAATATCATGATCGCTGGAGATGCCAAGTTGGCCACGCAAGCGCTCAATTGCCGCCGAATCGGTGTGCTTGGCAACTTCTTCAAAGGTTGGCAGTTGCGATTTAAGCACAGCAGCTTGCGGCAACAATGCTTGAGCACGATGCAAATCTTGGTCGCTATGCACAATCAAGGCATCACCCTGTTTGAGCACGGTCGAAGCCATGCGCCGATCCAGAAAGCCGCCGCCATCGTGGGGCATCACATTATGGCAAATATAGACAATTTTGGCTTTGGTGTGTTTTTTCAGCCAGCGCGAAATATAGCTGAGCGAAGGTGTCCAGTAGGGAACCCACCATTGCAACACCACCAAATCGGGCTGATCGGCGCGAATTTTGCGGCACAACCGCCACCAAGTAATTGGGTTGGTTGGATCAAGCACATATTCACATTCGACCCGCAACGGCGTAGCACTAGGGTCTTTATCGGTTTTACCAGGGAAAAGCCAGCGCGGATATTGGCGGGTATACGAATAAAATCGCACATGATGGCCAACTTCGCGCAAATGTTTGACCAACAGCGTGGTGTAATGAGCAATCCCCCCACGGTAGGGATAGGTTGGTCCAACCACACATAGTTTCATTGTTGCGCCTTTACTGCAAAAATCACCACTCCATCGCGCTCGTAAACAATGGGAAATTGCTCTGGCAGATAACGGAGTGCTTGAATATCTTGTTGAAATTTGGGATTATTTTGGCTCAATCGCACACCACTATAAATATAATCGATCCCTTGAGCTTGCAATAATTGGCGGCCTTCGGCACTCGCTAAGGGTGTTGTGCGCAGCGCTTCATACAATAAATACACATTGTAATCAAACTTGGGATCGCTAGCTTTCTCCGAGCCATAGGTGAGCGGGGGAATTGTGGTTTGACGTTTGGTCAGCAGCGGAATCCAAACTCCACCATCCTCACCAACTACCAGGGCATCGCCATAACTCATAATGCCGTTAATCAAAAATTTAGCATCAGCGGCAGTCGCTTGCTCAATCCAATTCAAGGCTTGTTGATCGCCAGCGAAAAACATACGATATTGGTCGGTGGCTAAAGTACTTTGCCATGGCGTAGACCATGCAATCGTTAATAATAGCAAAACCATGCTCACGCCACGCAGCCAGGGCCAATGTTGCCAGCGTTGGTAGAGCCAGCCGAGGGGATAGGCAGCCAATGGAATCAGTGGCAGATAGAGCATAATTGCTACGGCAAAGCCCGTGATAATGCCACTCAAGGGCAGATTCAGCACATAGGGCACGGCAATTAATTCCAGCCCAAGGCTCCAGATGGCCAGCCAAAGCATGCGCCAATTGCGCTGAGCACAAGCCAGCCACAAGCCCAGCCCAATTAAAATCATCAAGGGAGCTTTGATATAAAATGGAACGATTGCCACCAAGGTTGCGACACTGCTGGCATAACCTTGACTATAGCCAGTGACATAGTTGCGGGCAATTGCCGTGAGTTTGCTTTGCACAATGGTGTAGAGCCATGGCGCGGCCAGCACGGCGCTGATCAGCCCAACCGCGCCGCCGCGCCAAAGCAGCTGTTTGGCATAATCGAAGCGTGGATGTTGGGCCAGTAAAGCCAGCACCACCAGCATCAAAATAATCACGGCGAAGATTGTGACCAAATAATGGGTTAGCACTAAACCTGTAGTCAAAATAACCGCTAAACTCACTAAGCGCCAATTAAAGGCTTTGTAATCGAGTAAAGCCAACCATGCCACGATGACCCCAACCAGAATAACTTGGCCAGTTAGTTGGGTAAAGCGCCCCCAATTGACATAAAAACTAGGCATGGTGTTGTAGAAGCAGGTGAATACGAGGGCGATGATGCCCGCCGCTTTGTTGCCACTCAAACGGCGAGTTAAAAGATAGGCCAATGGGCCAACCGCAATATTGATCATTTGGCCGGTGTAAAGCACGGCACTGGTGGCCGATAATTGACCCCACCATGCCAAAAAAGCACTATTGGCGTGAAACCCATAATGATAGCTAAAGGTGATTAAATCGGCATAGGGATGCCATGTATCAAATAAACCACCATGGTCAAGCAATAGCTGGGTAATCATCGAGTGATGATACGAATCGCCCCATTGCGCCACCGCCAAATCGCGCACGACCAACAAGCGTTGCAGCACAATCACGCCGGTTAAGCCAACCAGTAACCAAGCATGGCTCGATGGCCGAATCTGTTTTAGCTCGTTGAGGCGATTAGGCCAAGTGCTGTGGTTTTTTGGCCAGACTGCTGCCAGCAAAGCCAAGCCACCATAACCAACTACCAGCCAACGATTGATTGCTAAGCCGACCAAATCGGCGAGTTGCAGCAAGATTGGTGGCAGGGCAATTCCAATACTCCAACTTAATGCCCAGCGTTCAAGCTGATCAAAGAGGCCACTTGGGCTACACCAGCGGATTACCGCCCAACCAGGCAGCAACCATACTCCAAGCATAAAACTAAGGCTGGCAGCAATTTCAAGCGTATGGGTTGTCAGCCAAACCAAGCTCTGGCCCAAACCAAAACTTGCCAAGGCAACCAGCATGAAAAAATTAATTCCAAGCAAATTAAGCCAAGGTTGGAAGCGCTGCCAGCCTGAGGTTGGTGGTTGATTTGCCGCAAGGGAATCGATCTGCATGAATTGTGGCCTTTAATTCATGTGACAGGTGTCACAACGTGGCGAGTATAACAATAGCCTAAAACGCTGTCAAACCTTGGGGCTTGAGCAACGCTAGGCTATTGAAGATGCTACCAAATTATGCTTGTGTGACTGGGCGAACTTTAACATCGCCAGCGTAAACCGTATGCAGTTGACCGTCGCTGCTGCGCACTTGTAAGCCACCATGCTGATCGACCGATTCGGCCACGCCAGTGAAATTGTGGCTGCTCAACTCAACTTCGACAGTTTGTCCGAGCGTGGTTAAACGGCTGAGCCAAGTTTGACGTAAGGCTTCGCGACGGCCACTGCGCAAACTCAGATACTGGCGATCGTAGCTTTGCAAAATTGCCCTCAGCAAGGCCGCCCGATCAACATCCTTGCCGCATTCCACTGCCAACGAGGTAGCCGCTTGGTTGATGCTTAGATCTTCGGTTGGCCGCCAATTGACGTTGATACCGCTCCCAATCACGGCCCAGCGCAGCCGTTCGGGGCCAGCCGTCTCTAGCTCAACTAAAATGCCCGCCAACTTCCGCCCATTAATTAATAGATCGTTGGGCCATTTTAGCTCGACCTTGCAATTAGTTTCGCGTTCAATTGCTTCGCTAATCGCCACCGCCGCCAGCATGGTCAATAAAAAGCTTTCGCTTGGCAAGAGCCACGTTGGCCGTAACAGCAGCGAAAGCAACAAACTACTGCCAGCCGGAGCGCTCCAGCTACGTCCGCGTCGCCCACGGCCAGCGGTTTGTTCGTTGGCAACAATCACCAAGCCTTCGGAGACCCCAGCAAAAGCGCGTTCACGAATCAGGCTGTTGGTCGAGGCAGTTTGTTCGAGGCCAAGCAATTCTTGGCCAATAATCAAAGTTTCTAGCTGATAACGGGCTGGTTCGATAATTGTTTGTTCAAATGATGTCAGCATAGGCGCGTTAACCGTCCCTGTTGTAAATGCCAAATCTCGCCAGCAAATTGCTGGATAAAGCGCCGATCATGCGAAACCGCAATGATTGGCCCAGCAAACTGATTGAGCGCAGCCTCGAATTGCTCTAGAACATCAAAACTTAGGTGGTTGGTTGGTTCATCGAGCAATAACAAATTGGCCCGTGCGGCAATCAGTCGGGCTAATTGTAACTTATGCAACTGACCTGTGCTAATGCTGCCAACCGCCCGATTGACCTCAGCATAACGGAATAAGCCCGACCAAACCAGCTCGTTGATCAGATCTTTATTAAAACCCAGCAAACCTTCGCGATAGGCTTCAAAGAGGCTTTGTTCGGGCTTGGGTCGCTGATATTCTTGGCGTAAATAGCCAATTTGCAGGTTCGGGCCATAGCGAATTTGGCCTGTGCTCGGTGCTAAATCACCTGCAATCAGGTCAAGCAGGGTGGTTTTGCCGCTGCCATTGGCTCCTGTGATCAGAATCCGTTGGCGTGGTCGTAGTTCTAAATCGATCTGTTCGAGGATTGGCTGTTGCTCACGCTGATAGCTCACGCCTTCGATCGACAGCATTTGTTGGCTACCATCGGGGCTGGGATTAAAGGTTGGGTTGATCGCCAGTGGTTTGGGTGGCTCAGGAATTGGATCGGCCAAAATGCGCTCAAGCGCTTGTTGAGCTGAACGAACGTTACGCGAAACCGCCGCGGCCACATTTTCGCCTTTGGAATGATAAATAAAACCATCGTTATCGCGCGGTGCTCGATTATGAGCAACTTGTTGATTTTGGGCTTTGGCTCGCATTTGTAATTGGCGAATTTCGACCTGTTGGCGTTGATAATCAGCTTCCCAGCGTTCGCGTTCAGCTTGCTTGGCGGCAAAATAAGCGCTGTAGTTGCCAGGGTAGGTTTTGAGTTGATGGGTATGTTCATCAAGCTCAATAATTGTGGTTGCCACTTGATCAAGAAATGCCCGATCGTGCGAAACCACCAAGATTGCCCCGCTATGGGCTTGGAGCCAGGTTTCAAGCCATGCACTAGCTTGGTGATCAAGGTGATTGGTTGGTTCATCGAGCAATAACACATCGGGGTTGCTAATCAGCAGCGCGGCTAAACCAAGTCGGGTTTTCTCGCCGCCCGATAGCGCCTGGACTGAGCGTTCTCGTGGCAAATGGCTTAATCCCAAGCCCGCAAGCACTTGATCAATGCGATAATCCAGTTCGTAGCCGCCACGTAACTCAAAGCGCTCAGCCACATCGCCATAACGTTCTAAAAGATCGGCAAGTTGATCGGGGTTGGCATTGGTCATTTGGCTGCTTAATTGCTCAAGCTGTTGGCCGAGTTGGCTAAGCTGTTGTTGGCTGGCTGCCAGCAATTGCTCAACATTTAGATCTGTAGGGGTGATTAATTGCTGAGTTAAATAGCCGTATTCACAGCCCTCGCCCCAGCGAATTGTGCCAGTATCGGCTTGCTCTTGGCCAATAATTAAGCGTAGTAAGGTTGATTTACCAACGCCATTTGGGCCGACGAGGCCAATTCGTTCGCCACGATTGATAATTAACGCGATATCACTGAGGATTTGATCTGGGCCATAGGCTTTGTTGAGGTTGTTGATCTGCAATAACATGTGTTCGATGATCTCCTAGCTTGATTCATAGTGCCTAAACGTTGGGTTTTGATCATCAAACAGTTGATTTTCATTGGTATAACTCCCTAAAACAATCAATAGCTCAAGCTTAGCATGAGTGGCAACGACCCAACATCCGACAAAAGAAGGATGAACGAGGTTAAGGATGAAGGATGAATTATGAGGGATGAAGGATCGGGGGCGGGCGATGGGATTGGGAAAGAGAAGCATCTTTCGTGGAATTCGTGGCTAAAATAACCTTCGTGCTCTTCGTGTCCTTCGTGGATCAATTTTTAACCCAGCGGCGCAGAGCATGCGAGGGGTCAGGATTCAGAATGGGTTGCAGAAATGTAGTAATCACATTGGATACAGCTGCATAATCATCAACATCTGTGCGAATCTGTGGCTAAAATAATAATTATTCGGGTAATTCGTGGCTAAAATAACTTTCGTATTCTTCGTGTCCTTCGCGGTTTCATCCCTCATCCTTCATCCCTTAAAAACGCTTCCCTGCCCTCGACTACCGAGAACAGGGAAACATAACAGGTAATGAACTTTTTAGAGGCTCTTGTTGAGGGTCAGCAAGAATTCGTCGTTGGTACGGGTTTTGGACATCCGCGTCAGCACCAATTCAGTGCCTTCGTTTTCGCCCAACATACTGACCATACGGCGCAACGTCCAAACTTGGCGCAATTGCTCAGGCAAGAGCAACAACTCATCGCGACGAGTTGAAGAGCGGGCAATATCGACTGCTGGATAGGTGCGGCGTTCAGCCAAGCGCCGATCCAAGTGCAATTCCATGTTGCCAGTACCCTTGAATTCTTCGTAAATCACGTCGTCCATGCGGCTGCCAGTATCGACCAGACAGGTAGCGATGATTGTCAACGAGCCGCCGCCTTCGATATTACGGGCAGCACCAAAGAAGCGCTTTGGTGGATACAAGGCCACTGGGTCGATCCCGCCAGTCAAGGTGCGGCCTGATGGTGGCATATCCAAGTTGTAAGCCCGCGCCAAACGGGTGATTGAGTCCATCAAGATCACCACATCTTGACCGCCTTCGACCAAGCGTTTGGCTCGTTCGAGGGTCATTTCGGAAACTTTGGTATGATCTTCAACTGGCTCATCGAAGGTCGAGGCAATCACTTCGCCACGGACTGAGCGACGCATATCGGTGACTTCTTCAGGGCGCTCGCCAATCAACAAGACCATCAAATGGGCATCTTGATAATTGGTGGTGATGCCATTGGCAATCGCCTTCATCAGCATCGTCTTACCAGCTTTGGGTGGCGAAACCAGCAGCCCACGCTGACCGCGACCGATTGGCGCAATCAAATCAACCAAACGAGTTGAAAGAATTTGCGGCTCAGTCTCCAAAATAAAGCGTTCATTGGGAAAAATCGGGGTCAATTTTTCAAAATGGGGGCGCTTACGAGCTTGCTCAGGGTCCATACCATTCACTAATTCAACCCGCAGCAAACTATAATAGCGTTCACTTTCTTTGGGAGGACGAATCTGGCCGGAGATGCGGTCGCCAGTACGGAGGCCAAAGCGGCGAATTTGGGTTTGCGAGACATACACATCATCGGGGCCAGGCAACATACGGTCGCTGCGCAGAAACCCGAAACCGTCAGAAACGATATCGAGAATCCCCGTGTTGAAAATATTGCCTGCTTGTTCAGTTTGAGCCTGAATTAATTTGTAAATGAGGTCTTGTTTCTTGAGGCGACTATAGCCAGAGATATCGAGTTCCCGAGCCATTTCTTGGAGGTCGCTCAACGTTTTGTTTTCTAAATCAGCAAGGTTGACCACCGTGCTATCCTCCTACGATGAATTCTTACAGCGGGCGTGCATCATCCGACCTCTTCAAAAAATCAATGGCGTTGCGTGGCGAACTAATAGCATAGTTCAGCCAATATGCCGCACAACCATGCGTTCACGGACGTGCCCACAATGGGAAGCGATCTTGTGAGGGGATGTAACTAATCAGTTGCGTTTTAAAAAGTTGGCTGCTGTTTGGAGATGTGTGAATGTGACGCTGGAAGGGGATTCCCAAATGCGTCGCACGCAGTATACCACGACTGACAAAAGCAAGCAACGCCATTTTTAATCATGACGTTGCTCGATTTTAAGCAATTTCTAACGCAAACAGTGACGGTATATTTAGTGCTCGGCAAACGGCAAATCTGAAATCCGCATCAATTTATCCCAACGGTGACGAGACTCGATGTAGCGTACTGTGCCAGAGGCCGAACGCATCACTAACGAGTGAGTGGTAGCACCCCACCCAAAAAATTGTACGCCCTTGAGAAAATCTCCGGTCGTAATTCCCGTCGCCGCCCAAAAAATATTGTCTCCTTGTACCAAATCGTTGGTCGTGTACACTTTGTCGAGATTCAAGCCGTTCTGACGGGCTAGGTCACGCTCACGGTCATTACGCGGCCAGAGCTTACACTGAATCTCGCCACCAGTACACTTCATGGCGCAGGCCGAAATCACCGACTCGGGTGCTCCGCCAATGCCCATGAGAATATCTGCGGGAGCCTCAAGCATGCTCGGCATGAGGCTGGCTGCAACGTCACCATGCAAAATCAGTTTAATCCGCGCTCCCATTTCACGAATCCGCGCAATAACATCGTGATGGCGAGGCCGATCAAGCACAATGACCGTTACATCTTCGACCCGTTTTTTAAGTGCTTTGGCAACGCTGCGGATGTTGTCTTCAACCGAAGCGTTGATATCGATACTGCCCTTGGCCGATTCGCCAACGGCAATTTTATCCATGTAGACGATCCCAGGTGGGTTGAATAGACTGCCACGTTCGGCTGCTGCGACGACCGCAATTGCCCCCGGCATCCCTTGGGCTAGCAAGGTCGTGCCTTCAACTGGATCAACCGCAATATCAACCCGTGGTTCGCTGCCGTTGCCGATCTGCTCGCCAATGTAGAGCATGGGTGCTTCGTCTTTTTCGCCTTCGCCGATAACCACAATTCCATCCATATCGGTGGCATTGAGGGCAAACCGCATCGCATCGACCGCCGCACCATCAGCTTCGTTCTTATCGCCCCGACCCATCCAGCGGGCTGAACGTAACGCAGCCGCTTCGGTTGCCCGTTGGAGATCAAACCCCAAATTACGCTCCAGCTTCATGCCAACCTCCTTGTTGTGCAATATCATCGCTTGCGAGCTTTACGAGTATTCTAAAAATGCGATTGTACCATATTTCGCAAAGTCGGCAGCAAATGATGATTGCTAACCAGCACAGTCAAATTTCTAGGATGTTGAATTAAGCGTGTGAGCCTTTGGTTCGCCTAACTGCGGCTGATGATACCATAGTTTTTCACCAGAACGTAGTAGGTTCTTAGTCCTAGTGCCAATCAGCATGCGTGGGAATTATTTGGGGGCAAAGCGGCCAACCACGGGCAACCAGCGCGTGGCTCGTACATAGATATGGCTGAGTGCGCCGTTGCCACGCCAGCGTACCATCGCATGGGCCAAGCCAACCCAAATCAGCAAGATCAAGCCAGCCACAAACCAGCCCAGCCATGAGCCAACTAAATAGCCAATCAGCACCGCCAACGACAATAAAATCAGCATAATCAAAAATTCGCTGGGATCGTCGGCTTTGTAGCTGCGCGGGCGTTGGGGTTCTTCGGGCTTGGCAGCAGGCTTGCTCGGCTGAACTGGATGTTGTTTAACCTTGGTTGGCAAGGCTTCGCTTTCAATCGCAGTGCTATAACCAGCAGCCGAACTGCCAGCATAGGCAGCTTGTTGCTTCTCACGAAACAGCTGTTGCCAATCAAATTGGGTGGTGGCTTGCGAATGTGCCCAAAGTTCTAAAGCTAATTTGATCGCTGCTGGGTAGCCACCTGCCAATTTAATCACTTGGCTGATCGTGGTGGGATCTGGATTCAAGTTGGCATTTTGGGTCAGGGTCGTGATCAAACTACGGATTTCGCGTTCAGGCATGGGCGCTAGGCTAATTTGGCTGAGCGTGCTTTGCAAATCAGCGGCAATCCGATCAAGTGGTTGGCTGCTAGCAGCGACAATTTGCAAAAAGCCCTCGTTAACCCAACCGCGTAAAGCACTGCGAACTACCCCAATCCAGCCCATGCCCGCCGATTCTAAATCATCGAGTAGCAGCAACATCGGTGGTGTTGTAGCTTCGTGAAAAGCTTGAGTTAGACTTAGTTCATCGTCGCCATTGGCTCGCAATGCCCGCAACATTGGCGAATACAAATCACGCGCTTCGTTAACTCGCGCTAGGCTCAGGAAAACCACTTGGGGCGGCTCGTCGAGCACCATGGCCACAGCTTGACCAATATGATGCAGCAACGATGTTTTACCGCTACCTGGTGGGCCGATCACTGCACACGAGCGACCAGCCGCCAGCGCTTCGTTAATTTGAACAATCTCACGTTCACGCCCAACAAAGTCGCGCGGATCGTGGATGGGTGTGGTTGAAAAATAGGCTTGTGTCATATATTTAGAACATAGAGCAAAGAACATAGAACATAGTAATCGATACGTATCACTATAAGGCTATCATACTCGAAGTTGGCAAGTTTACATGAATCCATGAAGAGCGGTTTTTGTCACGAATTGCCCGAATTACCCGAAGCGAGGCTCTAGGCTATGGGCTAGCGGAGCTTGAGTTGAAATACAAACAATTGTTCCAATAGCCGAGAGCCTTCAGCCTGTAGCCATGTATCCTTTGCGCCACTGGGTTAAACAATAAGGATCGAGCTAGTACAGCCCGACCCTTATGTTCTATGTTCTATGCTCTTTAATTGGTAACCGTTGGCACAGGGCCACTTGGTGGGCCAAGCACACTTGAGGCTACCCAACCGCGGCCAGTGCCATCGGGCAACTGAATTTCATACCAATCGCCAGATTGACCAAGCACTTGCACGCTATCGCCAGCTTTCAACTGGGCGATTGGGTCGTTGTTGGTATTTGGGGCTGGCCGAACATTGGCAGTTGGGGCGACCACAGTAGCAGTTGCCGGAGCCAAGGTTGGGGTCGCCGCCGGATCAACCGTGGGCGTTTCCTCAACCAAATCCTCTTCAGGATCTTCTTCGCTGCTGAGATCTTCGCTGACTGGGGTTGCGGTTGGCAAAATTGGCGTAACGGCAGTGCCCCAAACTGCATGATTCGACTCGTTAATTGCGCCGCGCACGGTGGTAATCCGATCATTAGCCCAAAACAAGGCAAAGAAGGCTACCGCAACCAACAAGGCAATCCGAATGGGATCGGAAAGTCGCAGGATTGTGCTGGTGCGTTGCATTTCGCGTAACGTTGCAGCAGCACTAGCAGCTACAGGCTCGCCCCAACTGGTGCGGCTACGATCATCGCGGGCAGTGCGGCGTAAGGCCAACAAGGCTCGACCATCACCAACCTTGCCCAACGCTCGCACAGCGGCCCAGCGCACATTGCTGTTGGGGTGATTTAAGGCTTGGCTCAAGGGACGGCTGGCACGGCCATCACCAATTTGGCCGAGAGCTTCGGCAGCGCGATAAGCCCGTAACCATGGGTAACGTGGATCAAGCGCATCGATCAGCAATGGCACAGCCTGCGCACCCAAACGAATCAGATCATCCTCGGCCCGTTCATGATTGGGATCGTTGACGTTATCTAAAGCTACGACCAACTGACGTAATTGGGCATCGGCAACTTGTGGTGGGGCTGCTTCGGGCCGCGCCTGCGATGGTTGGGGTTGGCGTGGCTGGGTTGGTGGTAATTGATCAGTCATATTATCTAATCTCGAATAACCATATTAATAAGGATGTGATTGCAATCGCTCAAGGCACTCGCAACCTTGGCATTGTACCAGAGAAAGCAACAACAAATATCTACAGCAGGTTCGTGACCAGCAAATCTCGGCTGATCAGCCACGTTTGGCGATTGAATCAAATGGGCTATCTAAAGCGAATATGGTACAATTGGTCTACATGCAGCTCGTTGTGGTGTTCGCAAACGGCTGTTTTTTTTAGGGCAAACACGAGAGTCTATGCTGCTAGAATTATTTATTGCCGATTTCGCAATTATTGACCAAGTACGCCTGCACTTTACCCCGGCCTTTAATGTGCTGACGGGTGAAACCGGAGCCGGTAAGTCAATTATGATTGATGCACTCGGCATGTTACGCGGCGAACGGAGCGATCCAAGCTTTGTGCGAGCTGGAAGCAATCAAGCCCGGGTTGAAGGCATCTTCACGCTGGCTGATCGCCCTGATATTCTGCCTATTTTAGCCGAATATGGCCTTGATGGCGCTGATGATGATCAGATTATTCTGACCCGTGAAATTCATGGAGCCAGCGGGCGGAGCGTTGCCCGAATTAATGGTCGCGCCGTGAGTAGTGCCGTGTTGCGTGATATTGGCGGGCGCTTGGTTGATATTCACGGCCAAAACGATAGCCAAACCTTGTTCAATGTGCGCACCCACGCCGAAATGCTCGATCGCTATGCTGGAGTTGTCGCCGATCGCGAACAACTGAGCCAGCAAGTGATCGCGATTGAAGCTGTGCGCAGCCAAATTAGCACCTTGCGCAATGCCGAAGCACGTCGCCTCGAACGCATCGAAGAATTGACCTTTTTGGTTGAGGAATTGACCAACGCCAAGTTGATCGCTGGCGAAGAGGCTACGTTAACCAACGAACGCGGTTTATTGCAAAATAGTGCTAAAATCACGGGTACGGTTGATACGATGTATCGTTTGTTGCGAACTGGTACGCCAGCCAGCGAACGGCGTTCAGCCACTCGTTCAATTGTCGATAGCCTTGATGATGTGGCGAATCTGTTGAGCGAATTGCTGCGGTTAGACCCAAGTTTGGCTGGATTGAACGAGCAAACCCTTGAAGTGCGCTATCGGCTTGACGATGTGATCGAGGGCGTGCGGGTTTATCGTGATCGGCTAGAGTTTGAGCCAGGCCGCCTCGAAGTGATCGAAGATCGCTTAGCTGAGTTGCGCGATTTAGCCAAAAAATATCGCGCTGCCGATGCTGCTGAATTGCTCGAACGCTTGACTAGCGCCAGCGACGAACTCGAAACCTTGCACTATAGCGCTGAGCATATTGCCGAATTGGTGCAACAAGAACAGCAATTGCTGGCGAATATTGGCATTGCTGCGGCTGAACTGAGCCGCCGTCGTCGCCAAGCAGGCGATGAATTGGCTGGGCGGATTGCCGCTGCCATGAGCGATTTAGCCATGCCGCATGTTAAATTTCATGTGCAATTATCGCAGCGCAGCGACCCACAAGGCGTATTAATCGATGATCAGTATCTAGCATTTGATCGCACGGGGGTTGATCAGATTGAGTTTTTACTCAGCCCCAACCCTGGCGAGCCGCTCAAACCATTGGCCAAAATTGCCTCTGGTGGTGAATCGGCACGCTTGCTCTTGGCGATGAAATCAATTCTTTCAGCAGTTGATAGTGTGCCAACCCTGGTTTTTGATGAAGTTGATGTGGGAGTTGGGGGACGGGCTGGCCATGTGGTCGGTGAAAAATTATGGGGCATTAGCGATGCCCATCAAGTGTTGTGTATTACCCACTTGCCTCAAGTTGCCGCTTTTGGTGATTGCCATTTTGCGATTGCCAAGCAAGTTATCAACCAACGCACCCAAACCTTTGTGCAACCACTCAGCGAACAAGAACGCATCGAAGAACTAGCGGCGATGCTTGATGGAACACCAGTGAGCGAAGCTAGCCGTCGCTCGGCCAGCGCCATGCTCGAACGGGCTGCCAACTACAAACTGGCAACCAGCAACCCATAACTTGAAATTCAGATACCCATGCCTTTGAAGGAGTGTGCCTTGGATTCACGCGAGACAACGATCAGCCTATGGTCGCGGCGGGTGATGGAAGCCTGCTGGCTATTGGCTTTAGCAATGATCCCGGTCTATTTTAGTTTGCTCAGTGACCGCCACTTTGAGCCAGATAAAGCGGTGGCCTTGCGCTCAATCGTGATGATCCTTGGCGGTGCGTGGATTATCAATTGGCTTGAACGCGGCCAAGTTTTTCGTTCGTGGCCGCGTTGGCGTGATTGGTGGCGCTCGCCATTGGTTGCTCCGGCTATCGTTTATGTTGGGGTCTTTTTCTTTACCACGCTCACTTCAGTGTTGGTGTTTACCAGCTTTTTTGGCGGCTATAATCGGCTTCAAGGCTTTTACACCAATTTCTCGTATGTCGTGGTGTTTGGGGCAATGCTGGCCCATGTGCGCCGCCGCGAGCAACTTGAGCGGATTATTACGGTGATTATTGCCACGACCTTGCCAACCTTGGGCTATGGTTGGGTGCAGTATCAGCGCAGCGACCCCTTGCCATGGGCTGGCGATACTGCGGCGCGGGTTGCCTCAAGCATGGGCAACTCGATTTTTGTGGCAGCCTATTTGATTTTAACCCTGCCCTTTATGTTGTATCGCTTGATTACCAGCGTGATGGCGACCAAACGTGCTGAAAGTGAAGCTACAAACTCGGTTGGTTTAGATGCAGCGTGGTTTGTCACCTTGGGCTTGATTCCGCTTGGCCAATTAAGCCTCTTATATGCCACCCTCAAGTTGGGAGCATTACTGCAAGCACCCTTGCTGGGCATCGGCCATTGGTGGATCTTCCCAATGTCGGTGATTGTGGCTGGCAGTACCTTGCCCTTAATTTCGTGGGTAACCAGTACCCGCAGCCGTACTGATTGGCGCTTATATCTGCCTGGCGGCTTGATTTTGCTGTATATGCTGAGTTTGGTGTTGGGTGGTTATTTAACTGCCGACCAATGCCAAGGCACAATTAGCGAAACCTGCTACAACCTTGATATGGCAACCGCTAAGCGGGCTAGCGATTTTCGTACCTGGTTTTTGTTGGCGATGGCGGCCTATTTTGGTTTTTATGGCTTAGTGCTAGCCTTGCCACGCCGTAGCGAAGCAGCAGCCCATGCAATTGTGCAATGGCTCAGTGCGGCAATCTATGCGGGGTTAAGCCTGTTCACGATTGTCATTATCTTCTTCACCCAAAGCCGTGGCCCACAAATCGGCATGTTCGTAAGCATTTTCGTCTTCTTCACCCTCTTTTTATTGCAAGGCCTACGCAGCACCAGTTTCAAACGCGTTTTTGGCGCGGCGCTGAGTGCATGGGTTGTGCTGGCCCTCGCCGGATCAGCCTTCTTAGTTGTGCTCAATACTGATCCAAGCAGTTTTAGTGGGCTACGCCAAAGCAACCGCTATATCAGCCGTTTGGGCAACTTGCTTGAAACTGATGGCGGCACTGGTTTGGTGCGGGTTTTGATTTGGCGTGGCGATGAGCATACCCAAGGCGCAGTTGGTTTGGCCTTGAGCAATCCGTTGCGCACGGCAATTGGTTGGGGGCCGGAATCGATGTTTGTGGCCTACAACCCATTTTATCCGCCCCGTTTGGCCAATTATGAATCGCGCGGGGCTTCGCCCGACCGTTCGCACCAAGCCTTGTTGGACGAATTGGTCACTAAAGGTGCGATTGGCTTGTTTAGCCATTTATTCTTATTTGGCTCATTCTTAATTATTATGCTGCGGCTGCTGCGGATTCCACGGCTGATCAATTTGGGGCTAACCACGCTCTTTATGCTGGGAATTGGCATCTTTTTTGCAGTGTTTTTGAAGAGCCTCGCACTTGGTTTGATTGCTGGTAGTGTGGGCTTGTTGGTGGTTGGGCTCGCCACATGGTTGGGCTATGCCAAGCCGCTTGAAGCATCGCTGAGCTTTACGTGGCAATTGTTGATTATCACTGTGCTTTCGGCGGTTGCCGCCAATTTTGTCGAAAACCTATTTGGGATTCCAATTGTTTCGTCGTTGCTCTATACCTGGGTGATTATGGCGGTTGGCATACTTGCTGGGGCACACGCTGGAGCCTATCAACTTGGCACAAAGCCAGCGGTTGTGGCAGCACCAGTCGTTGAAGAAGCCGCCGAATCGACCCCGGCCAAAGCTGGCACCAAACGCCAAGCCGCCCAAAATGCTCGCCGTAACCCCGCTGGCCGTGGTCGTACCAGCAGCGGCGTAACTGGCGCGGCTCCTGCACGAATTTTGTATGCAGTCGTTGTGCCGATTGTGCTGCTGTTGGTCTGGTTCCTCAACCTCGATAATATTTTTGCTGATATGCGCTATTTGCAGGGCAAACAATTTATCGACCAGGGCCAAGGCCTCGACCAGCATCTTTTGGGCTTTGCTGCGATTCAGGATGCTGTCGAACATGCACCTAATGAAGATTTATATTTCTTGATGTACGGGCGAGCCTTGATGACCTTGGCCACCGATTTGAGCATTGAGCAAAACAAGTTGGTCAGCGAAAATCAAAATGCGGCGATTGCCCAAGTGCTGAATAGTCGCCCATTGCCCGATGCTGAACTTGCCGATTTGCCCGACGCTGAATATAGCGTGGCTGGTTTGCAAACGGTTGCCCGTGATTTCTTGACCAAGTTTGGGCCATTGCAAGTGCTCGATTATGCCCGCTTGGCGTTGGAAGAAGCCCAGCGGCTCAATCCCCAGAACAAGGATCATCCGGCTAACTTAGGCCGTTTGCATTCATCGTGGTTCCGTAACACCGAGCAAAGCGACCCTGAAGGCGCACGCGCTCACCTTGATGCCGCGATTGAGGCCTACAAACGAGCCCATACGGTCGCGCCTCAGGATGTTGAGTTGACTGGTCAATGGGCTATGTTGTATTTGTATCGCCAAGAATACGATACAGCGATTGCCGAATTGACCAAAGCGACCACACTAGATCCATTATGGTCGCTCAATTTTATTCGCTTGGGCGAGGCCTACCGCCGCAAGGGCGATTTGCCTAATGCAGCTTTAGCCTTTGCCAACGCCTTGGCGCTTGATCCACGGGCGCTGAGCAGCAGTGGCTTGGTTGACGTAGCAGAGTTGCCAGCCGAACGCACGGCCCGTGTCCAAGCAACCTTTGCCTCGATGCAAAGCGATCCAGCAGTGTTTGATAGCTTCTTGACGGGCTTCGAGCGAGCGATTGCCAGCAAGCCAGGCGATATGTCGTATCGTCAGATGTACACCCAAGTGTTGAGCGATAGCCAACGCTATGATGCAGGTTTGACCCAAGTCCAACTAGCTTTGGCCGAAATGGACAAAATGGGTGCAGCCGATCCAACATTCAACACAACCTATGCTGATACCCGAACGGCCTTTGAAAAGCTGGTTAGCTTTTTTCAAAGCCAACTCGGTCAAAGTAAACCATAATTGAGTGCCTCACTCCCTAGCCCCCTTTCCCGCCGCAGTGGGCGAGGGGGCTAAGGGCACTTAGGCCATGCTTAATTTTCATCAAGAGAATCCATATGAGTGTTTCGCTAGCCCAAATCTTTCTGATCTTTCTTTCGGCGCTTACCATGTCGATTGTCAGCACGCCCTTAGTTCGCCGCTTGGCGATCGCGGTTGGGATTATTGATCAACCAAATGCCCGCAAAGTGCATACCAACCCTGTGCCGTTGCTGGGTGGCTTGGCAATTTATGGCGGGGTCGTGGTAACGCTGCTGATTTGGGATGACCAATTTATTCTGCGTGAATTGGCGGCGATTTTGGGCGGCGCGACGATTGTGGTTGTCTGTGGCATGCTCGATGATAAATGGGGCTTATCGGCCTCATTGAAGTTGCTGGGCCAAATTATCGCCTGTTTTGTGCTGATTTACGCTGGCATTCAGGTGCAATTATTTGCCTCGCCATGGCTCAACGCCCTGATCACAATTGCTTGGGTCGCGGGTATCTCAAATGCGATAAATTTCTTGGATAACATGGATGGCTTGTCGGCTGGCTTGACTGCGGTTGCTTCGGCGTTCTTCTTGCAACTCGCCGTTTTGAATGGCCAGTTTTTGGTCGCAGCTCTATCGGCGGCAACCATGGGCGCGTGTATCGGCTTTTTACGCCATAACTTTGTGCCAACCAAAATCTTTATGGGCGATACGGGCAGCCTGTTTTTGGGCTTTATTTTGGCGGTGCTCGGCATCAAACTGCGCTTTCCGAGCAACAGCATCATCGTCACGTGGATGATTCCGATTGTGGTGCTGGGCGTGCCAATTTTCGATACCTCAATGGTGATTGTTGCTCGTTTGCGACGGCGGGTCAATCCCTTCAATACTCCAGGCAAAGACCACATTTCACATCGCTTTGTAGCGCTGGGTTCGTCGCGGCGCGAAGCTGTGTTGATTTGCTATATGCTGGGCGTTGGCTGTGGCATTACCGCGACCATGTTGAGCAAAGCCGATGTGCAAGAAGCCTATGCCTTGGCGGCGTTGTTGATTGGGATTGCAGCAGTTGGAATTTGGCTGTTTGAACGCTATGCGCGGTATAACCCGCCGAAGTGAACTCGCACAACAAAGCCCATGGTTTCTGCTCCCGCAGCGGTAACCATGGGCTTTTTAAATTAAGCAGCGACCTTATGCGATTCCCAAGGCAACTCAAGAGCTAAACGGGGGGCGGTGATTGAAGCAGGCTTGAGCAACAGCTTAGGACCATAAGCCATCCAAACACTTTCATCTGCGACGCAGCGATACGAGCCATCATCAACAAGTTCCAATCGAGCACCGCAATCGGGGCAGCGGCGTTCTTCGAGCGAACGATTTTCCATGACGGGCCTCCTTGTGTGGGTGGTGTGTCCGGAAGTGGCGGAATTAAAAAATCCCACCCCCGGTTAGAGGAGTAGGCGATCATTGCCCTGTCGTATGGCCACGCTGCCATGTGTTAAGCTGTAGTATACATGGTTTTGGCAAATTGACAATCGGGCTGTAGCCCTAGGTCTTAAGCTCTTCACAACTTTTTCATCAATCACTTTTATATTAAGGCCTCTGCAAGCAGATCTACCAATTTAGCTAGTTATTTGAGCCAAGGTTGGTAGGAATCAGTTATTTTTTGGAGGTCGATTGATGCGATTTTTGCTAGTTGTATTATTCGGATTCGGTTTATTGCTGCCTCAAGTTTCGCAAGCCCAATCCGAGCTACCTGCAAGCTATCCTCAGCATATGGCTGCGCTCGGCGATTCGATTACGCGTGCTGCTAATGCCGATATTCATAGTGATCATCCGGTGTATTCGTGGAGCACTGGCGGGCGAATTAATAGCCATGCTACCTTGTTGCGTCAGTTCAACCCCACCATGCCTGCTACGAATGCTGCGGTTTCAGGCACACGCATGCGCGATTTGCTCAGCCAAGTTGAAACACTTTCGCCAACCGTCGATTATGTGACGATTCTAATGGGCGGCAATGATCTATGTGGCCCAACCGAAGCGCAGATGACTCCAGTGCTCAATTATCGCTTGCAGTTTGCAGCTGGAATGGCGGCCTTGAGTGCCCGCTTGCCTGATGCGCGAATTTTTGTCGCCAGTAATCCAAATGTATTGGGTTTATGGGAAGCCTTGCATAACGATCCGAATGCCCAAACTGCTTGGGGTCGTGATGATCGTTGTGCTGTGATGCTGGCGAACCCAACCTCGATGGAGCCAGCAGATGTGGCGCGGCGGCAACGGGTGCAACAACGAGCGTTGGATTATAACCTTCAATTAGCCGAAATTTGCGCCCAATATATTCATTGTCGTTATGAAGGTGGCTTTTTGACCACAACTCCAGTTGAGCCAAGCAGTGCCTCAACCCTTGATTATTACCATCCCTCAGTGATTGGGCAAGAACGTTTATCGCTGCAAACCTTTCAATACACCTTCCATTTCACTGATACTGTTGCCCCAGTCACAACCCTGAGCAGCGTTATTAGCAACACGGGCTATCAAGTGACCCTGAGTGCTAGCGACAACGTTGGGGTGGCGGGCATCGAATATCGTTTAAATAATGGCAACTGGAAACGCTATACCAGCCCATTAACTGTTCCTTTTTCGGCACGCTTGGCCTATCGTGCGGTCGATATTAATGGTATGAACGAACCAACCCGCTTTATCCAACGCCAAACGGTATTCTTGCCCTCTATCCACAAAAACTAGCACATAGCCCTATATTCAACAGCGCTGCGATCGTCTGGTATTGTATGGGCTGATAGCAGCGCAATTGAATGTAGGAGCGCATTGAATGTATTGTTTACACTGTCGGCAACGTTTGGAACTCCGTTTTCGTGGTGGTCGCGAACGCTTGACCTGCCCTGAATGTGGTTGGGTGCATTTTACCAGTGCCCCAGCTGGCGTGGCCGCCGTCATTCAAAATGATTTTGGTGAGGTATTGTTAGTGCGGCGAGCTGGCTCGTTTCGCCTAGGTTTATGGTGTTTGCCCTGTGGCTACCTTGAGCACGATGAAGAAATGCGCCAAGGCTTAGCTCGCGAGGTGCTGGAAGAAACTGGCTTGCAAGCCGAGATTGGCGAAGTTATTGCTGTTCATTCCAATCTTGATCGCGAGCCGCCTTATCCATTGGGAGTTTGGCTGCGGGCAACGGTCAGTGGTGGCAATTTGCAAGCGGGCGGCGATGCTGATTTGGCTCAATTTTTCGCGCTCGATCAACTGCCACCACTGGCTTTCAACCATGATGCTTTAGTTTTAGCCCAACTTCAGCAGCCCGCCGATGCCAGTGTGGCCGCATTAACCCAAGAGATGCATAGTTTTGTGCGCTCCAAGGGTTGGTACGAGGCCAATTCAAAGCGTCCGCAAACTCCCCGCAACTTAGCGATTTCGCTGACGCTTGAAGCGGCTGAAGTGCTTGAGCACCTGCAATGGCGTGAGGAAATTGTCGATCAAGCTGAATGGCAGGGCGAGTTGGCCGATGTATTGCTCTATTTGGTGCAATTAGCTGATACTACCAATGTTAATTTGGTTGAAGCAGTGAGAGCCAAATTACGCAAAAATGCCAGTCGCGTGTGGGATCAGCCAGCTCAATAAGTGGCTAAAATGAGAGAATTAAAACTATTTAATGTCGTTGATTGACAGCTAGCCGCAATATCCGCTATAGTTAAACAGAACTTGTGTTCTATATCAAATGCGAGTTCTGGATGAAGGAGGTATTGCGAATGAGTCAACAACCTGATCAACAACAGCAGAATCGGCCATTGCGGCTGATGTTTATGCTAACAATGGTCATAATGTGTATCACTGTGACCGTTTTGGTCGTGCTTGGGCGCGATGTAGCCCAATTGGTTAGCGTTGTGGCAGCATTTGCCGCGCTGGGCGCATTGCTCTGGCCAAAACATTAACCAAGCCTTGCTGTGAGGGTTGCACCTTGCAGCAAGGCTTGTTGGCGCTAAATTGTACCAATAGTCCTCAATTTGCAATACCTTCAATTGGTTCGTGGTCGATTAATTCACCCTTGGCAGCTCCTAAGCGATTGCGTATACTCAGTCGTAGATTTCGCCAAAAGCAACTTGCCTCAAGAAAGGGTTTCCAAATGAAGCCACGATTTTTTGCATTTGGCAGCCAACAACTGCATAGCGATGCACTGAAGCATCATTCATTAACCCGCCGCATGATCTTTTGGATCGGCCTGTTTGTAGTTTGTTTGTTGCTGATACTGTATAGTTTTAGCCAACTCGATCATATTCCACTGAGCACGCTCACCCGTGATCCTGCCGATATTACGGGCATGCCGTTCTATTTTGGTATTCTTTCGACCTTGGGTGTAATGTTGTGGTCGGCAACAACCGGTGTTTGCGGGGTTGGCTGGTTGTTGCTTGAACCCAGCCATCAACAGCGACGCTTTTTAGGAGCATCAGCCCTCTTATCCTTGCTTTTGGCGCTTGACGATGCCATTTTGCTACACGAACGGGTTTTTCCGAAGCATCTGCATATTCCCGAAAATCTGGTGTTGGCGGGCTATTTAGGCTTGGGGATGGCCTATCTTTTTTATTTTTTGCCACGAATGTTAAGCACAGATTATGGATTGTTTATGCTGGCGGTTGGTTTTATGGCCTTATCGATGATTTTCGATGTCATTATGCCGTTTCATGAGCTAGCTACCTTTACCGAAGATAGCCTCAAATTTGTTGGAATCGTCTTTTGGCTCAGCTATTTTGGGCGAACTGTGCAAACTATTTTAGCCCAAGCCAAACTCCAACGTTTAGCTTAAATCACCCATTCTGCCCAAAGCGTCGTTATTAGTTATTAACGGCGCTTTTGGTTGCCTGCCAATTTTGCAAGGAACTGATTATAATAAGCTAGCATTCATTAAAACGACGCAGCGTGGTAGTTTGTTCGCAACGTCGTTGCCAGATGAGGATCAGCATGTCAAACGAAGCGCAACCTCAATCCCGCATTGTTGAAGGATTAACCGGGCGGTTACCATTTTTGATCGGTGGGTTAGTTGGTTTTTTTAGCTTGGTCGTATTGATGCGGATTCGATATAGCTTACATGCGAGTGCTCAGCAACTTGATTTTGAAGGGGTTCAGGCTTGGGTAATTATTGATGCAATTATTGTGCTGATTATCGCGCCAGTAAGCCATACGGTAAGCCATGTGCTAGGGCTGATGCTGCAAAAGCAACCATGGCAACTTCAGCGCCGTTTGATCTATCCGCGAGTACGGCCCAGCCAAGCGCTTCCTCGTCGCCAGGTTATTGGCTATTTATTAGCACCCTTAGCATTGAATGGCTTGTTATTGCTTGGGTTTCTAATCGAGCCGCTGTCGGCCTACCTAGCCTTGTGGGGTGCGGTCAACCTTGGGCTGACGACCAACGACCTTTGGAAAGTTTTGGGCGTTTGGCGCTTTCCTCAGTCAAGTTCTTTTCTCATTCATGGCGATTATCTTGAGCGAACGGAGGCGGGGCGTGGCTAAAATTTGGTTTGTTGCGCGGCGCGATCTGCTCTATCATCTGCGCAAAAAAGATTTTTATTGGTCAACCTTGGGCGTGCCCTTGCTGATTGGTGCGATTTATCTTTTTGCCCAAGTGTTTGGCGGCGATCCGTCGGGCCAAACCACTGCCAATCTGTTTATTCCAAGCACTACTCGCGATCATAGCATCGGTGTGGTTGACCAGGCAGCAGTGCTCAAACAGCATTTTGAGGTTATTTCGCCAACAACCGTGCTGCAATTTGATAATCAAACCGTCGCTGAGCAGGCTTTGCGCCAAGCAACGATTGAAACGTTGTTCATCATTCCTGCCGATTATCAGCAATCGGGGATTGTGACCCGCACCACTCGAACAGCTAGCATTTTCGATCAGGCTGATACGAATGCCTTGCGCACCTTGTTGGCGGTGAATCAGTTGCGCTCACCGCATATCGATTTTGTACCACTATTATTTGAACCAATTAGCCTGAGCAAAGCTGAGGCAATTGGCCAAAATGTACGAGTCGCTGGCAATTTGAGTCAAAATTTTGCCGGCTCAATGGTGCCAATTGGCTTTGCCATGGCAATCTATATCTCCATTTTTATGGGTGCAAGCTTGTTGATGCAGGGAATTTTAGAGGAGAAAGAAAATCGCACGCTCGAAGTATTGCTTACCTCGATCTCACCACGCCAATTGCTGACCGGCAAAATGCTTGGTTTAGGGATTGTGGCCTTTATTCAATTGGGCTTTTGGGCAATCCTCGCGCTTGGGGTTTTGCGCGGCCAAGCCATTCGCAATGCACTCAATCAAGTGCAAATTGAGCCAACGACATGGCTGCTTTTGGGAATCTTTTTTCTATTGGGCTACCTTTTTTATGCCAGCTTAACTGCGGGCATCGGAGCAATTAGTCCATCAATGCGCGAATTATCGCAATTAATTATTTTGGTGAGTGTGCCAGCAATGATTCCGTTGATGTTTATTACCTCGTTGCTGAGCAAACCCAATGGCGCTTTAGCCCTAACCCTGAGCGTGATTCCCTTTACCGCCCCATCAACGATGATGCTCCGTTCAGTGATGACGGTTGTCCCACCTTGGCAAATAGGATTAAGTATTGGTTTGCTAGCGTTAGCCGTCGTGGCAACCCTCAGTTTAACTGCCCGTTTATTTCGTGCCACCATTTTGTTACGCGGCAGTAAATTTTCGGTACGCGGGTTATGGCAGGCGTTGCGCTAGCCCACGGAGGCATTATGGAATCGATTGTACATATTGTTTTAGCGCTCCTGCGGCGTGAAAATCAGGTGTTATTGGTGCGCCAACAAGGCCAAAATGGTAGTTATTGGGGCATTCCTGGCGGCAAAGTTGAGGTTGGCGAACATTGGCTCGAAGCCTTTGCGCGTGAGGTGCGTGAGGAAACGGGCTTGGTTGCCGCTGCCAGCACCTTGGCCTATATGTCGCAAGTCTATTTGGTCGGCAAAGAGCAAACTGTGGTTTTTTGTGCCTTTGAAGGTACAACCGAAGGCGAAATCGCCATCAACGATCCTGATAATGAGATCGAAGAGTGTGCTTGGTTTGATCTGCACGATATTCCCAAGATGGTGCAATCGCTGCGCTGGCCTAGCACTCGCCTGCCATTGCTTGATTATTTAGCAGGCAATGTCGAAGCAGGGCGGGTTTGGGCGTTTCGCTCCAACGAGGATAATAGCGAACAATATCTGCTGCAAGCGATCTGATATCGGTAGCACGCTAGTATTTCTGCTAGCGTGCCCTTTTGACATTTAGCCGCGCAATAACGATTGGCCACCATCGATCCAAATTTCGGTGCCTGTGATATGGCTGGCTGCCTCGGAAGCCAAAAAACCAACCAACTGGGCGACTTGTTCGGCTGTGCCTGGTTGCCCGTGGGTTAATGGAATATCGCCCTCAGGAAATTCGGCGGGCACGGCCACCGTTTCAATTGCCCGTTTTTCGGTACTTTCTTCGATACTGGTTTCTATCGCCCCGGGGCAAATGACATTGACTCGAATGTTAAATTGGCCCAACTCCAAGGCCAGCATTTTGGCCATCGCTACTTGGCCCGCCTTGGTGGTTGAATAGGCGGTTGCGCCTACATTGCTAAAAGTACGAGTGCCATTGATCGACGAGGTAATGATAATCGCGCCACCCTGTTTTTTGAGGGCTGGTACAGTTTTTTGCAAGGTCAAAAACGTCCCAGTTAAATTGATGTTTAATGTATTTTGCCATTCTTTGAGCGTCAATTGCTCAATTGGTGCCCAAACCCCGTTGATGCCAGCATTGGCAAAGACACAAGTAAGCTTACCCCATGTCTTAAGTGTTTGATCGACTGCTTGTTGCATTTCGTCGGGCTGAGTAATATCGGCAATCAAGGCCAAAGCCTCGCCACCAGCTCGTTTAATTGTATCGACGGTTTGGCTAAGTTCATCCTCGGTGCGGCCAAGCGCAGCGACTTTTGCCCCACGCGCTGCCAAATGCAAGGCGGCGGCTTTACCAATCCCTGAGCCAGCGCCAGTGATTAACGCGACGGTATTGCTTAAATCCATGATCATGCTCCTTCCTTCAGTTCACAATCCTTGGATCTCGCCAATGCAAGTTGTGTGCACCCAATCAGGCTTTGGGCTGATAGCAACTCAGTCATGCGATGGGCTAGCTTTGGGGCCAAGCGACTTAAACTATGCCAATACTCACATCCATGCCAACGAGGAGACCACGGTGTCAGTTATTGATGTTCGTAATTTGGGCAAAACCTACCGCACAATTGAAAAAGAAGGCGGAGTCAAAGGGGCAATCAAGGCGCTCTTTCGGCCTCAATATCGCGAAAAAGTTGCAGTTCACGATTTAAATTTCCAGATCGATGCTGGCGAAATTGTCGGCTATATTGGAGTCAATGGCGCTGGTAAATCGACCACAATCAAAATGTTGACCGGAATTCTCTACCCTACGACTGGCGCTGTTACAGTGTTGGGTCACGATCCACAGCGTGAGCGGGTGGCCAATGCGCGCAATATTGGGGTTGTGTTTGGTCAGCGTAGCCAGTTATGGTGGGATTTAGCGCTGATCGAATCGCTCAATTTGGTCGCCAATATTTATGAAGTTGAGCCAAGCCGTTATAAGCAATTGCTCAGCCATTTCAGCGAAGTATTAGAGCTTGACGAAATTTTAAAAACGCCGATTCGCTCGATGTCGTTAGGCCAGAAAATGCGAGCCGAACTAGCAGCAGCCTTCATTCACGAACCCAAAATTGTGTATCTTGATGAGCCAACCATCGGGCTTGATGTCATGGTCAAACAACGGATTCGCGAATTTATTAAAGACTATAACCAAACCCATAATACGACGGTGATGCTTACCACCCACGATTTAGGTGATATCGAACAGCTTTGTTCACGGGTGATCATCATTGATGCTGGTAGCAAAGTCTACGATGGGCCGTTGCATGCGATCAAACAGCAATTTGGCAAATATCGCACAATTAAATTTGAGACCAATCAACCAATTAGCAATGTGCAATTGCCACCAGCCTGCGAGCAACTGAGTTTAAGCGAATATAGCCTTGAATTGAAGTTTGATCGAAGCCAATTAAGTGCCAGTCAAGTAGCCACCGCCTTGATGCAACAGATTGATGTGGCCGATTTTACCTTGAATGAGCCTGATCTTGAGAGCATCATCAAACATTTGTATCAAAACCCCACGGCCTATAACGAGGTAGCAGTTAATGAATAAACTTGCTTATCGTTTGCGTACCTATCGCAGTGTGGTTGGCATGAATATTAAAGAAATGCTCGCCTATAATTTATGGTTTTGGTCGCAACTTGGCGCACATCTCTTCCTCACAATTGTCTATGTTTCGTTTTGGAAAGCCCTGTATAGCGAACGTGAAACAATTGCAGGCTTAACCATGCAACAAACCTTGACCTATATCATCTTGGCTCGTATGGTTGCGCCATTGGTGCAATGGGGCTATACTCAAGAATTTGGCTATTGGATTCGCGAAGGTACTATTTCTAGCGAATTATTACGGCCTGTAGATTTTCAAGAGCGAATTTTTATTGGCCATCTAACAAGAACGTTTGTTGCCTTAGCACAACAACTTTTAGTCACCGGAAGCTTTGCAGTTTTAGTATTTGATATTCGCTTACCAACTGATCCATTAATTTGGCTAAGCTTTCTAATTTCATTATTACTTGGCTGTAGTATTTTATTCTGCTTCGATTGGATTTTTGGGTGCATCGCTTTTTATTCAACCGAAGTTTGGGGTTTACAAGTGGTTCGTGGCTCAATTCTAATGCTGTTTAGTGGCGTACTTCTGCCATTAACCATGCTGCCTTCAGCCTTACAAACCATTGCCCAATGGATGCCCTTTGCCCAAAGTGTTTCGATCCCGGTATCGTTATTGAGCGGAATCACGCCATTGGATCAGCTTGGAGCAATTTGGTTGCAACAATTGGCATGGTTAGCAGTGATGTTAATGCTTTCCCGCTTGATGTTTCAATTCAGTGTGCGCAAAATCACGGTACAAGGTGGCTAATAATGCTGCGTTATAGCAAACTCTATTGGTATTTCGTCGTTCAGCGTTTCAAAATTTTGATGGAATATCGGCTGAATTTTTTTATTGGTTCGATTTCAACCGTGTTATTTCAAGGTGCGAGCATTATTGCAATGTGGTCAGTTTTGCGCCAAGTTCCAAGTATCCAAGGCTGGACACTTGAGCAAATTCTATTAATTTATGGCTTATTGACCTTATCCAAAGGCATCAATCATCTCTTTGCCGATAATCTCTGGGTGATTGGGCGCGATTATATTCGACCTGGCCAATTTGATCGTTTTTTGGTGCGGCCAATTAATCCATTATTCCATTTATTAGCCGATCGGATTTGTCATGATGCGATTGGTGATTTTATTGTTGGCTTTGGCTTGGTTGGGTATGCAATGGTTAAACTACAATTACCAATTACCCTGGCAAGCATTGGGTTTATCATATTAATGGTCATCAGTGGTGGCATTATTTTTATTGCGCTGAATTTACTCACTGCGGCAACTGCTTTTTGGATTATGGATTCAATTCCGGTGACCAATTTAGTATTCAGCACCAATGAATTTGCTCAATACCCACTGACATTTTATCATCGCTCGGTCGGCATTTTGTTGACATGGTTGCTACCATATGGCTTTGCCTCGTATTATCCGGCTAGCTATTTGCTGGGTCACTCAGTTGGTTGGATGGCATGGCTGGCTCCGCTGATAGCGCTCGTGAGTATCACCATTGCCTATCGCTTTTGGGTATTTGGCCTCAAACACTATGGCAGTACTGGCTCGTGAAGGTTACGCCTAAAATAAATACCCCACCTTGGCAGATACCAAGGTAGGGCAAATAATCAAGTTGCTATTTAGTGATCATTGGCAGATAGATATTTGAGCCACGGCATTGGTTGTTTTCAGCCATGAAGCTGATGTCATCAATGCTAAAGCGTACAATGTTAGCGGTCGAATCGCTGACCGAATCAATCCGCAAGACATGTTCGCCTGCACTCAGATCAGTCAGTGGAATCGTAACTTTGGCATAGCCATTGTTATATTCGGTGTTGGCATCGCTAGCTCGGAAAATTTCCTCGCCATCAAGGCTAAATTTGACATAATCTTGAGTTCCGCGGCCGTTATGAGCATAAATCGAGAGGTAGAACTCAAGCGTCGCATCGCCAGCGGTTGTGGTGAGGGTTTGTTGGGCAAAGGCAGTTTCGGTTGTGCCAGCGCGTGCGCCAAAACGCAACCAACTTGTGCCAGTGCGTGGCGTACCAGCACAACTTGAGGTGTAGCACAATGGTGGTGAAACATCGCTAAATGAGTTTGAGAAGGCTTGCCAATTCAGGCCACGCTCAAAACCACCATCGACAATGCTTTGGCCCGCTGGCTCAACCTCGATATTAAATACTTGGCTGGCTGTCAGGTTGCCACTGTCGCGCACGGTTACGGTGATTGGGTAGGTGCCAACTGCGCTGCTACAAGCACAATTAACATTAGCCTTCAAGATCCCTGCTTGGTTGCTGATGCTAACGTTCATGCCTGCTGGTGCGCCAGCGGTGCTGACTGTCAACGCGCCCGCCAAATCTAGATCATCTGAGGCTGTGCCGATGGTCGCGCTGCTTTGTTTGCCTTGTTGCACCAATACGTCGCTAGTCAGGAACAAACTTGGCGCGGTTGGTGTGGCTGGGCCATTACAGCTGTAAATCGCAAAATCGTCGATTGACCAAGTGGCTGAGCGATTTGGCGTTGGGGTATCGCCAAGCGCCACCTTGAATCGGAAGCGGATCGATTGCCCAGCCAAACTGGCTAAGTTCAAGCGGCTGGCGTTATAGCCGTTGCTGTTGCCAACATAGGCTTGCTCACCGCCAAACGCGCCATCTTCAGCGATGTTGGTTGGGCCATTGAAACTGAACAAACCAGCGGCTGATTGCCAGCTGCTACCATTATTGGTGCTATATTCAACCACGCCCGCGTCGATTGGCGCATAGAAGTCATAGGCATGGCGGAAGTAGGCAAAGCCGTTGGTTGGCACGGTTACGCTAGCATTTTGGGTAAAGGCCGATTCTTCAATCGCTTGATTCCACCCATACACACCGTTATAGTTGGTTGCTGAGCCACCACCGCTCGTTGCATATGCCCCAACGAGTGGCGCTGGATTGGTAGTCCAAGTTTCGGTGCTACCACTCAAGGCACTTGCTGTCCAGTTGTTATTGGGCAAAGCCTCAAAATCGTCTTGGAAGGCATTAACTTGAGTTTGACCAGTGCTACAAGCTTTCATGTCAGGGGCTGGTGCGTTGGTTGGTTGAAGATCCATTTCGGTTGCCAAAATGGTTTTATTGACTTCAACACAATCAGCAGCGGTAATTCCATGATTGCCTGTCAGGCTAGTACAGGCTTGGCGTAAAGCCGAAGCAAGGTCAGCATAATCACTGCCCGAAGTCAACGAGCTAATTTGGGTTTCATAGAATAAATGGGCGGTTTTGGTGATGCCAATTGAAGCGATGGTTTGGCCGTTGAAGGTATCGCCATCGGTCAAAAGATAGGCGGCCTTATTGGCGACACCACTGTTGCTGTGCACCCCACCGCTATCAAGCAGATTAGGATCGAGCACATACAATTCGCTCAACATACGGTCAGGCTGATCGCCTTGGGTTGGGTCTTGCATATTGCGAATCCCACCCAAATCCTCACCCATAATCCAGCGTGTGGTTTCGTCATCATCGGCGCTACCGTTGGTTTGGTCCATAAATTCGCCGAAGATATCCGACATGGCTTCGTTGATTGCACCTGATTGGAAGTAGTAGAACAGGTTCGAGGTATATTCGGTTACCCCGTGCGACAATTCGTGAGCAACCACGTCGTCGGCAGCAGCAAACCCTTCACCATAGGTCATTTGGCGACCATTCCAGAAGGCGTTGCCATAAGGGCAGCCCGCGCCAGGTGGGCAGTGTTTGACCAGTGAGATCAAGTTCATGCCGTTGTTGTCGATGCTGTTACGGCCAAAGAACAAGTTGAAGAAATCGTAGGTATCGCCCGAATAATCGTAAGCGGCATCAATATCGGCATCGTTGCTAGCAGCTGAGCCTTCAATCCGCACATATTCGCTTGGTTGATCACAGTTGTTGTTGGGATTATCGTCGTTATCAACCACGTTGTTATCGTTACAAACGAAGCGGTTTTTGGCAAAGCCAATTTGATTGAAGCTTAAACTCACGTCGCCCGACTGCGCATTCACAAACACATATTCGCGAATCGGGTCGCTGCTGGTTGATTCAACCGTCACAAACCAAACCAGATTGCTCTTTTGCAGGCCTGTGCCGCCCAACAAAGCTGGGTTAAAAATCGCTAATTCGCTTTTGCTCACGTTTAACGCTGCCGCATTGACATCATATTTGGTGGCAACGAGGTTTTGGGCAGTGTTAATTGCGTTGGCTTGGCTAATTTTGGCATTGGTGCTGAGATTAAGATTTGGCAGCACTTCGCCGTTGATGCTCAGTAATTCGCCAGCCTGATTGACTTGAACTTGCAATTCGCCAGCAATGACGGGCACGCCTTGGTAGCGCTGTTGATAGCGTACAACCTGGCGACCATCTTGGGTGGTACTGGTTTTGGCAACTGTGGCATCGCTGGCTTGGGCTAAGCCAAACAAATTGCCATATTCAGCTAAATAAGCATTGGCAACGTTGAGCGTATCAGCGCGATTCAAGCCTACTGGCTGATCGAGAGTTGTGCCAGCGGCTGCGCCAATCCAGCGCACATAGCCAGTTTGGCTATGGCGAGCAACATTGGCTCCTTGGCTGAGCAAGCGATTGATGGGCGAATTGGTGGTGGGTGTTTGGGCATTGCTCCGGCTTAACGGAAGCATGCTCACAACAATTAATGCTGCCAGCAAACGCAGCATTCGCATTGAACGCATAAATCTTTCCTTACACACTAAAACGAATAACGCTCAGCATCACGCTATGGGGATGAGTTGCCAGACCCCTCCCGATGCTGCCTACTCCTCGCTCACCAGAGTTTCTCTCCGACCCACATTCAAAGCCTCCCAATAGCGCTAGATGATCATATCAGCAATAGCGTTTGGCGATTATAGCGCATTCTGGCAAAAATGTGCATAGATCTTAAGATCGAGTTATCGCCAAAATTGGCCCAATTTTTGAGATTTGGTCGCAATTAGTTGTTGATTTGGCTAAATGTTAGAGCGATGTAAGAGCTAGCGCTGCCCCGTTGCTAGCTCTATCGCGGCGTGTTACAATATTCAGCGGCGTGCGGCGAGCACGCCAATCTTATAACTTACCGAGTTAGCACTCCTCGGCCAAGAGTGCTAAAGCGAGGTGAGCGATGCATCTTGAACTCAATGAGCGGCGACGACGGGTTCTTAAGGCGGTTATTCAACAATACATTGATACGGCAACGCCAGTAGCCTCGCAAGACCTTGCTAGGAGTTTGGGGGTTAGCTCGGCGACTGTCCGTAACGAAATGGCGGCGTTAGAAGACGCTGGCCTGTTGACGCATTTGCATACCTCGGCTGGGCGTTTGCCAACTGATGCTGGCTATCGCTTTTTTGTCGAAAATTTGATGGATCGGGCGGCGCTTTCGACCCAAGAACAGCGCATGATCCAACATCAGTTTTATCAAATCCGCTCGGAATTGAACCAATGGATTCATTTGGCAGCAGCGGTTTTGGCTCGCACTGCCCAAACGGCGGCGGTGGTTACGCCCCCGCGAGCCTACGAGAGCCGCTTCAAACATATCGAGTTAATTTCAATCAACGATGCCTTGGTCTTGTTGGTGTTGGTGTTGCATGAAGGTTCGGTCAAGCAGCAAACGCTCCCCGCCGACCCCAATACGACCCAAGAGCAACTAAGCCGCATCGCCGGACGAATTAATGAGCTATGTCATGAAGCTTCAGCCAAGGCGATTGCCAACATCGCTCACAATCAGCCAACCAACCAGCCGCCACTCAGCAGTTTTGAAGTGCTGGTGATCGAGAGCGTGGCGCGGGCAATGCAACAATTCGAGGAGCATGTCAACGAATTAATTCATCACGATGGCTTGCTAGAGATGTTGCATCAACCAGAATTTGGCCAGGTGACGCGGGTACGCGAGGTGCTTTCGATTCTCGAAGGCGGCACCATGCTTGAGTCGTTGATTCCCCAAGCCTTGGCTTCGGATGGCGTGCAGGTGATCATTGGTGGCGAACATAGCCGCGATGAACTGCGCGACTATAGCGTGATTTTGTCGCGCTACGGGGTCAATGGCGATGTTGCCGGGGTGGTAGGGGTTTTAGGGCCGCGTCGGATGGCCTATCCACGTTCCATCTCCAGCGTGCGTTATATCGCTGGGGTGATGAGCGATTTGATGGGTGATTTATACGGCGAACGCAAAATAGAACCATCAGAATAGTGCTAGACGCTAGGCTGTGATCATATAAGTTTGATCTTTACGGAGGTACGGAGTTCTCATGACGGAAGAAGTGCAAGCACAATCAACTGACGATACCAATCCTCAAGGCGATGCCGAAAGCCTGAACGAACGGATCGCCACGCTCGAACGCGAAGTTGAAGAACACAAAACCAACTGGATGCGAGCGATTGCTGATTTCAAAAATTACAAACGCCGCACCGAAAGCGAACGCGAGGAGTTGATTCGCAATGCTAGCGCTGGTTTGATGTTGAAATTGCTTCCAGTGCTCGATGACCTGCTCTTGGCGATGGGTCAAATTCCCGCTGAAATTGAAAACAATCAGTGGATTGGCGGCGTTAAACAAGTACAACGTAAATTTGAAACGGTGCTTGAAGGCGCTGGCCTGCAACCAATTCCTGCCGTTGATGAAGAATTTGATCCGAATATTCACGAAGCAATTATGTTTGAAGAAGGCGACGAAGCGCAATCAAACAAAGTTGTGGCCGAATTACGCCGTGGCTATAAGCTTGGCGAACGGGTCTTGCGTCCAACGGTCGTCAAAGTCGGCAAGTAGGAGCAACTAGATCAAAGCATCGTTTTAAGTGGCATTGCTGCCGTGATTGGCCGTCGCTTAGCGATGCTTTGTCGCTGTCTGTGGAGCACGAGCTATATGGGTAAAGTGATCGGTATTGACCTTGGAACAACCAATTCAGTGGTTGCGGTCATGGAAGGTGGCGAGGCGGTGGTGATTCCCAACGCCGAAGGCGCTCGCACCACTCCTTCAATTGTTGCCTTGAGCAAAAACGGTGAACGCACGGTTGGCTTGGTTGCCAAGCGCCAATCGGTCACCAATCCCGAAAATACAATTTATTCGGTCAAGCGCTTTATTGGTCGTAAATTGGATCATCCCAGCGTCCAACGCGATAAAGATTTGATTCCCTACCGCATGACCAGCGCTCCCAATGGCGATGCGCGGGTCTTGATGGGCGGTCGCGATTATTCGCCGCAAGAAGTTTCGGCCATGATTTTGCAAAAACTCAAAGCCGATGCCGAAGCCTATTTGGGCGAGCCTGTCAGTCAAGCGGTGATTACGGTTCCGGCCTATTTTGATGATTCGCAGCGCCAAGCGACCAAAGATGCTGGCAAAATTGCTGGCCTCGAAGTATTGCGAATTATCAACGAGCCAACCGCCAGCGCCTTGGCGTATGGCTTGGAGCGCAACAGTAACGAATTAATCGTCGTCTATGACCTTGGTGGTGGCACGTTCGACGTTTCAATTTTGGAGCTTGGCGAGGGCGTGTTTGAGGTTCGGGCTACCAACGGTGATACCCACCTCGGCGGCGATGATTTTGATCAAAAGATTATCGATTGGCTGGCCAGCGAGTTTCAACGCGAAAATAATATCGATTTGCGCAGCGACCGCATGGCCTTGCAACGTTTGAAAGAAGCTTCGGAAAAAGCCAAGCAAGAACTTTCGAGCGTGCTGCAAACCGATATTTCGCTGCCGTTTATTAGTGCTGATGCCAGCGGCCCCAAACACTTGAATACCACCTTGACCCGTGCCAAACTTGAGCAATTGACCGCCGATTTGGTCGAACGCACGCTCAAGCCGATCAAACTAGCTTTGCAAGATGCTGGTTTGAAACCAGGCGAAGTTGATGAAGTGATTTTGGTTGGTGGCCAAACCCGTATGCCCGCAGTGCAGGCCGCCGTTAAAAAATTCTTTGGCAAAGAGCCACACAAGGGCGTAAACCCCGATGAAGTGGTGGCGATTGGGGCAGCGATTCAGGCTGGCGTGCTGGCTGGTGATGTGACCGATGTGTTGTTGCTTGACGTAACACCGTTGACCTTGGGGATCGAAACCTATGGTGGCGTGATGACACCGTTAATTGATCGCAACACCACGATTCCAACCAAGCGCTCACAAATTTTCTCAACTGCCAGCGATAACCAAAATAGTGTTGAAATTCATGTGTTGCAAGGCGAACGGGCTGAAGCTCGACATAACAAATCCTTGGCACGTTTTACCCTCGATGGCATTCCAGCCGCGCCGCGTGGTGTGCCGCAAATTGAAGTTATTTTTGATATTGATGCCAACGGGATTGTTAATGTCAGCGCAACCGATAAAGCCACTAACAAAGAGCAAAAAATCACGATCACGCCTTCATCGGGCTTGAATGATGATGAAATTTCAGCCATGATTCGCGATGCCGAAGATCATGCTGATAGCGATGCTCGCCGCCGTGATCAAATTGCCACGCGCAACAAAGCCGATGGCGTGATCTATGCTGCCGATCGGATGTTGCGCGAAGCTGATGATAACGTTGATTACACTGCTCGCAACACGGTCGAGGATCGGATTTCAGCGCTACGGGCGGTGCTCGATGGCGATGATATGGAAACGATCAACAATCGTACCGCTGAATTGAGCGTGGCAATGCAACGGCTCAAGCCAGCGCCCGATTTTGGCATCGAGCCAGAAACACCAAGCCAAGACCACGGCTCCGCCGACGAGGTGGAACTGTAATCTAAGGATGAGGGATGAAGGATGAAGGATGAAACGCACGAATTATTAATTAGCAAGGTAGTTTGATTCTTCATCATTGAATATATGTTTTAGACAGCAATAGCAGAACTTACATTACAAACCTAAGGTATGCAGCGTTGAGGGATGTTCATAATTCATCCCTCATCCTTCATCCTTCTACATAAGGGATATGTATGGCAACCGAGGCAAAGCGCGATTACTACGAGGTTTTGGGTGTGGGCAAAAGTGCCTCGCCTGACGAGATCAAGAAGGCCTACCGCAAGTTGGCCATGCAATATCACCCCGACCGCAACCCAGGCAACGTCGAGGCTGAAAATAAATTCAAAGAAGCGACCGAAGCCTACGAAGTGCTTTCCAACGACCAAAAACGCCGAATGTATGATCAATTTGGTCATGCTGGCAGTAGTGGTCAAGGCTTTGATCCATTTGCCGGCTTTGGTGGTGCTGGCGGCGATCCATTCAGCACGATTTTCGATGCCTTTTTTGGCCAAGGTGCACGCGGTGGTAGCCGTGGTGGCACCCGCCAAGGAGCCGATTTACGTGCCGACCTCGTAATTAGCTTTGAAGAAGCAATTTTTGGCACCGAAAAAGAGCTTGATTACCGTCGGCTTGAATCGTGTGGGCCTTGTGGTGGCAATGGTGCAGAGCCTGGCACCGAACCGACCCGCTGCCCCAAATGCCAAGGTTCGGGCGAAATGCGTGTCCGCACCTTCCTCAACATGGTCACGGTAACCACTTGTGACCAATGTAATGGTCGCGGCGTGATTATTCCCATCCCGTGCAAAACCTGCCGAGGTGAAGGCCGCGTTCGTGAGACCGTCAAGCGCAAACTGACCGTACCAGCGGGCGTTGACGATGGCATGCGGATTCGGATTGGTGGTGCTGGCGATAGTGGGCCAAGTGGTGGCTCGGCTGGCGATTTGTATGTCAACTTGCGAGTGCAACCACACGATTTCTTTGTACGTGAAGATAACAATATTCTGCTGCAACTGCCAATTAATCTGGTGCAAGCTGCTTTGGGAGCACAACTCAATGTGCCAACTGTTGACGGCGACGAGCCGTTGAATGTGCCAGCAGGCACGCAGGATGGTACAGTCTTTACCTTGCGTGGCAAAGGCGTGCCCTATATTGATTCATCGGGGCGAAATTTGGGCCGCCGTGGTGATCAGATGGTTGTGGTCAAAGTGCGTGTGCCAACCAAGCTCAACGACGAGCAACGCGAACTTTTCCAAAAACTTGGCGAAACCATGGGTATGGACCATTTCGAGCAAAAAGAGCGCGGCTTCTGGAGCAAAATCTTCGGGAGTTAAGCTATTTTGGTTAAGGGGTAGAGTCGGCTAACTAGCTACCTACCCTTTGCACCTTTGGTTTAACCACTTTTTCACCCATTGTTACTACTTGCGATTAAATTCATAGGCAAAAAGTCGATTTTGCCTCTTGTAACTCGTGAGTACTTTTGGTACAATGGTTGCGTTGACATGGTTTGGTTCCTCACATTACCTCGGACTGAGTGGATATGCAATCTCTTCCCTGAGCTTCGTGACTCCAACCTGAAACAATTGGATACATTACCATAGTTGGAGAAACAAGCGAATGAGCTTCACCGACAAGACGTTGAACTGCCGCGATTGTGGCAACGAGTTCGTATTTACTGCTGGCGAACAAGAATTTTACTCACAAAAAGGCTTTGACAACGAGCCAACTCGCTGTTCAAACTGCCGCCAAGCCCGCAAACAAAATCGCGGTGGCGGTGGCTACGAAAGCTCAAGCCGTGGCGGTGGCGGTGGTGGTTATAGCCGCAACAGCTATGGCTCAGATCGTGGCGGTTACAGTTCAGATCGTGGCGGTTACAGTTCAGATCGTGGTCAACGCGAAATGCACACCACCACTTGTTCATCATGTGGCGGCCCTGCACAAGTGCCATTCGTACCACGTGGCGACAAACCAGTCTACTGCCGTGACTGTTTCCAAAGCCAACAATCATCATCACGCTCGAACCGCTGGTAAGATTCTTGGGGAATCAATCCTCATTCTTATAAGCAAAACCGCTGCTCTTACCAAAGAGCGGCGGTTTTTTTATACTCCTCACAACTTTGGGATAGTCCTTTAGTACGGATCACGGCGTAGTACTAGTGCTATCCTCGATTAGCTGCGTTATACTATAGCCCATATTATTTAACACTTTTTAGCCTGATTCTTAGAACAATAAAGCCGCTTGGCTAGCTTTGTACAACCTCTTCCAACGGAGGTACTGGCATGCGTCGTGTTTGGTGGGGTGTGGCTGGTTTAGCCCTCATCGGAATGCTCACAGTTTTGATTTGGTGGCTAGCAAAACCGCTTGAAACAACCTTAGAACGTGCCCAACGCACTGGTATGATCCGAATTGGCTATGCCCCCGAAGCGCCCTTCTCGTATCGAGATGCTACTGGCACTGTCGTTGGCGAAGAGGCAGTGGTGATTGCTTGGGTGATGCAGCGCCTAGGAGTTTCTCAGCTTGAATGGGTGCAAACCGAATGGGCCGATTTAATTCCTGGCTTACAGGCTGGGCGTTTTGATCTGATCGCCAGCGGGATGTTTATTACCTGTGAGCGAGCTGAACTCCTTGCGTTTAGCCAACCAACCTTTGCCCTCAGCCCAGCTATGCTCGTCGCGAAAACCAATCCATTGGGCATTCAGAGTTTTGCCGATTTTCAGCGGCCTGATCGGCGTTTGGCGGTGATGCGTGGTGCGCGTGAGGCCGAAATCGCCCAAGCACTGGGGATTGCTTCAGAGCAATTATTATTTGTGCCCGATGTGCAAACTGGCTTGGCAGCCGTGCTGGCAGGCCGCGCCGATGCCTTAGCCTTGACCGATATCAGCATTGATTTGTTGGTATTACAAGCGCCAGATCAGGTTGAACGAGCCATGCCGTTTGTGCCACCAATTATTGATGGAAATTTAAGTATTGGCTATGGCGCTTTTGCGATGCGCCATGAGGATGCACATTTGCGCACAGCAATTGATCAACAGTTGATTGGATTTATTGGCAGTGACGAACATTATGGCTTAATTGCGCCCTTTGGTTTCTCGCGCGAGCAATTGCCCAATCGTTCGACCGCCAGTCTGCTCCAAGGTTGTGAGAATGGCTCATGAAGCGTTTTGCTTGGTTGCGGCGCAAAGAATTACGCCCATTAATCGCTTTATTGAGCGTGGCTTTAGTTTCGATTGCCCTGTTGCAATGGAATTATTACCAAATGCGCTCGATGATTCAATCGCAAATCACGGCGTTTAATGGGATGACTCAAGCCCGTTTGAATATGAAACGTGGCTATTTGATTGTCGAACAAGTCTTGAATGGTAACCAAACTCTCCTGCCCCAAGATGCAATTGCCTATCTTGATCGGGCAATTTTGGCGGTTGATGATTGGCAACAAGGTAAAAATCCCGTTGTAGTCTTTGATCAATTGTTGCCGCCAACTCCACCAACGCAGCAAGCGCTCACTGAATATCGCCAGCATTTGGTCAGCTTTCGAGCTTTGTTATTGCAACATCTCAATCGCCCGCAAGATCAAGCCCAAACCACGATTGATCGTCGAATCGCCTTCTCGGAGTTGGAATCTGAGGCTGAGCAGTTGGAAAATCGTTTGTACCTTGATTTGGAATTATCGATCAAACGACAGGCCGAGCGCTATTCGTTGATGTTAGTTGGTTGGCTGATTTTCTTGGTGATTATTGCTGGAGTTGTTTATCGTTTGTTGGGTTTGCAGCGCTTGGCGGTGGCTCAATTGGCCGCCAGCGAAAAACAATTTCGAGCGCAATATCATGGTATTCCGATTCCAACCTATACGTGGCGTTGCGTTGACGACGATTTTATTCTCGAAGGTTTTAATGATGCAGCGATGATTATTACCCAAGGAGCAATTACCAAATTCGTTAATCAATCAGCTAGAATTGTTTATCGCAGCGAGCCAGAGATTTTACGCCATTTTGAGCGTTGTCAACGCGAGAAAACGACAATTCATCAAGAAACTCGCTATGAATTTAAATTTGTCAATCAAGTTAAAGATTTATATGTAAGCTATGTGTTTATCGAGCCAGATTTGATTATGGTGCATACCGAAGATCGAACTGATCGCAATCAGTTGCAAATGCAATTAATTCGGGCGCAGAAAATGGAAAGTATCGGGCGTTTGGCTGGCGGCGTAGCTCACGATTTCAATAATTTGTTAACTGCAATTAGCGGATATACGACCTTGGCGATTGATAGTGCCCAGCAAGGCTTTTCGGTGGTCGAAGAATTAACTGAAATTCAACATGCCACTGATCGGGCAGCGATGCTCACCAGTCAATTATTAACTTTTGCACGTAAGCAGCAACTCCAACCAAAAATTGTCAATATCAATGATTTAATTATGTCGATGGAGAAATTGATTAAACGAGTTTTACCAGAATCAATTCAATGGCGAACTGTACTTAATACTGAAATTGATTTAATTTTGGTTGATATCGGCCAGATTGAGCAAGTATTATTGAATTTAGTGGTCAATGCGCGTGATGCTATGCCTCAGGGTGGGAATTTGCTGGTTGAAACAAACAATGTTGCAGTTGATGCTAATTATGCGCGAACCCATGTTGATGTGCCAATTGGCAATTATGTTTTATTTGCGGTGAGCGATACTGGCATCGGCATGACCCAAGAAGTCCAAAGTCGAGCGTTTGAGCCATTTTTTACTACCAAAAGCGATCACGAAGGCACTGGTTTGGGCTTAGCTACCTGTTATGGCATTATCAAGCAACATGGCGGCCATATTGGCTTGTATAGCGAAATTAATCATGGCACGACGATTAAAATTTATTTGCCACGTTCAGAGCAAGCTCAACTCGATGATACTCCAAGCCTCATCCAAAACTTACCTCGTGGCACGGAAACGATTTTGGTGAGCGAGGATGAGCCGCAGGTACGGGCAGTATTGGTGCGTATGCTCCAAGGCTTGGGCTATAGCGTGCTCGAAGCGCCGCATGGCTCCGAGGCCTTGGCCTTGCTACAAACTCAAGCGACTGGCACAATTCAGCTCTTAATTACTGATATGGTTATGCCGCAAATGGGTGGTTTTGAGCTGAGCCAACGGGTTGCTGAGCTTGATCCTCAGCTCAAAATTTTGTTTATTTCGGGCTACTCCGAGCATAGTTTGGCGCAACATCAGCAATTAGCCCAACAGCCTTTGTTGCTCAGCAAGCCGTTTTCATTGGCTACTTTGGCGCAAACAGTCCGCAAGGTGCTGGATGATTAGATCCATTTAAGTTGATAAGGCTTAGGGTTCAGTGGATTTTTTACGATAAATAAGATAAAACAAGCATAATGATAGTCTAATTGCTCTTTATAACCTTGAAGTTTTATTCGATCCCTAGCTATGGATTTTTGACTGGGGTTTTGTAATGCTTTAGCTTCAATTGCAAGTAAATTATTATCATTATTACCTCGACGATGAATAATAATATCTGGAAATACAGGCCTTCTTTTTCCTAAATAGTTGTTTAATCTTTTAGTATCTCCCATATTATTATTATATTCAACGTCAACATGCCAACTCCGAAACATAAATTGTAGATAACTAGCAAATTTATGCACGATTGTTCGTTCGTGCAGATTTTCATCAAGTAAATAACGATCGGTATCAATTAGATGTAATAATGCCGAATCAAGCCGATATTCTATAATGCGCTTAGATGGAATATACAGCATAAGCGAATACCTCTCCTAGAATTTGATAGTTGCAATTATACCAAATTTAATTCCAAAAATTGAAATTTAGGGGGTGCAGGGGGATGAAAACACCCTGCGTTTCCCGCCTTGAGGCGGGGCGGAGGGGTGGTGATCACGAATGAATATTAAAAACTACTACTGTAAGCTAGAACGGAAGGAGAGTGATCCTCAATCTACGCACAAAACCCATAAAGACTACAGGAAACAAAAGCAGAATTGGCAATTAACCCAGCCCACGGTATGCTTAGCTCGAAGCAATTTTAGAGGTAGCTGACCAATGAAAAAATACGAACTAGTATTGTTTGATTTTGATGGAACCTTGGCCGATTCAATTCCTTGGTTGGTCAAGGCGATCAATGGCGTGGCCGAGAAATATAAGTTTCGCCAACTCACGCCCAAGGAATTTACCGAGTTGCGCGGCCAAAACCCCCGCGAGGTGATGAAATATATGCAGGTGGCTTGGTGGAAAGTGCCATTAATTGCCCGCCATATGCGCCAACTGGCCGCCCAAAATATTCGTAATATTCAGCTTTTCGATGGCATGGAATTGATTTTAGCTCAGTTGGATGCTGCCGATGTGCGTTTGGGCGTGGTCAGTAGCAATAGCGAAGAGAATGTACGTCATGTGTTGGGCGATGCCTTGGCCAATGTGGTTGAGTTTTATGAATGTAGCGTGCCGATTTTGCGCAAACGTGCCCGCTTCGAGCGAATTGTGCGCAAAGCCAACCTCGAGCGCGAAAAAATTCTCTGTGTTGGCGATGAGATTCGCGATGCTGAGGCGGCCAAGCAAGCTCAATTGGCCTTTGGTGCGGTGGGCTGGGGCATGAGCCGCATTCAAGATTTTGCCCCCTATGCGCCGCGCGAAGTGTTTTTTCAGGTTTCCGATATTGCCACCCGCCTGATCGATTGAATTGCTGATCGAGCAACCAGATTTTTCGGTTTTTTGGGGGTACAATACATGTGGTTCAGTACTGAACGGTATTGATTGTGTGTTTTGGAGGAAGCTCAATGAGCCTCGGTTCTCTAACATTTCGGCTTGGTGGTGATCTCGAAATTCGGCGGTTGGGCTTTGGTGCGATGCGCATCACAGGCGATGGAATTTGGGGCGAGCCAAGCGATCGCGAACAATCTAAGGCGGTATTACGCCGCGCTGCCGAACTCGGCGTTAATTTTATTGATACTGCTGATTCATATGGCCCCGATGTCAGCGAATGTTTGATCGGCGAAGCCTTGCACCCCTATTCAGCTGATATGGTGATTGCAACCAAAGGTGGCTTGCTGCGCGGCGGTCCAAACATTTGGTATTCCAACGGGCGACCTGAGCATCTACGCATTTCGCTGGAAAAAAGCTTGCGCCAATTAAAACTCGAACGAATTGACCTTTATCAATTGCATCGCATTGATGCCCAAGTGCCTTTGGAAGAATCGTTGGGGACGCTGAGCGATTTACGCAACGAAGGCAAAATTCGCCATATTGGCCTGAGCGAAGTTAATAACGAACAATTGGCTCAAGCACAAAAAGTCGTGCCAATCGTTTCGGTGCAAAATCGCTATAGCATTGGCGACCACGAATGGGAAAGCATGGTCGATGCCTGCGAAGCCCAAAATATCGCTTTTATTCCGTGGTTCCCGTTGGCGGCTGGCCGATTAACTGCGCCTGGTGGCACGCTTGATCAAATTGCCAAAAAATACGAAGCTAGCGTTGGCCAAATTGCCTTGGCATGGTTGCTCAAACGCTCGCCAGTGATTTTGCCAATCCCTGGAACATCCAAAGTTAAGCATCTCGAAGAAAATATGGGTGCTGAAAAAATCGCCCTGAGCGACGAGGATTTCCAAACCCTGCGCGAGTTGCAAGCCTAAAGTAGCGATCAGGGGTCAGACTTCAGGGGTCAGGGACGTTATAGAACTAACAACATAGAGCATAGAGCAGAATAATCATGTCAATCTGTGGCTAAAAAATCGCCTTTGTGCTCTTTGTGGATCAAACCTAGACCCTGATAGCTGACCCCTGATCCCTCGTTAAAAACAAAAAGGGTAGCGAGGCTACCCCAATCAACCACCACATATCACTTCCACACACTAAAATTCACACGTCGCACCCCTCGCTGAGTATTGTAGCAACTTCCTACGCAACTGCCTAGCACCCAAGTGTAACAATCAGGTAACAATTGGCTGATAAACGCCTGATGTTGCTCTGAGACTTGTTTTTTTGGCTAAAATAGCGCTATGCAACAGTTTGGAGGTTTGGGCTATGAGTCGCATCCTGATTGTCGATGATGATCCAGCGATTTTGAGTGGGGTCAGCACCTTGTTGGAGCAAGCAGGCTATGAGATTGCTCAGGCGGCTAGTTTGGCTCAAGCTCGCTCGCATTTGCAGGCATTTAATCCCCCAAGCTTGGTGATTCTCGATTTGATGTTGCCTGATGGTGATGGCTTTGAGTTGTGTCGCCAAATTCGCCAAGGCGGCCAATATCTGCCAATTCTGATGCTTTCAGCCCGCGATGAATTACACGATCGGGTTGAAGGCTTGACGGTTGGCGCTGATGATTATCTGACCAAGCCGTTTGCACCTGCCGAATTAGTGGCTCGGGTGCGGGCGATTTTGCGCTTGGCTCAACATCAACGTGAGACGATTGGCTCATTCGAATGCGGCAAATTGCGCTTCGATTGCGAATTGCAACGCGCTTGGTGGGATGAGCAATTACTCGAATTAACCCCTAAAGAAAGCGGAGTTTTGTTACAGTTGATGCGTCAGCCCAGCCATGTTTGGGGGCGTTTGGCCTTGCTCCAAACCGTTTGGGGCACAAATTTCTTGGGCGATTCGCGGATTGTTGATGTGTGTGTGCAACGCTTACGTGCTAAAATCAACCAACTTGATGCGAATGCCGACCCGATTCAGACCGTGCGTGGTTTTGGCTATCGGTTAAAGTGTGAGCCATGATTGTTCTACCGCTCAAATCGTTGCTTTTTGGAAGCTTATTGCTGCTGTGGCTGGTTGCCAGCTTTGCTTGGTGGCTTGGTCAGCGTGGCAAACGCCCAATTATCCAACATAGCGCCGATCCATTATTACGCCAACAAATTGCACAGCATCGCGCCTTTATTGGCACACTTTCGCATGAATTGCGCACACCGTTAACTGCACTTTTAGCGCATACCGCAATTGTGCACAACCAACAAAGCGAGCCAGCCGTGCGCGAACATTCGTTGATCACCTTGGAGCGCGAAGCTCAACGCATGGCTCGTTTGGTGCGCGATTTGTTGGAATTGCACCGTTTGGAATTAAGCGATGAATTGCCCTTGGTTCCGGTGAATGTGGCGTTATTGGCCGAAGAAGCGATTGCCAGTGTGTGGGTGATGGCCGATGAAGCCCAAATTGAACTGCAATTCGAGGCTGACCCAACCCATCAGCGAGTTTTGGCGCATCCTGATCGTTTAAAACAAGTCTGGCTCAATCTGTTGATGAATTGTTTGCGCTATTGTCGTGCTGGCGATCTGGTGATTGTGCGAGTACTGGCGAGTGAGCAAGGTTTACGCTGTAGCATTGAAGATAGCGGGCCTGGGATTGCTGCCGCTGATTTGCCGCATGTGACCGAGCCGCTCTATCGCGGGGTCTTGGATAACGAAGGCAGCGGCTTGGGCTTGAGCCTAGTCAAACAGATTTTGGCGCGGCATCATAGTACCCTCCAGATTGAAAGCAGCACTAGCCCGCCAACTGGCACACATATATGGTGGATCTTGCCCTATGACTAAATTGCGTTGGCTTAGCCTGCTCGTTCTTGGTTCGATCATCTACTGGCTTTTGCCAATCGACGGCAATTTAGTACTTCAGACCAACCAACAAGCTGGTTGGCCCCAAATTTGGTTTGAACGCGATGCCCAAGATCAACAATGGATTTATGTGCGCGATAATCAGCCATGGGTTTATGTCGCTTTGACGCTTGATGGCACGAGCTTACAGCGTGATCAGCAATTTGCGGCTGGTAGTGAGCCATGGACATGGCGCTGGAGCAGCACCAGCGATACTTTAACCCAAGCCGATATTCGCTTTTATCACGATTGCGATCGGGGTTGCCAAGAACGTGGCAGTCTGATGATCGGTCAGCCTGAGCCAACCGCTACTCCGCGCCAAAGTAGCCTGCTTGGGGCAATGTTTGCCAACCCTGAGCGCGATTGGCATGGGCGGGCGGCGTGGTCGGTGGAGTTGGCGTATGCGCTGCGAGCCGATGAGAGCCAATGGAGTGTTGATGCTTTGGCTTCGCGGGTGGCGGCGGCGCATAAGGCTGGCTTGCGAGTGATTATCCGCGTTGCCTATGATCAAGGCCAAAGTTTGCCGCCAAATAATGATGAAACGGCCTTGGCGATCTTTTTACGGTTTTGCCAGCGCTTGGCCCACGATCAACGCTTGCAGGCAGTCTACGGCTATAGCATTGGTAATGGCTACAATAGCCTTAGTGAAAATAGCCTCAGCCAAGAACCGCTAACTCCTGCTTGGGTTGCCCGAATCTTAGTTGGGTATGGCGTTGCAATCGAACGCCACGATAATGTGATTGAGACCATGCGTGGCTTGAATCCTCAATTGCAGCTGTTGGTTGGGCCAGTGCGCCCTTGGAGCAACGAGGCTGATGGTGCTTGGGCCGATCCGCTGAATCAGCCATGGCTTAATTATTTTAATAGTTTGTTGGTCTTGCTTGATCAAACGATTCGGAGCAAGCATCAACAGCAAATTAATGTTGCCCCCGATGGCTTTGCATTGAGTACAGCTGGTTGGCCTGAGCGGAGCGCCGACCCAGCCAAAGAGCCATTGAATGATCTCTATTTGGCGCAATCGGGCAAGGCTCAACGTGGTTTTCGAGTCTATCGCGATTGGCTGACGATTATCAATCGCTACCCCAGCACCGCCAATCGTCCGGTTTATATCACCGCCACCAATACATTTCACCCAGAGCAAGCACGCACGCCGCTGGAAAATTACCCCAAAGGTTGGCTTAGCAATGCCTTGGCTGAAGTCAGCAGCAATCCACAGGTGCAAGCCTTATGTTGGTTTGTTGATCAGCCGTTTGGGCAACAATGGTATGAATGGAGCCTGAGCGAACCTCAGGGCAAGTTGCATGAAGCCGCTCAGGAGTTTGATCAACTGTTGCGCTAGGGTTGTGGCTCGATGCTGATCTGAGTTAGCACCGAGTTGGCGATAAAGCATTGCTCATGGGCTTGATGATGAAATTGCTCAATTTGTTCGTTGCTAGGAGCTGGCTCGAGCCAAGTGATGTTTGGGCGGAGCGTAACTTTGGTCATGGCAATTTTGCCAGTGCTATTTTTGCCCATTTTGCCGCTGGCTTGATCATGATAGTGCTCGACGACAAAGCCAGCCTCGGCCACAATTGATAAAAACCACAGCATATGACAGCTTGATAGCGCTGCTACGAAGGCTTCCTCAGGATCAACCGCGTGCTCGTCGGAGTAGGGCAATGGCACGACATGCGGCGACGACGAGCCTGGTACAATTTGGCCACCATCAAAAATCCAACGATGAGCGCGGCTATACTTGCCATCGCTAAATGATGCCGCCTGGCGCTCCCACTCAATTGTCACACTATAGCTAGCCATGCTCTACTCCTAGTTAAGGATGTAAGGATGAATTATGAGGGATGAAACCGCGAAGATCGCGAATGGGTGAGGGGTCAGGATTCAGGGATTAGGGGTCAGAGTTGAATTAGCTAGCCCAAGCATCAATCCTGACCTCTGATCGCTGACCCCTGAATCCTAAATATTCTCTGCTCCTCTGGGCTAAAGCTTAATCCTTACCCTTCACCCCTGATCCCTGATCCTTCATTCCGATCCCCAGCCCCCAACAACCGATCCCCAATGCCTACAATGTCTCAATCAAGCGTGCTAATAAGGCAGCCCGTGGGGCAAATTGGCTGATCGAGAGCCATTCATCGAAGCTATGCGAATCGCTGCCCCAGCCACCAAGCCCATCGAGGGTGGGCACGCCGATCGCCGAAGTAAAATTACCATCCGAGCCACCGCCAGTGCCACTAGCTTTAATCGGTAAATCCAATTGATTGGCAATTTGCTCGGCAGCAGCATATAATGCCATTGTGGCAGGCGTTTGTTCCATAGCTGGGCGATTCACGCCACCTTCTAAAGTTAATTTTGCCCCAGCCAAATGGGGCACTAATTGATGCAGCGCTTGATCAACGCGCTCAGCTTCGCCAACTTTTAATGCCCGCACGTCAATCGTGCAGTGTGCCTCGGCGGCTACAACATTGGTGGCAGTGCCACCATTAATTTTACCAATATTGATCGTTGTGCCAATTTCAGGCCGTGCCAAAGGCAAAATCTGGCCAATTTGGTAGCTTAATTCGTGAATCGCGCTAATGCCAAGTTCGGGGGCTACCCCCGCATGCGAGGGCTTACCAGTAATCGTTAAATCATACATGCTGACGCTTTTGCGCCAGGTTTTGAGCCAACCACCCTCTTCTGCTGATTCGATAATCAAGGCTGCGCGGCAACCGCGAGCCTGTTCTTCAATATAGCGCCGCGAGGTTGGGCTACCAATCTCTTCATCAGTGGTAATTAAAAATTTCAAGGGGCGGCTCGTCCAGCGGCCAAAGTGGCGTAAGGCTTGCAAGGCTGCGCACGTCAGCAAAATACAGCCCTTCATATCGCTGACTCCAGGCCCACGCACCACATCGCCATCGATGCGGAACGGAAATTGATCAAGCGTGCCTGGCGGATAGACGGTATCAACATGGCCCACAATGAGCAATGATTCGCCCTCGCCTGGCCAACTTGCCAATAAATGGTCTGCTTGGGGCTTGCCATTATATTTGCGGACACTTGCACCAAGCTTGCTCAAACGCTCGCCAACCACGTTGACCATCCAAGAAACCGCCGTAATATCGCGGGTAAACGATTCAATTTCGATCCATTGACGCATTTCATCCAGCAGATCTGGTAGGCAAGCATCAACATAGGTTAAAAGCTGACGAGGCATGGGCTTCCTCCATCACTAAGCAGTCGTAGCTGTATTGTACCGCAGCCAGCGCCTATACCAACTTAATCGTCGCAATTAGGCCTATCTTGCATCAGCGTAGCGAGCGTGCTATGCTGCATTTTGGTCGTTGCTAGGAGGTGGGTATGTCCCAAATGGAGTTCCTACGTCGAGTCCCACTATTTGCTGATCTTTCGCTTGAAGGCTTGCAAATGCTCGATAGTCAGGCCCGAATTCGTGCGTTGCCAGCCGATGCCTGGTTGTTTCACCAGCGTGATCGTGGCGATGCTTGTTATGTGGTGGTCAGTGGAACCTTGCGGCTGGTGCTTGAGCAAGGTAGTTCTGAGGAAACGACCCTTGGGTTATTGGGGGTTGGGGCATTTTTTGGCGAGCTAAGTTTATTAGAGCCTGATGGAACCCGCGCCGCTGGGGCAATTGCGGTGGTGCAAAGTGAGGTTTTAGAGATACCGATTGCCGCCTTTGAAACCTTATTACACACCTACCCCGCTATTGCTTACAATATGTTGCGGCGGGTAGCAGCCCATGTCCGGCGTTCTGATGAACGGCGCTTGGAAGATTTACGCCATAAAAATCGGCTGCTGACTGATGCCTACACCGCGTTGGAGCAAGCTCAAGCCGAAGCCCTGCGCCGTGCTCGCGCTGCCCGTGAATTGGAGTTAGGCCGCGAATTACAGCGCCGACTTGTGCCAACCATCTTTCCTAATCTGCATGGCGTGGTGATCGCTGCTGCTACGTTTCCCGCCTATGAGATGAGCGGCGATTTCTACGAGGTGCGCCAACTGAGCGAGCATATGCTCTCGATTGTGATGGCTGATGTTTGCGATAAAGGTGCTGGAGCTGCTTTGGTTATGGCGATGGCCAAAGGTTTATTGCTGGGGATGGATCAGCGCCATCCGTTGGCCTTGGTCGAACGTTTCAACCAGCTGATTCGGGCAACGAACCTTGATGCTGCGGTAATCACCATGGTCTATTCGCATTTGGATATTGCACGACGGCGCTTTACCTATGTACGGGCTGGCCACGATTGGCCATTGCATTATCGCTCCAAACAAGGCCGCGTGACCATGCTTGAGGGCGGCGGCATGCCAGTTGGCATCACTGAAGAAGCCTTTTTCGAGGAGATGCACACCGATTTGGAGCCAGGTGATGCCTTGGTGTTCTATACTGATGGTTTGTGCGATGCCCGCAACTTTGCTGGCGATACCTATGGCCGTGAACGTTTGATTTCAGCGGTGCAAGCCTATGGCCGTTTGCCTGCCCATGGGTTGGCCGATGCCATCCTTGGTGATGTTCGCGCCTTTCAAAGTGGCACGCCACCAATCGACGATTTAACCTTGCTGGTCGTTAAGTTCAATCCTGAACCGTAGCATCACCAGAAACGAATATCGTTATAATGCAACTATAGTTTTTTTGCCAAGCGATAATGTGAAAACGTTATCATGGCGATGTTGCGGAGATACCATGCGATTTGTAACCCTTAAAACTGCGGTTGGGCCACGTCCAGGCATTGTGCTTGGTGATCGGGTGATGTTGCTCGATGGCTATCAATCGCTCCAAGCCTTAATCGAAGCAGGCGATGCTGGCTTGGACACAATCAAGGCGGCCTTGCCCGACTATCAAAGCCGCGCAGGCATCCAATTAAATATGGATCAACTGTTGGCTCCCTTGCCCCGCCCATTGAAAAATGTGTTTTGTGTGGGCCTCAATTATGCAGCCCATGCCCGTGAATCGTTGCAAGCCAAAGGGCTAGAAGTCAAAATGCCCGAGCATCCGGTATTTTTCACCAAACCACCAACCGCCATCAACAGCCCAACTGGTGAAATAGTGATTGATCCAGCAGTTTCCGAACGGATCGATTGGGAAGTTGAATTGGGCGTGGTGATCGGCAAAGCAGGCAAAAACATCAGCCCGGAACAAGCCATGGAGCATGTTTGGGGTTATACCGTGATTAATGATGTTTCGGCGCGTGATTTACAAATGCGCCACCAGCAATTTTTCAAAGGCAAAGCGCTCGATGGCTCGTGCCCAATGGGGCCGTGGATCATCACCAGCGATGAGTTGACCGACCCGCATAATTTGGTGGTTCGGTTGCGCGTCAACGGCGAGATCAAACAAGAATCCAATACCAACGATCTTATTTTTAATATTCCTACATTAATTCATGTGCTTTCACAGGGCATGACCCTTGAGCCAGGCGATATTATTGCGACTGGCACACCGGCTGGCGTGGGTTTTGCTCGTACTCCTCAAGAATTTTTGCGCCCAGGCGATTTGCTCGAAACCGAAGTTGAGGGCATTGGTATTCTTCGTAACCCTGTCGTAGCAGGCTAATGTTTGTAAAAACAGCATTCTGACAAAACTACATTATTTCCAGAATGCTGTTTTTTATCGCCTAAATCAGATAGTTAATCATTCTATCGCCATAATAAATCCCCATCTAGCTAGCTAATATCAGACATTGCGCCTACTTCATGCCATGCGAAAATATATCGGCTTATCGCGATAAGACAATAGTTAATAAATTTGACAAATCACCTAATTATTTTTATAGTAGACTCATTCACAAAATCCTCTCCAATTCCCCTCAATGTTGTGTGGAACACGCCTCAGGAGGTTACGGCATGGTTCGATCCCGTTGGGTATTTGCCTTACTTGCGATTACCGTTTTATTATCGGTCATTGGGGCTAAGGTGCCGTTCACCGCTGCGCAAAATCAAGCCAGCACATCCGACCGTCCGTTAGCATTGGCGCAAGGCTTGAAGGATTTGAACACAGTAGCCCAGATTGCTGTGCCAGAGCTTGACCTTGCCAAAGAACGCGCTGATGCCGCCAAGCGCCCCAGCGATTCGCCAATGCGTTTTGCCAAAGATTACCAAACCACGCTTGACATCAAGCAAGTGGCTTCAATCGAAATTGTTGGCAATCGTACCGTCGCTCGCTTACGCATCGATGCACCTAAGGCCTTGTCGATCAACTTAGGCTTTACCAGCTACAATTTGCCCAAGAGTGGTCAATTGTTTATCTACAGCCCTGATTATCGCTCAATTCTTGGGCCATACAGCGCTGCTGATAACGAAGATCACGGCCAATTGTGGACACCAATCGTCGCTGGCGATCAAATTATTATCGAATACAGCGCTGATAGTGGCGAGTTTGGCTTAGCCGATCTGACTTTGAGCGCAATCAACCGTGGCTTCAGTGGCTTCGGGGTTCCCCGCGATCTGTTGGTCGATAAATCTGGCTCGTGTAATGTGGACGTGATTTGTCCTGAGGGCGATGACTGGCGCTCAGAAATCAATTCGGTTGCCGCCTATACGCTCGAAGGGATTGATACTTGTACTGGTTCGTTGGTCAACAACACTGCCCAAGATCAAAAGCCCTACTTCCTTACGGCCAACCACTGTGGCATTGATACCGACAATGATGCCTCGATGGTAACCTACTGGAACTACGAATCAACCCTCTGTCGCACGGTTGGTTCAGCTGAAAACGGCACGCCATTGCCCAAGCCTAACACCACCATGACGGGGGCGGTTTTACGGGCCAACTATGCCGCATCAGACTTTGCCTTGGTTGAGCTTGATGATGCAATTCCAACCGAATATGCACCATTCTGGGCTGGTTGGAACGCCCAAAGTGGCGACTTCCCCAGTGTGGTGGCGATTCACCACCCTGGCGTTGAAGAAAAACGCATTAGCTTCGAGAACCAAGCGACCCAAACCACCGACTACCTTGGCACAACCCCTCCCGGCGGCGGCACGCACATTCGCGTTGTCGATTGGGATCTAGGGACAACTGAAGGTGGTTCGTCAGGCTCACCATTGTACGATCCCAGCCATCGGGTGGTTGGTCAGCTCCATGGTGGTTATGCTGCCTGTGGTAACAATGATTCCGACTGGTATGGTCGGGTATCGGTTTCGTGGAACGGCGGCGGCGCAAGCACAAATCGCTTGAAAGATTGGCTTGATCCAACCAACTCAGGTTCATTAGTGCTTGATGGCACTGGTGGAACCCCAGCCTTTACCATGAACGTCAACCCATCGAGCGTGGCAGTTTGTGCGCCTGTTTCAGCCCAAACGACCGTTAACCTCGGTTGGATTCAAGGCTTTAGCGAACCAGTAACCCTCTCAGCAAGCAACTTGCCTGCTGGTGCAACTGCAAGCTTTACGCCAAATCCAGTTATTTCGCCAACCTTAAGCAGCCAACTCACGCTTGGCAACCTCAGCACAGCAATGGCAGGCGATTATAGCGTGGTTATCCGTGGCGATAGCACGACGATCAGCCGCACCGCCGACTTGGATCTCAGCATCTCAGGCGGCGTGCCAAGTGCTGCCCCAAGCTTGACGGCTCCTGCTAACAATGCAACCAATGTTAGCGAAACCCCTGCATTCAGTTGGTCAAGTGCTGCTGGCGCAACCAACTACTTGCTGGAAATTGCTAGCGATGCCGGCTTCAGCAACTTGGTTTATACCGCAACCACCGAATTGACCAGCTTGACCAGCGCTCCATTGAGCACCAATACCAAGCACTACTGGCGCGTTCGCGCTGCCAATGCTTGTGGGGTCAGCGCCTATAGCAGCATCTTCAGTTTCACCACCGAAGCTGCACCAGGCGATTGTCCAATTGGCACCGAAACCGTGGTTGCCTTCAACGAAACCTTTGATAGCGACCCAAGCTGGACTCATGGCGGCACTGGTGATACCTGGGCCTATGGTGCGTTTGGCTATAACGGTGGCAATGGCATCAAGGCTGTTGATCCTGCATCGGTATCCGATCAATGGATTACGACTCCAGCAATTAGTTTGACCGAAGGTTTGACCCCAACGTTGCAATTCTGGAACTCGCAAACCATCGAAGATCGCACTGCTGGTGGCTGTTATGACGGTGCATTGGTAGAAGTTTCAACTGATGGTGGCTCAGCTTGGAACCAAATTCCAAACTCAGCCTTGTTGACTGACCCATATAACGGTGCAATTACCGCTTCAACCAACCCACTCAACGGTAGCCAAGCTTGGTGTGGAGACCCCCAAGATTGGTTGAAGAGCGTGGTTGATTTGAATGCCTACAACGGCCAAAGCGTGATGTTCCGCTTCCGCCTTGCGTCCGACGATTCAGTTGGCCGCCCTGATGGTTGGAAGATCGATAACGTCAGTGTCAAGGCTTGTGTTGCCGAAGCCGAGCCAGAAGGCCCATCGTTGGTCTTCTTGCCAGCAATTACCAAGAACTAAACTGATCAACTAAATTCAAAAAGCCCCGTGCTTGTAATAAGCACGGGGCTTTGTTTTAGGCCTAATCTATTGGTTTTCTAAGGCAATCACTTTATCCAAGCGTCGAGTAAAGCGAGCTTCATTGTGAAAGGTGGCGCTCAAAAATGCTTGGACAATTTCGCCAGCCAAGGCTGGGCCAATCACCCGTCCGCCCAAACATAACACATTCAGATCGTCGTGCTCAACGCCTTGATGCGCCGAGTAGGTGTCGTGGCATAAACAAGCCCGCACGCCTTTAATTTTATTGGCGGCAACAGTCACGCCAACGCCACTGCCGCAAATTGCGATGCCACGTTCGGCTTGGCCACTCACCACAGCATTACCCACAGCCGCAGCAAAATCGGGATAATCGACCGAGGCAGGTGAGTCGGTGCCAAAATCGAGCACCTCGTGGCCTAGCCGTTGCACTTCTTCAATCACTGCTTGCTTCAAAATCAAGCCACCATGATCGGTTCCGACCGCAATTTTCATAATCATTTGCCTTTCCACAGCATAACGCGAAGCACGAGCAACTCGTCCTTCGCGTTATATGGTTGATCGATCAATTAATTATTTGGCCAACAAGGCCTTGGCACGGGCAATCAGGTTTTCGGCGGTAAAGCCAAATTCTTTCATCAAGATATTAATTGGCGCTGAAGCACCGAAGTGATCAATCCCAATAATATCGCCCTCTGTCCCAACATATTTATACCAGGTCACGGGATGCGCAGCTTCGATCGCAATCCGTTTGGTCACAGCCTTGGGCAGCACGCTCTCGCGATATTCCGCAGACTGAGCATCAAACAGCAAGGTTGATGGCATACTGACCACCCGTACCTTGACTCCTTCGCCACTCAATTGCTCGTAGGCTGCGACGGCATGTTGCAATTCCGAGCCAGTTGCAATGATGATCAACTCTGGTTGACCAGCGCTATCAGCCAAGACATAGCCACCTTGAGCCACACCCTCTGCCGAGGCATAGCGGGTGCGATCAAGGGTTGGCAAGTTTTGGCGGGTCAAGGCCAGCAACGTTGGGCCTTTGTGACTTACTGCCACGCGCCAAGCTTGGCTGGTTTCGTTGGCATCACCAGGCCGCATCACATTCAAATTGGGGATAATTCGCAACGATGGAATGTGTTCGATTGGCTGGTGGGTTGGGCCGTCTTCGCCAACCCCAATGCTATCGTGAGTAAAAACTTGAATCGTCCGAATGCCCATCAAGGCTGCCAAGCGAATCGAGGCGCGGCAATAATCGCTGAAAACCAAGAAGGTTGCGCCGTAAGGAATTGTGCCGCCATGTAAGGCCATACCGTTGACGGCGGCAACCATGGCATGCTCACGAATCCCCCAGTGCATATTGCGGCCTTGCGGCGTATCGGCTTGGAACGATTGAGCATGCTCGATCAAGGTAAAGGTCGATTCGGCCAAATCGGCTGAGCCGCCAATCAAGGCTGGAATTTGCTCGGCCAAGGCGTTCAAGGCGGTTTCAGATGATTTGCGGGTTGCCACGCCTTTGGCATCAGCTGGCCAAACCGGTAAGGTGCTATCCCAACCTGCTGGCAATTCGCCCGACATGCGTTGCTTGAAATCAGCAGCTTTTTCAGGATGGGCCGCCGTGTAGCGTTCGAGCAATTCGTTCCAGGCTTGCTCAGCAGCCGCACCGTGATCCAAGGCTTGGCGGAAGTGGGCCAAGACTTCTTCAGGAATGTAGAAGGTTGGTTCGAGTGGCCAACCAAGCGCTTCCTTGGTCAATTTAACTTCATCGGGGCCGAGTGGCGAGCCGTGGGCCTTGGCCGTGCCAGCCCGATTGGGCGAGCCAAAGCCAATCACGGTGTGAGCCACAATCAACGATGGCTGATCGGTTACCGCTTTGGCAGCATGCAAGGCCGCATCAACTTGCTCAGGATCAAGCCCGTCGATCTCTTGGACATGCCAGCCATAAGCACGGAAACGCGCTGGCACATCTTCGGTGAAGGCAATTGAGGTATCGCCTTCAATCGAAATTTCGTTATCATCATACAGATAGATAAGTTCGCCTAATTTGAGGTGACCTGCCAACGAAGCAGCTTCGGCGCTAATCCCCTCTTCCAAATCGCCATCGGAGACAATCGCATAAATATGATGCTTGACGATTTCGAGTTCAGGCTGATTGAACGTGCCTGCTAAATGGCGGGCGGCAATCGCCATACCCACGCCCGTGGCAAACCCTTGACCAAGTGGCCCAGTTGTGGTTTCGATGCCTGCGGCATAGCCATATTCTGGGTGGCCAGCCGTTTTGCTATGCCATTGGCGAAAATTCTTCAAATCATCGAGTGAAAGATCATAGCCCGTGAGATGCAACAAACTATACAACAGCATTGAGCCATGACCTGCCGACAGCACAAAGCGGTCGCGATCAGCCCAATCTGGATTAGCCGGATTATGTTTAAGGTGACGCGTCCAGAGCACATAAGCCATGGCCGCTGCCCCCATTGGTAAACCTGGGTGGCCCGAATTAGCCGCTTGCACACCATCAACCGACAACATGCGGATTGTATTGATGGCCCGTTCATCGAGTGTATGTGCTTGAGTCACAAATCCTCCTGCGGTGGTGTATCAGTTCCAACTGTCAATTATAGCAGAGGCCGATCCATTGTCATTCTATGGTACACTCCACATTAAGGGATCGTCCGTAAAGATTTAGCATGGTTAAAATATCAGGATCACACCAGTATGCTGACAAAACTTATCATTCATAACTTCAAACGGTTTGATCATGTTGAAATAGATTTAGGAAATCCAGTTATTTTTATTGGCCCGAACAATTCTGGTAAAACAACTGCCTTACAAGCATTGGCGTTATGGGATATGGGGCTACGTCGTTGGCGCGAAAAACGACTGGGTAAAACCGCACCTGAACAACGGTCTGGTGTCACCATCAATCGGCGGGATTTTGTGTCACTGCCAGTCCCTGATGCAAATTTATTATGGCGTGATTTACGGGTGCGCAAACAAAAAGCAAATTCACAGAATGGTACTGAGAATATTCGAATCGATATTATCGTTGAAGGCATAACCAATGGTGAGGCTTGGCAATGTGGCTTTGAATTTGATTATGCAAATGAAGAATCATTTTATTGCCGACCGCTACGAATTACAAATGATCTGAATCAGCGGATGCCTGTGCCAGAAGCTGCATATACAACCAAGGTTGCCTTTCTGCCGCCAATGTCTGGTTTAGCTGCCAATGAATTACGTTTAGATGTTGGTGCAATTAATGTGCGTATTGGCGAAGGACGCACTGCTGAAGTATTACGAAATCTTTGTTATAGCGTTTATCAACAACATCCTGAACAATGGCAGAGCTTAATTCAGCATATCCATATATTATTTGGAGTAACCCTTAATCCACCAGTCTATATCAGTGAACGTGGTGAGATTGTGATGGATTATAAAACAAATTCCGGGCGTAATTTAGATCTATCGACGAGTGGTCGCGGCCTGCAACAGATGTTGCTTTTATTGACCTATTTAATGACAAATCCTAAAACCGTATTGCTTTTAGATGAACCAGATGCTCATTTAGAAATCTTACGCCAACGCCAGCTGTATAATGTTTTAAATGATCTGGCTAGAATCAATCAATGTCAGATTGTGGCGGCTAGTCATTCAGAGATTATCTTGAATGAAGCAGCAGATCGTGATGTTGTCGTGGCATTTGTTGGTAAACCTCATCGGATTGATGACCGCAGTTCAACATTACAGCAGGTTGCAAAATCGTTGAAGGAGCTTGGTTTTGACCAATATTATCAGGCTGAACAAAAAGGTTGGGTTTTATATATTGAAGGCTCAACTGATTTAGAAATTCTACGTTCTTTGGCTCAGCGATTAAACCATCCAGCGAAGCATTATTTGGAACAGCCATTTGTCCATTTTATTAATGCCAATCAGCCTCAAAAAGCGCGTGATCATTTCTATGGTTTGCGCGAGGCTAAAGCCAATTTAGTCGGTATTTGTATTCTTGATCGAGTTGATAAGGTTTTCAATAGTCGTGAAGCGCTGCATTTTACCACATGGTCAAAGCGTGAAATTGAAAATTATATTTGCTACCCTGAATCAATCCAGGGATATATTCGTGATTTTTTCAAAGAGGAATCGCCTGGACAGCTTGAGAATATCATAGAAAAGCTTGACAGTATTATTCAAGAATTAGAAAAAGCTTTTAAACTCCTTAATGGTATATCCCCATGGGATGATAGTGTAAAAGTCTCTGATCAATTTCTTAATCGGGTTTTTGAACACTTTTTTAGTTCAATTAACATAAGTAATCTGTTACGCAAAACAGATTTTCATCGGCTTGTACCATTTGTTCCATTCGATAAAATTGACCCTGAAATAACTCAAAAACTCAACTTGCTCGTTGAGGTGGCCCAACGAGCAGTGATTGATGAAACGGAATAGCCATGAATCTTAATCAACAACTGACTGAATTACAGACAGAACTCCAACGCTATCACCGCCAGCGCCTGCTGATTCGCGCCGCATGGATGGCGCTTGGTGTGCTGTGCCTTGGCTTAATTGGCCGAAACTGGCTAGCTTGGCCGCTTTCATGGCCAATTCTAAGTTTAATCGTGATTCTCGTTGCAGCCTTAGGCGTAGTTTATGCTTGGAAGTCGATTCTCTCACCCACTCAATTGGCGCAATTACTTGATCAACAATATCAATTAAATGCCCAACTAAGCACTGCCAGCGAGTTTCAACGCCAACGCGATGGCTTTCATCTGGTCAATCTTGAACGGGCTAATCGTCGGTTGCCCAGTGTCGCCCGTGATGCAACCAGCCGCGTGCTTGCCCCAATTGCGCTTGAATGGCAAAGTTTGGGCTTAGCCGCACTGTTGGCAACTGGCCTGTTTGTGCTTGGTCAAATCAACGCAGGCTTGCCTGATGCCACCGCCGAGCCATTGAGCGAATTGGCAAGTTTAGCGACCACCGAGCCACCCCAGCAACCTGCCACCGAACAAGATCCAGCCGCCGATCCCAATCAGCCAGTCGGCAGCCAACCTGATCAACAGCCCGAGCTTAGCCCCGAAGGCCAAGAAATAGCCGATGCTTTAGCCGATGGTTTGAGCGATAATGGTGCAACCCGCGCTGCCGCCGATGCGCTACGCCGTGGCGATGTGCAACAAGCCAGCGAGGAACTGGCCAAACTGGCCGATCAAGCCGATCAGCTATCGCCGCAAACCCGCAACGAAATTGCCGATGGGCTTGAACAAGCCGCCGAGCAGTTGCAAGATCAGCCTGAGGTAGCCGAGCGTTTGCGCAACAATGCCGACCAATTGCGCGGTAATCCCCAAAATGCTGCCGATGCACTCGAAGATTTGGCCCAACTAACCGATCAACTTGACAATGCTCAAGCCGATTTTGGTAATGGCGACCAGCAACAAGGCCAAACCAGCAACGATCCTCAAGCAGGCAGTGATCAGCAACAAGGCCAGACTGGCCAAACTGAAAATGGCCAGCCCAATAATAATGGTGCTGGCAATAATCCGGGCACTGGCAGCCGTTCATCGCCCGCCCCCTCCGATGCGCTTGGCCCTGATCTCGATTTGCCTGAAGCCCCAGCAGTTGGCGAAACCACCGCTGGTACTGGCGGCGATACCTCAATCACTCTACCAGGTGGTGAAGGCACTGGCGGCGGCAACACTGGCAGTAGTGGTGGCAGCGTTCCCATCGATATCAGCGATCCATCCAATATTCCAGCGGAGCTACGCGATGCGATTCAAGACTACTTCGGGCGCTAGCGGCGATCTGTTCAACCCAGAATTTTTAGCGCGGATCGAGCGTTTGGCCTTGCGTTCGCGCCGTAACTTGCGCGGTGGGCTGAGCGGCGAACATGCCTCACGCCGCCGCTTGCCAGCGCCAACATTTAGTGATCATCGCGCCTACAGCCCAGGCGACGATCTGCGCCACGTCGATTGGTTTGCCTATGCCCGTCACGAAGATTTGCATCTCAAACTGGGCGAAACTGAGCAAGATATCAATGTAACGATTGCCTTGGATTGCTCGGCCTCATTGGATTGGGGCCATGGTGAGTTGCATAAAGGCCGTTATGCCTTGCGCTTAGCGGCGATGCTGGGCTACCTCGGCCTAACATCAAACGATCAAACCACAATCTGGCCCTTCACCAGCAAGTTAATCAAGCCATTTGGGCCGATGGTTAGTCGGGCGCGTGGCCCCGATATGCTGCGTTATTTGAGCAATTTGAATTGGGCTGAACAAACCTCATTCACGCCAATTACGCAAGCAGTTCGACGCAGTGCTGGCGGCATGCTTTTAATTATTTCCGATTTATGGACGAGTGATTTAGAGCCATTATTGCGGGTTGCGGCCCCACCAGTTTGGCAAGTTGTCGTCTTGCATCTGCTTCACCCCGAAGAAATCAAGCCAACCTTAACTGGCCCAGTCGAATTCGAGGATAGCGAAACTGGCCAAGTGCTGGCGCTTGAACTTGATCAACAAACCCACAAAGCCTATCGCGAAAAATTAGTTCGTTGGGTACGCATGCACGAACAAGTATGTCAGCGCTATGGCGCAACCTATGCTGGCATCCGCACTGATCGCCCACTCGAACAAAGTATCTTGCCCTTCTTGCGTCGGCGCGGCATTATTGGACTATAAAGGCAGAAGGCAAAATAGCGATCAAGGGAAGATTTAACGCAGAGGCGCAGAGGAGAGGATTGCTCTAGGCTTTGGCCGATAGGCTATCAGAAGATTGGTATGGATTATGAATCTCGATAGCCAAAAGCCCATAGCCTCATCTTGATAGTCTTCGCGCCCTTCGTGGTTTCAACGCTTCGTGTGTTTCGTGAATTAAAATTGATAATCTAGCCATGATCGGCTATTGCAGATTGCGCTCGAAAAAACTACCATCGATCTATAGCATATTGGCTGTTACTGATTCAGCCGAGGCTATTGTTTAGGAGGATGGTATGAATTGGATCGAACGCTCAGGCGCTATCCTTTTGATAGGGCTGATCGGACTGTTCGTCGTCGGTATGGTTGTTGATCCGGGTAGTGCGAATTCAGCCACATCAACCAAACTTGTACAAGCCCGTGGCGAGCCAACCGCAACTCCACCGCCAGAACCAGTTTTGCAATCACCAGCAGATAGCGCCGTCTTGGCTCAACCCATTGCCCCGAATAAATGGGTGTTTAATTGGCAAGGCCCACGTTGTGGTCACAAAATCTACCTCAATGGCCCAGGCGATCGCGACTATATCTTCAATGGCACTATGGGTTCAGGCCCACCACCATCATCATTTACCTATAGCTACACCCAAACTCAAGCTCTACCAGCCGATGCATTAGAAGCATGGAATTGGCATGTTGAATATGATTGTGGTTCGTTCCAAGGCCAAAGTGCTACGCGCACATTCAAAGTCGTGCCTGCCAATTTCGTTTATTTACCATACACGACGCATTAGGCAAGCCAAAGCAAAGCATGAAGGATGAACATGAGGGATGAAGGCTAAATCAAAAGGCAGAAGGCAAAAATCAAAAGGGGCTAGATGTTAACGCAGCGATGTAGAAAAAGGATGAGGGATGAAGGATGCGGGATGAATCTAATTCGTGCAATTCGTGGAATTCGTGGCTAAAACCTTAACTTTGTGATCTTCGTGCCCTTCGTGGTTTCAATTCTTCGTGCGTTTCGTGTCTTGAGCACTCCAAAGCTTGATTAGCTGTTGACGATAGCGTTTGAGCAAGGTTTGCAAGAATTTAGGTGCAACCCGTTGCCAGCGAAATAGCCAGCGATCACTAGCACTCAGTACAATTTCGGTTTCACCTGCCAAATAGCGCTGGATAATTTGCTCGCCAACTTTATTGGCTTCAGCGAGTGGGAAGCGTTGGACAGTTTGTTGCGCCATAGCCGCGGTCATGGCGGTTTTGGTGGCTGGGGGGTAGGCCCGCACAATCTTGATCGTGGCTTCGGCTGCCAGTGCCAAACCCCAAGCCTCAAGCGCAGCTTTGCTCAGGCTATACAAGCTGGCCCCAGGCATGGCCACGCGGCTAACCGTGCTGCCGATAATCAGTACCGTTTTTGGCAGTAGTTGGCGGGTTAGCCAAATTGGGTGCAGCAAATTGGCATTGAGGGTTGCAAGGATTGCTGATTCTGGCAGTTGATCAAACGCACCGCCCGCCAGTAGTGCCGCATTGTGAATCAAGAGATCGAGCTGAACATAACGTTGGGTGATTTGAGTGGCGAGGGCGGCAACCGCTTGACGATCGCTCAAATCACAGACGATCGGCCACGCTTGCCCACCTGCTTGGGTGATCAAGCTGGCCGTTTGCAGCAGCGGTTCGCGGCGGCGTCCAACCAAAATAATTGTTGCGCCACGTTTGGCCAAAGCCAAAGCCATGGCTTGACCAATCCCCGTGCCAGCCCCAGTAATCAACCCAACCATCGCGATTTCCTAGTAAATCAAAGCCACAGCACCCAAGGTAATTCCAGCGCCAGAGCCAAGCAGCACCAAGCGGTTGCCGCGCTGAATTCGGCCAGCCGCAACTGCTTCGGCCAAGGCTAAGGGCACGGATACCGAAACGCAATTGCCCCGGGTAGCGAGATTGCTAATCACTTGATCAGACCGAAAACCCAAACGTGCTTGCACTTGCTCGATCGCATGGCGGTTGGCTTGATGGGGAATAACTGCATCAATTTCACTATTTTGCCAACCCAGCTCGGCCAAAAAATGCTCAACAAACTGCTGCATTTCGCGCAAAACAAAGCGAAACGCCAACGGCCCTTGCATCATAAACCAATTCATGTCGGGCGTGGTATCGGCAGCGTTGGGATGCTGAGCCGTGCCGCCGCCGCGCACCTGAATCAAATCGCTGCCATTGCTCCAGGTGGCAAATTGGCTATGTTGCAGGCTGCTGCTGCCATCGCCGCGTTCCAACACCACTGCCGCCGCTGCATCGCCAAACAGCGCTGTCGATTCCCATTCATGCGGATTGAGCGAAACGGAAGCGCGTTCGCTGCTGACTAACAGCACGCGTTGATAGACCCCACTATTAATTAATGGTGCTAACAATTGCAATGCCAGCATAAAACTCATACAGGTTGCATTCAAATCGAAGCAGGCACTACGGCCAACTGGTGCTTGCAAGGCGTTTTGCAATAAGGCCGCTGTGCATGGGATGGCTTGGTGCATGCCAGCCGAAGCCACCACAATTAAATCGATGCTATCAAGCGCATAATTGGCGTTGGCTAGCGCTTGCTGGGCGGCTTGGGTGGCCATGGTCAAGGCAGTTTCAGCTCCAGCGTAACGGCGCTCACGAATGCCCGTGATTCGCTCAATTAAGCCTGGATCAACGCCAAAGCGCTCGGCTAGCTCGCTGGTGGTAACAATGGTGGCTGGTAAGTACGCGCCGATTCCGGCGATGCGCAGAGGAAACTGCATAACACTACCTCGTGTAATTTCAAAATCGTTGTTTTAACCAAGCTATGGCCTTGGTTACGCCTTGCTCTTGGGCTAATTGGGTCGCAAGCTGCTGCGCTGCTGCATGATAATCATCGCGCTCAATCAAGCTGCGCAGCAAATTAGCGAGCTGCGTAATTTGCAATTGGTTGGCTGGCACAGGCGCTGGCCCCGCTTTAAGATCATACACCCGCTGACCCCAAAAGTATTGGTCGCCCAAAAATGGCGTGACCAAGGCGGGCTTGCCTGCACCGAAGGCTGTAGCGGTTACGCCCGCCCCGCCATGATGCACAACCGCCGCTACCTGCTCAAATAACCAAGTATACGCTAGGCCATTGATTGCCAAACAGTTGCTGGGCAACCTGCCCTGAGCTAAATCGCCCCAGCCTTGGTTGATAATTAAGCGTACTTTGGCTTTTTGGCTGGCAGCAGTCAGCAATTGGCTCAATTCGGCACCACGCTTTTGACCATGCAGCATGCTGCCAAAACTAATGGTGATTGGCGCTGAGCCTGCTGCCAGAAATTGCTGTACTAGCGTTGGTGCTTGCCAATCTGTCGCCGCAGCCAGCGACCAATAGCCTGTGATCGTGCCATCGTCAAGCCAATTTGCTGGCGGCGGAGCGACCAACGCGCTATAGGCATACAAGGTTGGTGGCTGAAAATTGTGACTTCGTTGCCATAGTTGGCCGATACTTAGGCTTGGGCGTTGCAATATTTGCTGACGTGCTTGATTAAAGGCCATGCGCAAGACTTGCCATTGCAATTGCTCGGCCACGCGATAGCTCATTCGGCGATAGCTCGGCCATGCCAGTTGCGGCGCAAAATGATGGGCGGTTTGGCTGCTAGCAGCATAAGGGTGCAGATGTACCAAAACCACGGGAATGTGCAAATGCTCAGCTAGATGCAGCGCTGGCCACATCCCCAAACTGGAAACGATCAAACAATCGGCAGTTTGGCAGGCTGCTAGGGCATCAGCGATTAATTGACGAATAATCGGTGGCGTTTGTTGAAGAAATTGTTTGATGATTGCGCCGCGACCTGCTGCCAAGTCCACCGCCATGTGCTCAGGGTCGAGCAAGGCCGGAATTGAGCCAACCAACGGGGCAAAACGGCAGCCATAGCTTTCAACCAAACTGCGATAATCATGGGCAGCGGCGATCACGACCTGATGACCCTCAGCTTGCAAACCAAGCGCCAAGGCGATAAATGGTTGGACATCGCCGCGCGAACCAAGCGCCAAGATACAATAATTCATTGGCGAATCACTCGCCGACGTTTATTGACCAAGCCATACTCGATTGGCGCAAAATTAATGCTCATTTGGCAATTTGTACAACCATAATCCGCCAGATGCAGCTTAATCTGCTGCTCAACTGCTGCGCCAACCACCGCCTCGTCAGCCGCCGCCGCAAGCATCAATGTGATCGTAAGTTGATCGTCGTGGGTTTGGATGATTTGATATTCTTGGATGGCTGAATGCGCCAAGAGCATGGCACGGCGCAAACTATCAGGAAAGATCGCTTGACGCTGGCCGTGGCAGGTGAAATAACAGAGATCATCGCGCCGCCCCTCGATTTGCTCAACCACTGCAAAGGCGCTACCACAGCTACATGGCTGCGAACTCAACCGCAATACGTCATTTAAACGATAGCGAATAATCGGCTGAGTCCGTCGCCATAAATCGGTGATATACGGTGTAACGCGGCCTTGACCCAACTGCTCAAAATCGATAGCTACAATATCTTCTTGAAGGTGCAAATTGCCGTGAGCACACGAAATACCCAGCAAACCTTCGGTTGCTTGGTAGATTTGCTCAATTGGAATGCCAAAGTAGTTGCTGAGTTGTTGCTGTTCATCGCTAGCCAACGCATCGGCGACACTAATAATTCGTTCAGGCCGATGGGTCAATTGGCCGTTTTGGGCCGCTGCTAGCAATTGCAGCAACAAGGCTGGTGGGGCTACAATAATTGTTGGTCGATAGTCGTTGAGCGTTTGAATCTGTGGGGCTAAGGCTTGAGTCAAGTCAAAATAGCGAAATTGAATTAAACGCCCGCCTAACTGCTGATAGAGATTGCTGTTGGCTCGCAGAAAAAAGGCGATTTTGGTGGGCTTGATTTGGTGCAATGTGCGACCTAAAATCGTGCCAGCCCACAGCAATTGCTCGGCGGCGCTCACCAAAAATAAGCCGCGATGACCCGATGTGCCCGACGAAAGCCCGACCGTCAGATCGCCCAAGCGTGGCACAAAATCACGCTGTTGCTCGGCTTGTTGCGCCAAATCGAAGGCCGCCGCTGCTGGCACTTGCAACGTGTTGAATTCACGAAAATTGGCCATCATCAAGCCTTTATCGACGGCTGGCAAATTGCGCCAATCGTTAAGGTCGTGGCCCTGCCAATGCTGGCGATAGAAGGCTGAGTGTTGGGCAACCCAAGCAATCAATTGCCGTGCTTTGGTAGCTTGAAAGGCTGGCAAGCGTTCGGCATTGAGCCGTTGCCAACGCCAACGTGCCTGCCCAAAATGGTAGCCCATAGTCAACACATCGCTGATACTCACGCCGTCGCAACCTCGCTGGCATAAATTTCTGGGCAATGACAGGGCACAATCAGCACTTCAGGGTAGGCTTGGGCAAAGGCGCTCAAACGGGCCAACGTTGTGGCCATGGCCTTGGCATCGTCGATCATAAAATAGGTGATTGGGTGGGGCAACACTTGTTCGCGAATTGCCCGCGAATGCCAAGCGCCATCGGCTGCCAACAAGATTGGGCGCGAATTGGCGATATACATGCCGATTTGGCCCTGTGCATGGCCAGGCAATTCGACCAAACGTAACAAGCTATCGCCAAACAAATCGTGGGTATTGCCCAAGGCAAACAGGGGTTGGTCGCGAAATTCATGAATTAAATGTAGTCGTTGATGCCAACCTTGGGGAAACAAATGGGGAATAATCCCCCGTCGCAAGGCATCAATCCCTTGAACCTGGCTGAGCAATTCAAAAGCCGTGGCTGACATGTAAATTTGGGCTTGCGGAAAATCGGCCAAAGCGGCTACATGGTCGGCGTGAGCATGCGAAAGCACAATCCAACCAATATCGGCGGCGCTCAAGCCATAGCGTGGCAATTGATTGACTACTTCTAATTCAGGCGCTAATTGCAAGGGCGTTGCCTGGCGATAGAGCGACCACGGCAAATGCTGGGTTGCGCTGATCATCGCTTGGCTATACCCAACATCAAACAAGCCCCAGCCACGTTGAGGATGCTCAATCAAGGCCACAACTGCATGGCAATCGAGCATGCGGCGACTGCCATCACGCAGCACATGAAATTCGGGGACGCGACAAATTCCAGTATCCAGTAATATCACTTGCATTGGTTAAACTCCCTTGGTTGGTTGTTTAAGCGCGGCGATGGTGCGTTGAATCCCCGTTTCAAGGCTGACCAACGGCTGATAACCCAAATCATGTTGGGCGGCAACCAGTGAGTGAGTTTGGCTGCGGGCCAGCGCCAACACACTGTAGCGCGTCAATAATGGCTCACGTCGGGTTAGCACGCTGATGCTTTCCATAATTCGTGCCACGGCTAAGGCTAGCGACAAGGGCATTGGCTGCAACTGGCTAGGCAAACCCAATTCAGCCAACACCCGCCGAATCACCGCCCAGAGCTGGGGATGTTCGCCATTGGTGATTGTATAACACTTGCCAAGCGCTGCCGGAGCGGTTAATGCCAACTCAATTGCATGCACCACATTCGCAACGTAGGTCAAATCAACTAAATTTTGACCATTGCCAAATTGACGTAAGCGGCCAGCGCGGGCGGCGGCAATAATCCGTGGCAATAAGGCTTGGTCGCCCTCGCCAAAAATTGCCTTAGGCCGCAAAATCACGCTGGGCGTAGAATGCTTGAGCACCAATTGTTCTGCTTGCTGTTTGCTGGCCGAATACAGCGAAATTGGCCGTGCTGGGTAAGGCAGCGTATCCAGCAAATCAAACTGATCGCGGCCATTGGAAAGAACGCTTGGTGATGAAATAAACACCAAGCGTCCGACCTTCTGCGCAGCACAACCAGCTAGTACATTGGCTGTACCATCAACGTTAATGGTTTGAAAATCGCTGCGACTGCCCCAAGGAGCCGAAAGTGCCGCGCTATGCACCACCACATCGCAACCAGCACAGGCCGCAATCAGCGTAGCGCGATCGCGCAGATCGGCCTTGATTGGCTGAATGCCAGCGCTCAGCAGGTGTGGAACCTGCTCCCAGCGGCGACCCAAGCCCAATACCGTATGCCCAGCTTTTTGCAAAGCCAACGCGGTGTGCGCACCTAAAAAACCAGTAGCTCCTGTGACTAAGATTCGCATTGTAAGCTACGTCCCAAATTGGCGGTCGCCAGCATCGCCCAAGCCTGGCACAATATAGCCTTGCTCGTTCAATCGCTCATCAAGCGCTGCCAAATGAATCTCCACGTCGGGGTGAGCAGTTTGCAAGCGTTCTACCCCTTCAGGTGCGGCGATTAACCCCAAGAATTTAATTTTGGCTGCGCCCCAAGCCTTCAAAATATCGACTGCAGCAACTGCCGAGCCGCCAGTTGCCAACATTGGGTCGAGAATCAAACAGACATCAATATCTGGCTGAGCTGGCAATTTATTGTAATAGGTGACTGGCTCAAGCGTGTTGTGGTCGCGATAGAGACCCAAATGCCATACATGGGCGGTTGGCAAAAGGTCGATAACTGGCTCGACCATGCCCAGTCCAGCGCGTAAAATCGGAATCAAACCAATGCGGGCACCGATGGCATGACCTTGCATAGTTGAGAGCGGTGTTTGAATAGTATAGGGTGCGAGTGGCATATCTGCCGTCGCCTCATAGACCAAAAATTGCGAAATTTCCCGCACCAATTCGCGAAATTTCTTCGGTTCGCTTTCTACACGGCGTAGTAAAGCCAATTTATGTAACACCAATGGATGTGACGATACATGCAAGCCCATAACACAACCTCATACTAAAAAACAGCAGATCGTGGTTATTGTATCCCATCTTGACAAACCCCTCTTAGGCGTGGTTAAATCAACCCGTCACATTGCACTTTCACTCCTCTCTGTGGAAACGTCTTCTAGTACTTCCATCCCAACCCTAGCCTTACCCCTGCATAGCACTAAAGAGTATTGGCATATCATAGACGGATGCATCCAGTTGCGACCATAATAGTGTTGTCATTTTTCTAACGTCGATGCTTGCAATAACGCCTAATAGAAAATATTTTGTTCCATCTACATATCATATTGACATTATTTGGACAAATCCTTGACAACATCGACCATTTGTACCGCACACAAAGGAGACGGCTATGGCGCTTGAAGGTAATTTTGCTGATATGCCATTAATTGACTTGATGCATGTATTTCATCACGGGCGCAAAACCGGTCGTCTTTTGATTGCGAATGCTCCATTCAAGGCGATGTTGTGGTTTTTCGATGGTGCGATCATCAATGCAGGGGTGGTGACCCAGAATGCCCACGAACGAGTTGCGTGTGGCGAACAAGCCGTGTTTGATATGTTGGCCTGGGATGATGCCCAATTTGTCTTTTTGCCACCCAACCCGCAAGAGTCGGTGTCGGTGCAAATTCAACGTTCGATCGATTGGCTGATTATCGAAGGCTTGCGCCGCCGTGATCAACCGCAACGTTTGGCAGGCACGACCAAACTGCAACCAATTTCACGCCTACGCTTAGTGCCAATGTTGCGGCAAGCCAGCGATATTACCCTAACCATCGAAGATTGGCGCATTTTGAGCCAGTTGGTGCAAGAATTAAGTGTGGCCGAACTCGTCGAAGCCACAGGCTGGAATTACGATCAAACCCTCAAAGTGCTGCATCGTTTGATCGCCTTGAATTTGGTGGAGGTGTGTAGCGAGATTGTTGTTTCTCAGCGTTCGCTTAGCCCAGTTTTGATGGCTCCTAACCCTGAGCATATGGTTGAGAATCGGGTGCGTGGGTTGGTTCAAGCAATCAAAGCGCGGCTGCGTCGCACCAGCGCCAGTGCGTAGGAGTGACAATGGTCAATTATAAAATTGTGATCACGGGAGCATACGCGGCGGGTAAATCGCAATTTATTCGTACCGTCAGTGAAATCGATGTGGTCGATACTGATGTTCCCGTGACCCACGCCGAGGAGAAAGAACTCAAACATCATACAACCGTTGGTTTGGATTTCGGCACCTTGAGCATTGATGCCGAACAACGCTTGCTCTTATTTGGCACGCCAGGTCAAGAACGTTTTGATTTTATGTGGGAAATTTTAGCCGAAGGTTGTTTGGGCTATATTGTTTTAGTTGATAGTTGCCGACCTGCCCATTTTAACGAGACGATTGTGGTGTTGGAACGTTTTGCGGAGATGACCCCTGTGCCATTTGTGGTTGCCGCCACAAAACAAGATTTACCCGGGGCCTTGCCGCCAATGTATATTCGCCGCCGCTTGGGACTACCAACCGATATTCCGATCCTCGCTTGCGTTGCCACCGATTACCCCTCAGTGAGCGATGTGATCAGTACCTTGCTTGATCGAATCGACGTTTTAGCCCAAGATTCATCCTCCTCCTCTGAAAATAACAAGGAGCATTCTCATGGCTAGTCGTTCGGAACAAATTAATACTATTTTAGGCCAACTTGTCACAAATAACGGTAATGATATTAACGGGGCTGCATTGATTAGCTCCGATGGGATTTTAATTGGCTCACGGATGTCGGCGGATGTGAATGCCGACCGCATGGGCGCAATTGCCGCAACCATGATGGGGGTTACCACCCGCGTGGTCAACGATTTGAAAATTGGTAAAGCCAATGAGGCAATTGTCAATGCCGAAAGTGGCTATCTCTTGGTTATGCCGGTGGCTGCTCAGATGATTCTAGCAATTATTCTGCGCCAACACGCCAATTTGGGCATGATTCGGATTGAAGCTCGTGAAACAGGTCGGGCCATCGCCGAACTGATGACCGCTTAATTCAAGGAGGTAGCTCATGGCAGATCGTCAAAGTTGGAGCGTGAAGGGAACCGCCATTCTGACCGAGTTGGTAAAAATGATGGATGTTTCGGCTGCTGAAGCGCAATTACTTGGCAGTTTGCACGATGGCGCTAAAGCACAAACCACCGCCTTCACCGATGCTTTTTACAAACGCTTGTTGGGGCACGCCGCCACTGCCGAATATCTCGATGGGGTGTCGGTCGAACGCTTAACCGGGATGCTTGGTATGTGGTTTAGCGATCTGTTTCGCGGCAATTATGATGAAGCCTATGCGCAACAACGTTTGAAAATTGGCGAAATTCATGTGCGGATTGGCTTGCCTGTGCGTTATCCTTTGGCCATGCTCGATGTGATTATGCCGTTTGGTGAGCAAGTTGCTGCCACCAGTAGCGACCCCGCCAAGGCTATGACGGCATTTCGCAAGGTGTTAGCCCTCGATGTTGCCCTCTTTAATCAAGCCTACGAAGATAATCAATTGTCGCACTTGGCCGATTTGGTTGGTGGTGAGCGCTTAGCCCGTTTGCTGCTGGCTGGTCAATAAATTTGGTTGGGCTTTCCTCAATTGCGCTGTTGCAACGCTCGAATATTTGTCAGACAACCTGCAAAATCCCAAATTAAATCGTCGTGATCGAGGCGTAAGCGCTGTTCGCCAATGCTTACCTCTATCTGATTGAGCAGTGGGGTAAGTACAAATGTGCCCTGTGGCGGCGTGTTACCATCGTGTAAGCGCCGCCGCACGACGTTCATGCCCTCGCTGATTAATTGTTGACTCAGTTGTTCAAGCAAGCTATCGCCTAGCCAGAGATCGCTGATCTGTTTGGCATGAATTAGCTGTTGCCAGTTGGTGCTGATGAAGGTAATGCGCCGAAAGCGCTGGGCCATAATTGGCTGAGGCAATGCTTGCAAGGCTCCAACTTCAAGCCGCCAATAACGTTCGTGGGCACGCGGATGCTCAGGTTGCTCAGGGATGAGTTGGCTGCGCGTGGCTTGGCTCACCTGCGCAATTGGCGCATACCAGCGAATTTGACCACCCTCAGCACCAAAGGCTTTGGTTTGATACCATGCCAACATGCCAGCCGCCATCCGGCGCGGAGCATGGGCCAGCGGAACACGATACCAGTGCTCTTGTTGAATTCGCTGCCAATCGGCGTGGTTATTCAAAACGGCGACTAAAACAGGTGTGTTGGCCTCAGGCATACGTTACTCCACATCAGAAATCTCAGCTGCAAAGCGTTGCAAATCGTTGCGTGCCCGTTCAATTGCCAAATCTCCAGCTTTAACCTCAAGCATCAGATCATATTCGCGCTGATATGGCAGGCGCAGCAGGCTAATCAATTCAAATGGATTGGCCAAATCGCTGTGTTCATGCCAGGTTGGCAATAGCAGTTGTTGGCGCTGCCCAAGCCGAATTTCGGTTCGCGGTGAGCTAAAATGCGCTTTGGGCTTGCGCTGAACTGGCCAAGTTGCTAAAGCATAATTTAAGGCTTCAGCATCATTCAATTGTGCTGGATTGTAAAGTTGATGATGCAGCCAATCGAAAATTACGGGAATGCTGGTTTGCGCATGAATATGCAAAGCATCGAGCAAACTCCAGACCCGACCATCGGCCTCAAGGGCTAAAACATTGATTACTGCTGGCTCAAGTTGTTGCAAGCTGGCGACGCTTTGGGCTAAGGCACTCGCTCGATCACCATATTGCGCCCCAATATGCACCACGATCACTGGATCATCACTACCCAAATTGGTTAAATAGGCTGCGGCGCTAGTGAGATAATTCAGCGCATATTGGCGAATTTGGGGATCATGACTGTTGAGCAGCACATTGCTGGGCACATGATAGGTTAGGCGAATGTTGGCTTGTTGGGCATAATTGCCGATTAATTGGAATTGTTCGGCGGCTTCGGGCCAGGTATTGAGCAATTCGTATGGCCAAGCAGGCAAGCGATAACAATGAATCTGTTGTTGTTCAAGATAGCGTAGCACATCATAAAGATACAAGACCCATTGGCTTAACTGCTGCTGGTTGGGTGCTTGCAAATCAGGGCGTTTGAGAATCCGGCCACTCAAGCCCAGATAACGCATTGGTAACTCCACAAAGGCTAGTTTGGGTGAAGACTTCCAGCCTTTGTGGAATGGATGCTATGCAGAACATAGCTGGTAAATCTATTCACTCACTGTATTAGATACAAACCATGGCGATTTTTCGCATGCAAGCATAGGCAATTTGCGAAATTGGCCGAAAGTTGCATAATTATTTTTTGGATGATGCGCCTAACTAGGAGCAGGTGATGGTTACAACTACCCAGCGATTTCAATTGTTGGCCTTTGATTTAGATGGAACCTTGGTCGATTCGGCTCAAGGGATTGTGGATACCGTGAATCAAGTGCTGGCTGAGCATGGTTTTGCGACTGCGGCCTATAGCCAGATGGCTCCATGGATTGGCTTGCCTTTGCAGGTATTTTGGGAGCGCTTGACTGATTTTCAGCCTGAAAACTATGGAATTTTGACCGAGCGTTATCGCACGATTTACCGTGAAATTGCGATTCCAAGCAGTCGCTTGTTTGCAGGCGTGGCCGAAACGATCGATCAACTTAAAGCAGCAGGCTATCGTTTGACGATTGCTAGCTCGAAAATCACGCCTGTGAGTAGCGCAGTGCTGCAACAAGTTGGCTTGTTTGACTATTTTGATTTGCTGATGGGCAACGATTCGGTCAGCCAACCCAAGCCCCATGCCGAAATGCTGGCTAAAACGTTGGCCTATTTTGGGCTGAATCCAACCCAAGCCTTGATGATTGGCGATACCACCCATGATATTACGCTTGGTCACAACGCCCACGTTGCTAGTTTGGCAGTTACGACTGGCACCCATGATCTGGCAACATTAACTGCCGCCCAACCACTGGCCATTTTGAATCAGCTGAGTGAACTGCCTGCGTGGTTGGCGCAACCAGCCTGAATGGTACAATAACAACATCTCAACTTCTGGAGGATTGTATGCCACAATATAAAAATCGTATGTATCGCAAGGAATGGCTCTCGGAACGCCGTAAATTGGCGCGAGCTTTAGAAGGCCTCGAACAAAATTGGGATCTTGAGGCCGAAGGAATTGTCTTACCAACTGACGATGATGGTGCTACCTTGACGGTTGAGCAATTGCGCGAACGAATTGCCGACCTTGATGGCAAGCTTGAGCGCTATCCCAACCCACAAAAGTAGGTTGATTTCTGATAGTGTATTTGCTAAAGCCACTTGCGTTCGGCCAATCACAGCCGTATCATGGTTTATGGCGGCGACTGTTGATCGATGGGATGAACAGCGGCGACCAAACTAAGGAGTAATCAACGATGATTCGTACCCTCGTGCATGCCAAAATTCACCGGGCAACCGTAACTGGTGCAGACCTCAATTATGTTGGTTCGATAACCATTGATGAGGATCTGTTGGAAGCAGCCGGAATTTGGCCGTTTGAACGGGTTCAGGTAGTCGATGTCAATAATGGAGCACGCCTCGAAACCTATGCAATCGTGGGCGAACGTGGCTCAGGCACGATTCAACTCAACGGTGCTGCGGCGCACTTGGTCAATGTTGGCGATTTGGTGATCATCATGGCCTATGCCCAAGTTGATGCTAAGCCCGAAGAGTGGGAGCCAACCGTGGTGTTTGTGGATGAACAAAACGCGATTACCGAGGTTAAGGCTTTGTTGCCGGTTGGTGGTCGCTAGTTGTTGCGAGGAGTGTGCCATGGATTGGGTTTTGCGACCCATCCATGGCCTTTTTTATGACTCTACTTGCTGTTGCTGATGCTCAAGCGGCGATTCTTGAGCGCATGACCACCCTTGCCAGCGAATCGATCGAATTAACTACTGCCTTAGGTCGCGTGCTGGCCGCGCCAATCTATGCCGACCGCGATGCCCCACCCTTTGCCAATTCGGCCATGGATGGCTATGCGGTGTTGGTCGCTGATTTGAACACTGCCAGCGCTGACAATCCAGTGGCGTTGCAGATTATCGAGCGGGTGGCGGCGGGCGCTGTGCCGCAACAACAATTGCGAGCTGGTAGCGCGATTCGGATTATGACTGGGGCGCAAGTGCCTGCCAATGCTGAGGCAGTTGTGCCATTTGAAGAAACCGATGAAGGCCAAGCTAATGCCCAAACTGAGGTTGTGCGCATGTTCCAGCCAACCCAGCATGGCAATAATATTCGGCCTGCTGGCGAGGATATGCAGGCTGGTAGCTTGGTTTTAGCGGCTGGTCAAGTTATTAATCCTGGCAGTATGGGGGTTTTGGCAACCATTGGCGCGTCCCAAGTGCCAGTCTTTCGCCAACCACGGGTAGCGATTATTGCCACTGGCGATGAATTGGTTGATGTTGGCGTTGAGCCAAAGGCTGGCCAAATTCGCAACTCGAATGGCTATGCTAACGCCGCCCAAGTGCGTGAAGCTGGGGCAATTCCAATTATGTTGCCGATTGTGCCCGATAATGCTGCTGCCTTGCGAGCAACTTTAGCGCAAGCTGTAGCCCAAGCCGATGTATTATTGACTTCTGGCGGTGTGTCGGTTGGTGATTACGATTTGGTCAAGCAAATTTTGAACGAAGTGGGCAAATTGGAATTTTGGCGAGTGCGTATGCGTCCAGGCAAGCCCTTGGCCTTTGGCTCGATCGATGGCAAACCAATTTTTGGCTTGCCTGGCAATCCAGTTTCGGCCATGGTTTGTTTTGAGTTATTTGTACGGCCAGCGTTGCGGAAGATCGGCGGATATCAACAATTGCTCCGCCCAAGCGTTTGGGCGAAGTTACTTGATGCCGATTTGGAAAGTAACGAGCGTCGTCAATATCTGCGGGTGATCGTTAAAAGCAGCGCCACTGGCTTAACCGCTGAATTAACTGGGGCACAAGGTTCGGGTTTGGTTAGCTCGATGGCGCGAGCCAATGGTTTACTGATTGTGCCCGAAGCAGGGCAGGGCATTAATCGTGGTGAAATGGCCGAAGTTGTGTTATTTGGGGAACTGCACTAGTTGAGGGAGCGTAGCGCATGCCGTTTGAGTCGTTTCAAGATCTGATAACAATGCTGGTGGTTATTCTCGTGCTCCAAGTGAGCTTGGCATTGTTGTTAATTGGTGTGCGCAAATGGCGACCAACACGCTATCAACGCTATCCGCGCATTAGCCTGCCACCAACCAGCGACGAACGCCATCAATTTCAGTTGTATATGTCGGGCGAAGAGCTGTTTCCGGCCATGCTGCAAGCGATTGAATCGGCGCAGCGCCTGATTTTGCTCGAAACTTTTATTTTCAAAGGCGATGATTTAGGCCACAAATTTCGTGAAGCCTTATTGCGCAAAGCTCGTAGCGGCGTGGCCGTGTATGTAATTATCGATGGATTTGCTAATTTGGTGGTTCCGCGCAAATTCAAAAAATTTCCGCCCGAAATTCAACTGTTGAGCTATCCGGCTTTTCCGCGTTTATCGCAGATTTTCGATATTGGTTCGTATGCGCGTGACCATCGCAAACTGTTGGTTGTTGATAACGAAGTAGCCTTTATTGGGGGCTACAATTTGGGTGAATTGTATCGCACTGAGTGGCGCGATACCCATGTGCAGGTGCGTGGCCCGATTGTGCGCAATTTGGCCGAAATGTTTGCTTCGCAGTGGAACCGCTATCGTCGCCGCCTAACGCGCTTGCACATCGACCTCGAGTTGGAATGGCAATCCACAGTGCGGGTACAGCGCAACGACGCTGGCCGCTTGGTTTTTCCAATTCGTTCGATGTATCTTGATGCAATTGAACGAGCTGAACGCTTTGTTTACATTAGCAATGCCTATTTTATTCCTGATCGGGCGATTTTAGAGGCCTTAGTAATGACCGCGCGGCGCGGAGTTGATGTGCGCATTTTGGTTCCAGCAGAATCGAACCATGTGCTGGCCGATTGGCTGGCACGGCATTATTTTGAATTTTGTCTGCGCCATGGGATTAAAATTTTTCTTTACGAAAATGCCATGATTCATGCCAAAACCGCTACAATCGATGGAATTTGGTCAACGGTTGGCACGGCCAATCTTGATCGGCTGAGTTTAGCGGGCAACCATGAAATCAATCTAGAAATTTATAATGCCGCCTTTGCTGAACGCATGCAAGAAATTTTTGCCTGCGATATGGCTAATGCCCGTGAATTAACCTTGGCCGAATGGATTAAGCGCCCATGGTATACCAAAGCCGCCGAGTTGGTGCTCTCGCCGTTATGGCCAATTTTGTAGAAATGGAGCAAGCATGCTCAAACGCAACGAATCTTTAGCCTTTGGTCGCCCATTTTTGATTACGGTGATTGCAATTGGCTATGTTTTGACTGCAATGTTGGAAGTTGCAGTCGCCTTGTATGGACGAGTGCCAGCATTCCTTGAACAATTTATTTTGTCTGACGATCCGTTTTTACTGATTGTGACCGCATGTTTTCAAGTAATGATGGGTTTGGCACTCTTCCAAGGCTGGCGGGTCATGTGGTGGGTGGTGATTGGCAGCGCCTATCTTTCAATTGGCAGCTATATTTTGGATGGGATATTGGGTGAACGTTGGGCTTGGGGCGGCATGTTGTGGAATGTGGTTGTGCTGGCCTATATGAATTCGCGCGATGTGCAGGCCTTTTTTGGCCGTGAAGTTTATTATTGAGGTTGCAAGGCTTGCGCGATCAAGTGCTCATCAGTTTCATGCTGCTGCAAAAAATCGCTCAAATGTGGGCTTTGTCGCCAGCGCAAGGCCATCGGCGCGACTGCTTTGATATCGTTGGGGGTAGCGCGAACCCGATCATCAGCCGCCGCCCGCGCCCGCGCCGCCTCAAGCAATACGATTTCGGCGCGATGTGATGGGATTGCCAATTGGGTAATGACCTGCATGGCATAGCGTTCAGCAGTTTTGGTTAAGTGAACTTTAGGTAATAATTCGCGAGCTTTGAGCACATCGAGGCGTAATTGGGTGGTTGCTTGGGCGTAGGCCATGCGAAAAGCTGTGCGATCTTGGCGAAAGGCGATTGCACGGCGATAAATTTCTAAGCGTTCGCGGGCGTTTGGCAGCGGCCCAACCCAAACCCGCAAGCCCAACCGATCCAAAATTTGCGGGCGCAGCCGACCCTCTTCAGGATTCATCGAGCCAATTAAAATCAAGCGACTCTGATAAAGCTTGACCATTGCCCCACGGCGCACGAAGGTTTGGCCTTGCGCCGCAGCATCGAGAATCGCATCGACGACAGCGTGATCAAGCAAATTAATCTCATCAACATACAGCAAATTATGATTTGCCCGCGCCAAAACTCCTTCTTCAAGCACCACCCGCTGTTGTTCGATTGCGACCCGCTCGTTTAAACCACCAACCACGTCTTCTAACCGAGCGTTGAGGGGTAGCTCGATTAAGCGCATCAGATCATCTTTGAGCCGTGACTCACCGCGTGCCAAAAAATCAAGACAGGTTGGGCAAAGATCGCTCTCGTCATCGGGGGGGCAATTATTCTCGCAGCGCGACCGTTTGACCAAGGGCATAATATCGAGCAAGCCACGCACGGCGGTGGTTTTGCCAACGCCATAGGGGCCACTTAACAAAACCCCACCCACCGCTGGATTGACCAAGGCTAAGGTGAGCGCTGTTTTAAGCTCACGCTGGCCGACAATTCCGAGCAGTGGATAGGGCAAAAGCTCATTCATGAGGCGCTTTATTTCTCGCTAACGCTGCGGGTAGCCGCAAAAATTTCGAGAATTTCGGTGATGGCCTGTTCGCGTTCGCCCTCGTTGGGTGAGCGAATGGCATTGGTCACGCAGGTTGAGAGATGGCGTTCGAGCACCAGGGCATCGACTTTTTCGAGGGCACGTCGAATGGCCAAGGTTTGGCGCAGCACATCGATACAATAGGCATCCTCTTCGAGCATGCGTTGAACGCCACGGACGTGACCTTCGATGCTTTTGAGTCGCCGAACTAAGGCTTCAGTTTGTTCATCGATCATGAACTTGACCTACTATGCCGCTTCTGCCGCAGCGCGGGCCTCGTTGACTGGCCGTTTTAAGAAGGCGTGAAGCACCTTGTTAAACTGGGCTGGCTCGTCGAGGAACGGAAAGTGGCGACTTTCAGGCATTACAAACACCTGGGTATTGGCCATATCGCGCTGCAAGAAAATATCGGCCTGATTGGGATTAACAATATCGTCGCGAGCACCATGAATAATCAGGGTTGGAATCGTCAATTGCTCAAGTTCAGGCCGCAAATCGGTGCGCATCATCGAGCCAACTGCGCGGCGCAAACTCTCTTCGGTGGGCTTAACGCTATCGTCGAGAATTTCGCCATAGGCCGTATCGTTGACATTGCCTAAGAACCAGCGAAACAAAAACTTGGTGACAACTGGCACTCGCGCCATTGCTCGCGAAACATACTGATTATCGGTGAGTTTGAGCAAGCCTGAAAGCGATGTACCAACGATCGGAGCACCAATCGCCGCAACTCGGCTAATCCGATTGGGGTGGCGGATTGCAGTTTTGAGCGCGACCATGCCGCCCATAGAGTGGCCAACCAGTGGAACTTTATCGATGCCCATTGCATCGAGAAATCGAATCACTTGATCAGAGAAATTGGTAATGCTAATGCTCTTGGCAGTACTCGTTTTATCTGAATCACCAAAACCCCAAAAATCGAACGAATATGTGCGGAAATCTTTGGAGACGAATTCCATCGTCGGCATCCAGTATCGCCACGAACCGAGCCAGCCGTGGAGAAATAGGACTGGACGACCACGCCCAAAGGTCTCGTAATGCACAACTTGGTCATCAATGACGATTACGCTCATGGTGATGCTCTCACGTTGCAGACTGCTGTCAACCAAACTATACCATACCGCCTAAAGCTCGGCAACGCGGTATTGCCAGCAACAATTGGTTCATGGTTGAGTGGTCGCTGTAGTGTACCCGTGATAGCACGTTTATGTCAATTCTCAAAAGTAGGATCTACAAGGGGGACTTCTGGGTCAATTGTAGGTTGGGTTTGTCGGGTAAAATGGCAGCCTGTGGTGTTGCTCCAAAGGTGAGTTGTATGTCAGATTTTCGTGCTCAGATTCGGCACTATATTCGTGAACAGGCTTTGCCAATCGATAAGTATAGCCATCAGCCGCGTTTGTATCAATTAATTTCGACCATCGGCCAAGGCCTGAGCTATGATGATGATGTGGTGTATGCTGCGGCTTGGTTGCACGATTTGGGTGTATTTATCGGCCATCGTCCGGCTGAGCCTGAGGCATTGGCGGTTTGGGATAATGTGGCTTATGCCTTGGAAAAAGTGCCCGCCTTATTGCAGCAATGGCAGTTTCCGCCAGAAAAAATTGAGGCAGTGTTGACAGCGATTGCCCAACATAGCCCACAGCAAACGCCAACAAGTATTGAAGCAACTTTATTGCGCGATGCTGATATATTGGAGCAACTAGGGGCGGTAGCAATCTTACGAATTGTCAGCAAAGTTGGGCGCGATACTCGATATCAAACCTTTGAGCAAGCTTTGGCGACCTTAGAACATAATCTGGAGCATTTGCCGAGCCAGCTGCGTTTGTCCAATTCGCAACAACTGGCGCAAGCGAGAATTGCAGTGTTGCGCCAATTTATTACGGCTGCCCAAGCCGAAGCGCAAGGGCAGCCGTGGTGATTTAGGGCTGTTTGAAGTATTTGATCCAATAGACCAAGCCTGCGGCCAAGCCAATGCCCAGCACTAAGGCGATGCTAAACCAGAGCAATAATGATGGTTCAGGCTCAGCAATCGCGATTGGCACAGGCTGAGCGGTTGGTGTTTGCTCCTTGAGCACTGGTTGCTCCAAATCGAGCGTATCGGGCGATGACGTACCATTTTGATCAATCAGCGGGCTATTCAAGGGACTACCAGCCAAAGCGGTGGCTTGCTCGGCGCTCATGCGGGCCATATCAGCAGTATCGCTGATTGGGAGCGAGCTATAGGCCATGGGTGTTGGATAACCCTCAATCATCGCTGGAGCTGCACCACCAACCATCGGCTCAGTTGGTTGCTGCATCAGTGCTGTATCTTCGGTGGTAGCCGTAGTTGGTTGGCCTGGATCGGCTGGGCCACTACCCATCGGTGGGGCGTCAGCACTCGTGTTACTATTTTGAGTTGCCATGCGATCTGAAACCCCATTGGCAGTTTCAGGGTTAGCCATCTCAGCAACTGGAGCCATGGTCATTGATTGTTCAGATTGATTCGTCAGTTGCAAGCCAACCGTGAGCATTAAGGCGAATGCCCCAACCACACCGACCCAACGCATCCAACCGCCGAGCCAGAAGCTGCGTTTGGGTGCATGGATTGCTGGATCGAGGGTGAAACTGCGGGGTGGACGAACAGGCGGGAGTTCTTGCAACAACGCCTGCATCGAGCGCAACTCGGCAAATTCCGCAGCTAAACCATGGTCGTGCTCAAGCTGTTGATCCAGTTGAGCTTGCTCGGCGGCGCTAAGCTGACCATCAAGGGCTGCCGAAAGAAGTTCTTGTTGTTGTTCAGATATTGGTGTCATTGCATACCCACTTGTGTAGTCATATCAAGCTTAACGTTCGGCAGTTGGCAAAAGTTCCCGACTTTTAAGATAATCGCGTAACTTTGCCCGTGCGCGACTGAGCCGCGATTTGACCGTCCCCAGTTGGGTATCAGTAGCCGCCGCGATTTCTTCGTAGGCAAAGCCTTGAATATCACACATAATTAAGACTGCGCGTTGATCTTCAGGCAAGGTTGCTAAGCCTGCTTGAATCGCTGCCTGCAACTCGCGATTGATCATATGCTGATCGAGCGGCAACGATTGGTCCTCGAATTGCTCGCCTGGACTATCATCATCGCCAGCGAGCAATTGATCCATCGAGGTGGTACGGCGGCGTTTTTGTGCTCGCAACACATCGTAGCAAGCATTAGTGGCGATGCGCAGCAGCCAAGCGGCAAACGAGCCTTCGCGAAAACGCTTGATCGCCTTAAATGCTGAGATAAAGGTATCTTGGGCTACATCGGCGGCGCTATCGCTATCGCCAAGCATACGATACGCCAAGCCATAGACTCGCCCTTCGTACATCCGCACTAATTGATTGAAGGCTTCAACGTCGCCATCTTTGGCGGCGCTAACCCATTGTCGTTCTGCATCGGTCATGCAGGCCATTCCCCCACGCCCATAACGGGTTCTGCTCCAAAAGGTGGTCGGAAGCAATAGCCCATATCATAGCATATCAACCGCTCATTCGTTAGTATCAGGACCCAAGGGTTTGCGCAAAAGGTCAAGAAATAGTTGAGCGGCATTGGTAATATGGCGGTCACGATGATGCACGACGTTATAAACGCGGCGGGTTGGTACATTGGCTAAATGAATTTGGCGCAAACGCCCAGCCGCCACTTCGCGCCGCACGGCCATGGCTGGCACTAAGGCGATGCCCAAGCCAACCTCAACCGACCGCTTGATCGCCTCTAAATTGCCTAGCACAATTGGCTGTTTGGGGCGAATTTGCTGGGCATTGAGCAATTCGCTGACGCTGGCTTGCAAGGCTGAGCCTTCCTCGCGCAAGAGCATGCGTCGCCCGTGCAAGGCCTCGATGTTAATTTGTTTTAAGCGTGCCCATGGGTCATCAGGGCTGACAATCACGACCAATTCAGTCGTCAAAAACGGCATAATAATCAATTGAGTATGCACAATTGGCGAGCCAACCATGGCCAATTCAAACTCGCCCGAAATGACTTGAGCCAGCAATTGTTCAGTGTTGCCAGTGCCAATATGCACCACAAACGCAGGGTGTTCCCAGTTGAAGCGTTGCAGCAAATCGGGCAGGGCATAGGTTGCCAAGGTATTGCCAACGCCTAAGAGCAAGGTACGTTCGCTTTGACCAGCGGCGGCCCGCACCGCTTGCTCAGCAATCCGTTCGAGGGCGATCATTTGCTCGGCATGCGGCAAGAGTGCCCGCCCAGCCGCTGTTAGCTCAATTCCACGGCTTAGCCGCTCGAATAAACTAACACCTAATTCGCGCTCAAGGGTTTGAATTTGCTGGCTCACGGTCGGTTGAGTTAGGTCAAGTTGCTCGGCAGCACGGGTAAAATTGCGACTTTGAGCCGCTGCCACAAACATCCGTAATTTTTGTAAATCCAACATACGTGTTCTCGCTGTGTTGATTGTGGCCTGCACTGTAGCATAAGTTTAAGCCGATCAAAAATCGCAGCACCTTAGCGATGCTGCGATAGATACTTGGTTGGTGATTAAGGATTAAGGATGAATGTACTTGCGTTCTTTGGTGACTAAGCGGCCATCACCAGCATTGACCTCGACCTTGAGCATAATTTCATCGCCAGTTTTATAGGTATCAGGAATGTTGAAGCTGGCACGATATTGGCCAGAAACCTCTTCGGCGACTTCACCATAAAAGCTGCTAAGTTGCTCTTTTGAAGGGGTTTGGTAGATCATGGCTTTGGTATCGCGCTGCAAATCTTCCAACAATTTACCATCAAATTCAGGGCTGGTGAGGCCGATGATGTAGGTTGGAATTTTGGCTTTATTGGCTTTGGTTACGATGCTGTCGTAATTATCGCCCTTGCTGGCAGTATCAGCGCCATCGGAAATCAAGACGATGAAGGTTTGGCCTTTGGCACGGCGCAATTGGGTATAGCTAATTGCCAGTGCATCGTAGATTGCGGTTTGACCTTCGGGTTTAAGCTCGGTGATACTTTGGCGCACTGCTTCAAGATCCTCGGTCAGTGAATGGTCAACCGTCACCAATGTGCCAAAGTGAATCAAGCCAACATTGGCATTTGAGGGCAGATGATCGAGGAAATCGAGGGCTGCAATTTTAGCTGCATCGAGGCCGCCATCGGTTAATCCCTCTTTGCTTGGCCCCATGCTCCCGCTAGTATCCATCACCAACATAATATTGAGCGGATCTTTGACCCGCGAGAGATTGACCCACGAAAAACCTTCGATCGGGTTATTATTTTGAAAGACATTCACATTTTGGCGCGGCACATCAGTTACCACGCCAGTTGGGCGCATGATGCTCAAGTACATATCGATTTCGGGGAAGCGAGTATCATCAATCCGATTAATTTCCACCCCATCGATATCTTCTAGCTGTACCAAACCGTCGCCCGTATTGCCTTGGTTAAAATCGGTAGTTTCGCCGTTTGCTTCGGCTGTTCCAAACGTGGTATTTGGTACGGTATCGCGGCGCGACAAAACATAGATTACCCCCCACATAATTGCTGCAGTTGCGATTGCGCCCGCCAGCCACTTCAAGTGGGAAGGTTTCTTTTTGGCAACTGGGGTAACTTTGCCCGACAACCAATCTTGGATTTGCTGACCAAGGTCTTGGGCGCTTGGGCGTTGGCTGGGATTAGCGGCTGTAGCTCGTTGCAAAATGCTGCGTAATGTGCCATCAATCGCTGGTAGCATTGCCAAAGGGTTACCTGCTGGAGCAAATTGACCACTAAGCATCCAGGCGATCAATGCTCCGATGTAGTAGATATCGCATTGAGGGCTGGGCTGTTCGTTGATTGGCAAGAGTTGGGCTGGAATCGGCCCAGCTTTTTGTCCAGCACTGGGATCAATTTTTGGCACGATTGTGCCTTGCGAACCAAGGTCAAGCAGGCTTGGCCCATACTGATTGCTGGCAGTAAGCGCGGTGCGTTGGCGATGATTAAATTCAGCAGTTTCAATTAAGCCCAAGGCATATTGGGCCGCAACCTGCGCTGGCAAACTTCCGGCTGTATCCAATAGTTGTTGGAGCGTCAACGACTGCACATCTAAAATCGCTACTTCACTGCCCGCTTGGTCGGCAATTTGAACAACCATTTGTTGTTTGCGCAAGGCATCAGGAATGCGGCTTTCCCACCAAACAAGGTGCGGAATACCCGATTTTTTGGCCATAAAAAAACGACGATGGGTTGATTGCTTGCCACAAGGGCCAATCATTTCAAATGGCGAGGGCAGCGATGGGTAGGTTAACGTAGACATTGCCTCTACACTTTCTACATTTATTTCGTATCAGGGGAGATTTTTTCTCAAAGGCGATTATATCATGCTATGCAAGCCCCTAGCTATGCGATAATACGCTTATGAAGAAATTTAAACGCCCAAAAATTGTAGCCTTGGCCGTCCGCCTCACAATCACGATGGTGGCGGTCAGTGTCTTGCCATTGGCATTAATTGCATTGATTATTCTGCTGGGTGTCCGTATCAGCGAAGCCGATCGCCGCAGCTTAGAATTAAATAATCAGCTTGAATTGTATGTGGCCTTTGCTGAGCAATTGATTGCCAGCGATGGCGATTTGCAATCAGCCAGTAATATTTTGTTGAGTCGGCCAGTTGGGAGTGGTGATGGTGCGATTCGGGTATTTGGTAGTGCTGGCCAGATTTTTGGAGCCAATGGCTCAAACTCGGCTTTTCCCAGCCGTGCTGCCGCCAGTCAATTTGTGACCAGCATTCCAACGGTGTTTGTGGCCGAAACTCGTGGTCGGCGCTATGTGGCGGGCCAAGTGCGTTGGCAGCAAAAAGTTGTGGGGGTAATCGAGGTTTCGCAAAGCGTCGAAGATGAAGATCGCTTGTTGCGGGTGTTGATTCGTTTTGTGTTTATTTCGATTGGTTTGGCTTTTGCGGCGGCCTTTTTAGGCTCTTCGTTGGTGGCTCGTTGGTTGGCTCGGATGATTGGCCAATTGCGTGAAACGGCTGAGCAAGTGGCCAATGGCGATTTGACTGAGCGGGCACTTGAACGCGGCCCCGCTGAATTTGTGCAATTAGCACGTTCAATCAACACCATGACCGACCAATTGGCCGAGCGTTTATCGCGGATCGAGCAGCAATCTGAGGCTCAGCGGCGCTTTTACCGTGATGTTTCGCATGAATTGCGCACGCCAATGATGGCCTTGGGCGGCTACTTGGAAAATATCGAGGATTCCGAGAACGCCGATGAACAAGCTCAATCGATTCGCGCAATGCAGGCCGAAATTGCCCGTTTGGCCCGTTTAGCCGATGAGCTTTTGCGCAGCGATGCCCAACCAAGCCTAACCCTTGGCCCCAAACAAACCCTTGATCTTGGTGCGATGATCCACGAGTTGGTGCAGAATTTGAGTGGGCGGGCGCAGCGGAGCGGGGTTGAATTATTGGCCCAAGTTCCGCCGCGCCCAATTGCAGTCGAGGCCGATCGTGATCGCTTGAAGCAGGCTTTATTAAATTTGTTTGATAATGCTTTGCGGGCCACCCCACCTGGCGGCCAAATTAGCATGCGCGTCAGTTTGACCGCTGATCAGGTGGTGATTGATGTGCAAGATACTGGCGAAGGAATTCCGACGGCTTTGTGCGAGGCGATTTGGGAGCGGGGAGTGCGTGGCGCTGAAGGTGGCTCAGGCTTAGGCTTAGCCATTGTCCGCACGATTTTGCGTGCTCATGGTGGCGAAGCTCTGCTGATTCCCAGTGAGCAAGGTGCCCATATTCAATTAAGATTGCCAATTGATGGGTAATGCTGGAGCCGTTTTGATGCAACATCTCATAACTGCTGACGATTGCCAAGGTTGCTATCAGGCTATGCTTGAGCGTTATCCACTTCAGCACGTAACCATCAACGGCCACGAATGGGAGTTTTGTGATACTGGCGGCGATTTGCCTGCCCTATTGATTTTGCCTGGTGGTTTGGCTCGCGCCGATTTGGCCTTTCGTTGGCTGGCCCGTTGCCATCAACGCTTTCGGGTGATTAGCCTGACCTATCCTAACACGATTCGTAAGCTCGCTGATTTGGCCAAAAATCTACAAGCCCTATTTGAGCATTTGCAAGTTAAGGCGGCTTGGATTGTAGCTGGCTCGTATAGCGGCTTGATCGCCCAAGCGGTTTTGCATTATCGCCCGCAGTTGGCCTTGGGTTTGCTGCTTTCCGATACAGGTGTGCCGCGCCGAACCCGTTGGATTTGGCTGACCCTGCTCCAACCGTTGGTCGCGATCTTGCCGTTGGGCTTAGTGCGGCGCTTGTTTTGGCATGGTACACAGCAATTTTTGCAGCCGATGGCTGCTAGCTTGCGGCCATTTTGGGCCGAGCGCTTGCACCACAATATTCACCATTTGCAGCGCCACGATTATCTGAGCTTGTTGGGCTGGTGGCGTGAGCTTGATTGGCATTTGGGTGCGGCCCGCTGGCATGGCAAGTTGGCAATAATTGTGGCTGAAAACGATAGTTTGTTTGGGCAGCGCGATCAACAGTTGTTGCGCCAATATTATCCAGCTGCCAGCTACCAACTCATGGTTCACGCCCAACATTGTGCCTCGTTAGCGCAAATTGATCAGTATATTGATTGGGCTTTGGCTTGGATTGAGGTTGCCTGATGCGTTGGTTGGCTTGGTGCTATCTGCTTGATCGCTGTTGGCGTTGGCTGGTGATTCGACGGTTTTTTGCTAAACCCAAACCGCCAGCACCCAAGCATTGGCCAAGTATTGATCTGATTCAGCCATTAACCCACGGGGTGTTTGATTTAGCCAAAACCTTGCAACAGCGTCTCGATTTGCGCTATGCAGGCCAACTTCAACATTATTGGATTGTCGATCAAGCTGATAGTCAAACATTAGCAGTGTGTTCTGCTTTACAGAAAAAACATTCTGAGCAGCGCATTACCATTATCCAAGTTGCGCCAGATTGGGGCCAACGCGCTTCGAAGTTGGTTAAATTGCAAGCTGCGCTAGCCCAAGCCAACTCTGAGGTGCTGTGGTTTATTGATGATGATGTCAGCTTGCCCGTTGATGGCTTGAGCCAAGGCCTACCCTATTTGTTCCAGCCGCAGGTTGGGGCAATGTTTGGTTTGGCTTGCTATGTGAATTGGCGCAATTTACCGTCGGCGTTGATGAGCAATTTTGTTAACGCTAACGCCTTGCCCAGCTATATCGGCTTGGCAGCTTTGACCGAGCCATACACAATTACTGGGCATCAATTTGCTTTGCAACGCCATATTTTTGAACAAATTGGCGGGTTTAGTGGCATGCAAGGGCGAATTGATGATGATCATGAGTTAGCGCGGCGGGTGCAGGCCCATGGTCTGCGCAATCTGCAAACGCCATTAATCTATCAGGTCGATAATTATTTTGTAAATTTACCAGCCTATCTTCAGCAAATGCAGCGTTGGTTTACGATTCCTCGTGTTCTGATGTTGCCTCATCTAAGCCAGCACGACCAATTTGTGACCAGTTTGACCAGCCTTGCCCAGCCGATTCCCACAATTTTAGCCTTGGCACGCATGCGCCAGCCAAAACTATGGCCTTGGCTGGTGGCATGTTTATTGGCGCAATTGAGCTTGCAGGGTTGGCAAATTCGGCGCTATTGCCAAACCAAAGCGCCATGGTGGGCTTGGCCACTGAGTATCATTGGTGCGTTGCTTGATCCCTTGCTGATGCTGTGGGGGTTGCTGGGCGATGATACGATTGTTTGGCGTGGTGAGCGGATTCGGTTGCGGCGTTCGGCCTCGGCTCAGTGGTTGGGCAAGGAGCAAGATCATGATTAAACGAGCGTGGATGGTGTTGTGTGGTTTGATGCTTGGCCAACGCTGCTGGAAATGGTGGCAGGTTTGGCGCTTTTTTGGCAAGCCTACCCCGGCTATGCAACACGCGCCAGCAACAACTTTGGTGAGTTTGCTCCAGCCAATTTTGAGTGGCGACCCGCATTTGGCCACATGTTTACGCGCCAATTTGAATGCTCCAAGCAGCTATAAGCGCGAATGGCTATGGTTAATTGATGATGATGATCAGTTTGCCCAAGACCTTTGCTATGGATTGCAAGCTGAATATACCGAGCAAACGATTCGGATTATCAGCTTGCCAGCCCCAGCCGAGCGGGTTAATCCCAAAACCTTCAAGCTGATTGCGGGATTGCAACAAGCCCAAGGCCAAATTATTTGTGTGCTCGACGACGATACCAGCCTGCCAGCTTATGGCTTGGAACAATGCTTGCCATGGCTTGATCAAGCGGGCGTGGGCTTGGCCTTCGGTTTGCCCTACTATCGCTCGTTCGATAATACTTGGTCGAGTTTGGTGGCATTGTTTGTTAATAGCAATAGTTTGCTGACCTACGTGCCTTATAGCCAAGTGAGCGAGCCATTTACGATCAATGGGATGTTTTATGCCATGCGTCGCGAAGTTTTGGAGCAATTGCATGGCTTTACTGGCCTAGAACATATTTTGGCCGACGATTTTGCGGTGGCGCAGCGGGTGCAACAGGCAGGCCTGCGCTTACAGCAAACCAGCATGCGCCATGCAATTCGTACCACCGTAACCAATGCCCAACGCTATCGCAGCCTAATCCAACGCTGGTTTATCTTCCCGCGTGAATCGCTGTTGCGCCATTTGAATTTGCGCGAACGCAGCTTGCTGTTTTGTTTGGCGATTGTGCCCACGCTGTTTCCATTGGTTTTGGCGATTGTGACCGTCTTGCGCCCCAGCCAACGTCAACGCTGGTTTGCAGCAAGCTACACCCTGCTTGGCCTGATCAGTTTTATTCAAATTGATCAAGCCTACCTAGAGCAGGCCACGCCACGGCGCTATTGGCTGTTCGTGCCATTTTTAGAATTGCTCATTCCGCTGCAATTGATTCAAGCCTTGCTTGCGCCGCAGCGCATTGTTTGGCGCGGCCATGTGATGGATGTGGAAAAAGGCGGCGCGTTTCGCTTTGTGCAACGGAGAAACGAGGAATCAGAGGGCAGGAGCTAGGTAGAAAGGCTCTCTGCGCCTCTGCGTTAAGGTATTGATCCACTAAGAACACGAAGCCCACGAAGGCTGAATTTTAGCCACGAATGATTATGCTTATTTCCCTTCCTAACATCAGATTTCTAGTTCCTACAGTTTAAATTTCCCGATCCCCGACCCCCAACAACTGATCCCTAAGCTGTTCCCGCTCCTTAAATTGGGTTTGATAGAGCTGGGCGTACAAACCATCCTGGGCTAGCAACTCGCTATGCGTGCCACGTTCGAGCACCCGCCCTTGATCGACCACCAAAATCAAGTCAGCCGCCAGAATTGTTGAAAGCCGGTGGGCAATCACAATACTGGTGCGATCTTTGAGCAATGGTTGTAGCGCAGCCTGAATTAATGCTTCTGAGCGTGAATCGAGCGCCGAGGTCGCCTCGTCAAGCACCAAAATTCGTGGGTTTTTGAGAATCACACGGGCGATTGCAATCCGTTGTTTTTCGCCACCCGAGAAGCGATAACCACGTTCGCCAACCACAGTATCATAGCCATTGGGCAGGCTGGCAATCAAATCGTGGATATTGGCAGCGCGACAAGCGGCCTCTAATTCCACATCAGTGGCATCGGGTTTAGCATAGCGCAAATTAGCCCGCAAGCTCTCGTGAAAGAGAAATGTTTCCTGGGTGACCATGCCAATCGCTTGGCCAAGACTATCAAGCTCCAACTCGCGAACATCAATTCCATCAATCAACACGCGGCCCCGACTAGGGTCGTACAAACGTGGCAACAAATAGGTTAGGCTCGTTTTGCCCGCACCGGATGGCCCGACCAAAGCCACCAATTGGCCTGGTTTAGCGATAAAATCAATATCGCTCAACGCCCATTCACGGGTAGTAATTGGGCTGATAACAGTGGTTTCTTGACCATCGCGCGAACTGAGACTATTGATCTCATCGGCCTGATAGCGAAACCAAACATGCTCAAATTGCACTTCGCCGCGAATAGTTTGCAGCATTTGGGGTTGTTTGGCATCAACAATTTCTAACGGCAAATCGAGAATTTCAAATACGCGCTCGAATGAAACCAATGATGAAGCTAATTCGACCCGCGTATTGACCAACGTGGAAATTGCGCCATACAAACCAGGCAAATACAAGGCCAAAGCAATAATATCGCCAGTGCTAAAATTATCCGAGGTGATTGCGAGATAGCCGCCAAACCAATAAACTGAGGTCACGCCAACTGCGCTGACCAAGCCAACCATCACAAAAAACGAGCGCATGACCAAGGCGGTGCGAATGCCGAGGTCGCGCACTTCGCCAGCATGTTGGCTAAATTTGGCGACTTCATCGTTGCGCCGCCCAAAAATCTTGACCAACAATGCACCGCTAACATTCAAGGTCTCGCCCATCAAGGCATTCATTTCGCCGTTGGCCTGCATTTGCGAGCGGGTCAAGTTGCGCACAATGCGCCCAACACGGCGGGCTGGCAGCATAAACAATGGCAATACCAACAAGGCCAATAAGGTTAAACGCCATTCGATCGTCAACATAATAAACAGCGTGATGCTAACGGTAATGACATTGGTGATTAACGTGATCAGCGTGCCAGTAACCGCCCGTTGCGAACCAACCACATCGTTATTAAGCCGCGAAACCAACTCGCCTGATTTGGTGCTGGTGAAAAAACGCAAGCTCATGCGCTGCATATGGCTATACAATGCCCGCCGCAAATCAAAAATAATTCCTTCGCCAACTAACGATGAATGGCGACGCTGCAAAATATCCAGCAAACCGCCGATCAAGGGAATTGCGACTAAGCCAACAGCAACTAGATTTAAGCGCCCCAAATTACGTTCTGGAATCGCCACATCGATCAAATGGCGTACCAACAACGGCGTAATCCGATCCAACAAGGTTCCGATGAAAATTGTAATTAAGACCACAATGATGCCGCCGCGATAGGGTCTGGCATAACCCCATACGCGCTGCAACAACATGCGGCTGATGGTGGGTTGTTCGTCCTCATTGGCGCGAACAAACCCTCGCCAGCCTCCACCATTCATGCAAACTCCTTCGATGTTCTATTTTTGGGTGTGCGTATTAATGTCATGCTAACACGCCTAGGCCCAGAGCTTGCTATACTTAAGGTTAGAATTTTCTGTCCATGCGGACAGGAACATTGAACAAGCATCCCCTTGGAGGATACCGATGATCTTCGACCCTTTGTATTTCGTTTTTGCCATCCCTGGTATGTTGTTTGCTTTCTGGGCACAGTGGTATGTCAAATCGACATTTAGCAAATATGCCAATGTGGCCAATATGCACAACATGAATGGCTTTGCGGTGGCTCAACGTTTGATGAACGCTGAAGGCCTAAACTATGTGCGGGTCAATCAAGTTGCTGGCCAGCTAACCGATTTCTACAATCCTGCCGATAAGTCGATCAATATTTCGCAATCGTCGGTTAACCCTTCGGTCGCGGCGATGGCAGTTGTTGCCCACGAATTGGGCCACGCACTGCAAGACCGCGAAGGCTATGCCATGTTGCGCTTGCGCAGCTCAATCGTTGGCATTGCTAACATTGGTAGCAATATTGGTACGTGGCTGGTGATGTTGGGCTTGATGTTTGGTGCTGCTTCACGTAGTGGCGGCATTGGCTTTACCATGGCCTTGATTGGCTTAGTGCTGTTTGCTGGCGCAGTGCTCTTTACCTTGGTAACACTGCCTGTTGAATTCAACGCTTCAAGCCGCGCCAAAAAAATGCTGATCGCCAATGGCTTGGTTAGCCCGCAAGATCAAGCGGCGGTTTCCAAAGTGTTGAATGCTGCTGCTTGGACTTATGTTGCGGCTGCGGCGCAATCAATTTTGACCTTTGCCTACTTTGCATTTCGGGTTTTTGGCGGTCGCCGCGACTAAAAATGCTATACTAGGGCGTAGCAACGCTTGTTGATTTAGGAGGAATAATTAATGGATGATGATTTGAAACGCCGCATTGTCTATGGTTTGTTGAGCTTGGCCTTAGGAACCTTGGCCACCCGCTTGGCCTTATACCTGACCAACAAAATCTTGGGCGAACCAGAAACCGTCTAAAAGTAAATCAAGCGAATGATGTTGAGAGGCGTAGCTTACGCCTCTTAATTTTTTTAATTCTGCTATCATACCCGCGAGATTGGCTCAAACATAAGGATGCTGCAATGAATCAAACGCTGGTAAATCGCTATCAGATTTTAGCAACGCTTGGCCAAGGTGGCATGGCGACGGTTTATCGTGCCCGTGATTTGTTGCTCAAGCGCGATGTGGCCTTAAAGCTTTTACGGCCTGAGTTTGCCAATAATCCTAGCTTGAGCCAGCAATTTAGCACCGAAGCTCAAACCGCCGCCCAATTGAGCCATCCCCATATTGCACGAATTTTCGATGTTGGCTACGATCCAAGCAGCGGGCCGTTTTTTGTGCAAGAGCTGATCGAGGGCCAAAGCCTTGATCAATTGTTGCCCGTTGCCGCGCCCCAATCCCTGACATGGACGCGTGAAATTGCCCTAGCCTTGGCCGCGATTCATCAACAAGGCTATGTGCATTGCGATGTAAAACCGCAAAATATTCGTATCAATGCCGATGGCCATGCCATTTTGCTCGATTTTGGGATTGTGCAAGCTATCGGTACAACCAACGCTGATCAAGTTTATGGCACGCCTCAATATATCGCGCCTGAACGGGCCGAGGGTGGTGCAACCACCGAGGCCAGCGATATTTATGCCTTGGGAATCATGTTATATGAGCTATTGACAGGGCGGGTGCCGCTTGATGGCGATTCGGCGTGGGCAATTGTGCAACGCCATTTGAATGAAGGTGTGCCCGCCTTGCGTCAAGCCTTGCCTGGCACCGCCACCGCAATTGAGAATTTGATCAAGCGTGCGACTGAGCGCGAGCCAAGCCAGCGTTTTGCCTCAGCCCAAGCCTTGGCTGGCGAGATCGAGAGCATTCAACAGGGAGCAAATTCGGCCACGATCGCCATGCCAGTGCGCCAACGCTCAACTGTTTCGATTCACAATATGGAAACCACAGCGGTGCGCGTGCCTCCTAAAACTGCGGCTTTGGTGCAGGCCAAGCCTCAGCCAATGCCAACCAAAGCCTTGCTTGCCAACCCCAAACCTGCCGCCAAAAAACAAATTGGCCTAACGTTGGCAGCCTTGGCCTTTGTAGTGCTGATTGCTATCGCCTTTGCCAAACTCAGTGGCGATCCCCAACAACCAAGCGCTAGCGGCAATGCAACGACTGTTGCTCAACCAAGTGCTACGCTTGTGCCAATAGCTGAAGCAACGTCAACGATTGTGGCCGAGACCACCAGCGCCCCAGCTCCCGAACCAACCATCGCCAGCCAACCTTTCCCAAGCATGCCCAATTTTGTTGGGCTAAAACGTGGCGAGGCCGAGCAGCAAGCACGCCAATTGGGGCTAAAAATTAATTTTATCGAAGAAGCCAACGAACAAGCCAAAGATCGGATTTTGAGCCAAGAGCCAGCCGCTGGTAGCCCAATCGCCGAAAATAGCCAAATTACTTTGGTGATTGCGGTCAAAGAAGCCAAAAAGCCTAAGCCACCTGGCCCAGGCAAAGGCAACGATGACGATGACGATTAGTTGCAAGAGTTTAGGGATCAGGGGCTAGTTGTCAGGGAGCAGAACAAAAGGGGATTAGGCTTTAACGCAGAGGCACAGAGAAGCAAAGTACTCATTTGATCTGAATAATATTTGCAATGAAAACAAAACTGTGGCTGATCAAAAAAGTTCTCTAAAGGCTGTCTCTGCGCCTCTGCGTTAAATTTTAGCAGCTACTCGGCGGCGACTTTGACCCAGCCAGCGCGTTGGACTAAAACGTCATACAACGGCTTGGGCAAACTACAAATCACATCACCATCTTTGGCAGGCAAGGCTTGGCGCAAATCGCTGCGACCAGCTTTAACTTTATTGGGCCAATCTGGCTCCCACAATGCTACTCGGCCAAGGGCAACCAATTCAGCGCCATCGCTTAATGGCAATTCGGCTTGTTCAGGCGTTTCGATCCCACCAACTGCCATCAATGGCACTCGCCCAGCTAATTTTTCAATTACCAAAGGGCTGAGCCGTTGAGTTGATTCGGGGTTGCGCATGGAGCCAGCGGCATAATTGCCCAACGAAATATGCAAATAATCCAAACGGCAATCGGCCAAACGATCCACCAAAACCAAAGTATCTTCAATCGTAATGCCTGGATTTTCGATCTCTTCTGGCGAGAAGCGATAGCCCACGATGAATGCATCGCCAACGGCTTCGCGCACAGCTTTGGCTAAAGTAATTGGATAGCGCAAGCGCCGTTCCAAATCGCCACCCCACTCGTCGTCACGGCGGTTGGAGTGTGGCGAGAAAAATTGCTGAATCAAATAGGTGTTTGCCCCATGGATTTCAACACCATCGAAGCCAGCGACTGCTGCACGTTTGGCCGCAGCGGCAAAATCGGCGATGCTTTTTTCAACTTCAGCAGCACTCATTGCGCGGGGTTCAAGGTAGCCTTGGCGTTCGGCGGCAACGGCTGAGGCTGAGCGTGGCGCTGGCTCGATTAACACCTTGGGATCAGCCATGCGTCCGCCATCGTGAATTTGCAGAATAGCAATTGCCCCTTCGGCCTTGATCGCGCTAGCTGCTTGACGTAATGAATCGAGTTTATCATCATTATCGCAGCCCCATTGATTGATAAAGGCTTGACCAGCCCGATCAACATAGCAAGCGGCAGTGATAACGGTTCCAAAGCCGCCAGCGGCACGGCGTTGCAATAACGCCACTTCACCTGGACTAATTTGGCCTTCAGGCGTGCCTGAATAGGTGGTCATGGGGGCGAGAACGAGGCGATTGGGCAGGGTAACACCGCTAACCGGCAGCGTATATGGCTCGAACAATGACATAAATTCCTCGTGGCACAATATATTGAATTACGCAGATATGCGTATCCCAATATATTGTGCCACAAGTCGATTTTGAAAACGGGCAGGCTAGAGGAGAATTAACACAAATCTTACAGAAGAGCTGATCGATTATGAGCTAGCAACGATGCCTTCGATGCCAACCCAAAAGTTATCTTTGCGAACATAAGGCCGTGAAACTACCCGCACACCTTCAACATCTTCGTTGAAAATCTGGGTAGCATTGACCAGCACGACATTTGGGCGTTCGCCGAAACGATCTTCATAAGCGAAAATCGCTTCGGCAATTTTGAAGCGTAATTCTTTACGCGGATGATCATCAAACCAAGCTAAATACACGGTCGGCCTCCTCTAGCGTTCAACGCACCACGCATTTAAGCGCACATCTTGGAAAATATTGTAAACTTGATTGTTGGTGCAACGCACCCGAAAATAGTGGCGTGGTGGTCGGGCCCAACGCGCCTCTTTGCTCCAAACTCGCTCGATCTTGGCGACCTGATGGCTGATACCACGCCATAAAAAGGCCATCGGCAAATAATTATGGCGTTTGTGGGTTAATTGAATTGGCTCAATCTGCATCTCGGTTACCCTTCGTGTTGTACTCAATCGTTGCAATGCTCCAAGCATCGTGGCTGGTAAAAGCCCAGAATCAAGCTTTCAAGCAATGGTGCGCACCGTGGATTACAAGCAGCAACTTGGAGAATTTGTGCTTCGAGTATACACGAACGGATGTGCTATGTCAATTAATTTGCACTTCAATCAGCCAAAAATGCTGATAACGCTCAGTGAGTTTGAATTATGGACTGTCCGACCCCCAACAACCAATCCCCGATCCCCTTTTCTGTTACAATAAACGCACAATTGAGCGAATCTAGATTTTGATGGCTATGCAAGCAAATCAGCATATTATTGAACTTGGCAAAACCTTGGCCGCCGAAGAAAAGGCGGGCTGCGACGATACTGCAACCGACCACGGTATCAGCCTATTTCTGCGTGAATGGCAGGCCCAACATCCCCAAGCCTTGCACGAACCAGTTGTGCAGGGCGTGCTTGATGCACTCGATGGCTACTCCGATTTGAGCCATGCCGAACGTGAGGCTCGCTTGAGCGTTGCACTTGATCGGCTACGCAATTTATTTCGCAAACAGCCCAAAGCTCCGGCTGAACCCGTGGGTGCTGTACCGCCAATCGATACCTTGCTGAAAACTTTGCAAGGCATTGGGCCAAGCACCGCCCGTTCATTCGCCAAACTTGATGTGCATACGCTCGAAGATTTGCTTTATCACGTGCCGCATCGCTACGACGATTTTAGCAAACGCAAGCAGATTTGTGATTTGGTGGTGGGCGAAACCGATACGGTGATTGTAACCGTCGATGCGATCAAAAGTTTCAATGCCAAAGGCCGTCAAGGTGTGGAAATTACCGTCGGCGACGATACAGGCGTGCTCAAGGCTTCGTGGTTTCGTGGTACGTGGATGGCCAAGCAATTTCGTGAGGGCATGCGGATTGTGCTCAGTGGCAAAGTTAGTATGTTCCGCGAACTGAAATCGATGAGCAATCCCCAGTGGGAGCCATTTGTTGAGGACGATTTGGTGCATACTGGCCGACTTGTGCCTGTCCATCCCCTCACTAAAGGCCTGCAAGATCGCAATGCCCGTCAAGTGATTAAACGGGTTGTTGATGCAGTGACCCCAACCTTGACCGACCCATTGCCGATTGAACTACGTGAACGAGCTGGATTATTGCCCTTGGGTGTTGCCATCAGCCAAATTCATTTCCCTGATAGCTGGGCGATGGTGCAACGCGCCCGCCAACGCTTGGGCTTTGATGAATTTTTGTATATTCAGCTGGGCGTATTACAGCGCAAACGGCTGTACCAAGGCGTGCAAGGCCAGCCAATTGCTTTTAATCAAGCGATTCATGATGCCTACCTGAGCAGTTTACCCTTTGCCTTGACCAATGCCCAAACCCGAACGTTTAACGAAATTTGCCGTGATCTGGAGCGACCAGTGCCCATGACGCGGCTGGTGCAGGGCGATGTTGGTTCGGGCAAAACGGCGGTGGCGGCGGCTGCATTGGTGCAGGCAGTTGCTGCGGGCTTTCAAGGGGCGATGATGGCTCCGACCGAAATTTTGGCCGAGCAACATTATCGCGGGCTGAAAAAACTACTCGCCAATGTCAAAATTCCTGGCCGCGAAACCAACAGCAACGGTGATTGGCGCGATGAACTTGATCAAGAAAAACGTAATCGCCTCGCCCAAATTAAGCAATTATTGATGCTGGCCGACGAGCCAGAACCAGAGCCAGGTGGCATTCGGGTTGCCCTGCTAACGGGCAGTCTCAAAGCTCGCCAACGTCGCGAAGCGCTCAAACTGATCGCTGATGGCGAAGTTGATATTATCATTGGAACCCATGCATTGATTCAAGCTAACGTCGATTATCAGGCACTGGGCTTGGCGGTGGTCGATGAGCAACATCGCTTTGGAGTTGAGCAACGCGAGGCACTCAAACGCAAGGGCTTCAATCCACATCTGTTGGTGATGACTGCCACGCCAATTCCGCGCTCGTTGGCCTTGACGATTTATGGCGATCTTGATGTTTCGGTGATCGACGAACGCCCGCCAGGTCGCCAGCCAATTCGCACCAAATGGATCACATCGGGCGAACGCAACAAAGCCTACAAACATATGCGCAAGGAGATTGCGGCTGGTCGCCAAGCCTTCGTGATTTGTCCGTTGGTTGAGGAAAGCGAAAAACTCGAAGATGTAAAATCAGCGATTGTTGAGCAAGAGCATTTACAACACGAGATTTTCCCTGATCTCAAAGTGGGCTTGATTCATGGTCGCATGACTTCGAGCGAAAAAGACACAATTATGGCCCAGTTTCGTGATCGCGAATTCGATATTTTGGTGGCGACGGCAGTGGTTGAAGTGGGGATTGATATTCCTAATGCCACGACGATTATGATCGAAGGTGCTGAGCGCTTTGGTTTAGCCCAATTACACCAATTTCGCGGGCGGGTTGGGCGGGGCAGCCATCAATCGTTTTGTGTGTTGGTTAGCGACAAAGAAGATAACGATGTTACGGTGGCCCGGCTTTCGTCGATGGAAGAGAGCGAAGATGGCTTTCGCTTAGCTGAAATTGACCTTGAATTGCGTGGGCCAGGTGAGTTTTTTGGCATTCGCCAGAGCGGCACGCCTGATCTTAAAGTTGCCCAGTTGACCGATACGCGCTTGCTGCATGCGGCACGGATTGAGGCTGAACGAATATTGAAGCTTGATCCTGAATTGGAATTGCCTGAGCATGCCAAAATTCGTGAAAAATTACAAGCTTTTTGGGCGGGTATGGAAACCCAAAGCAACTAGGTTGTGACGAATTCGCAACATTGCTTGACTAAAACACGAAAAACCCTCTTGACAGAGAGTGATTACTGCGGTACTATATGTTCAAACCTTCTCCTCTCTCTTCTCTCCCACAAGCGGCTCCATTATGCGAGCCGTTTGTGGTTTTAGAACCTTTTTTATTTTCCCTCAATAACAAACCCATTCTCACTTTGCCCTAAAAAATTTTTACTTTGTATCCAACGGTAGCGAAACTGCAACGTTCTGCCACTTTGGGAAGTGGTATGCTCAAAGCCTAAATCAACATCAAGAGGGTTTCGATTGTTTAGCTCATTTGAGCACAGCGATTAGCTAGGCTTGCCGTTCGGTCACGACGGCGCTATAATCGACAAACAATCAACCTCACATTGATTCCGTCGTCGTTTCAAGTAACTCCAAAGGAGGAGTCTCTATGAAAGAGTACGGTCCGGATCGTATCCACACAATTGGCCTCTTTGGCCATGGCGGTGCTGGCAAAACTACCCTCGCTGAAGCACTACTTTTCGCCAGCAAAGCTCTCCCACGGATGGGTCGCGTCGAAGATGGCTCGACGGTTAGCGATTACGACCCCGATGAAGTCAAGCGCCATGCCTCAATTAACCTCTCGGTGATTCCGATCGAATGGAATGGTAACAAGTTCAATTTTATCGATGTGCCTGGCTATGCCGATTTTCGGGGTGAAGCCGCTGCCGCGCTCCGTGTGATCGATGGGATGGTGCTGGTGCTCGATGCGGCTGGCGGGGTGGAAGTTGGCGCAGAATTGCTTTGGCAAATGGCTCGTGAGGCGAATATCCCACGGGTCGTTTTTATTAACAAGCTTGATCGCGAAAATGCCAACTTTCAACGTACTGTCGAACAAGCCAAGGGGCTGTTGAGCGAGGCAATCACGCCGGTGCATATGCCAATCGGCAGCGGAGCCAATTTCAAGGGTATCGTGTCGCTGCGCAAACGCAAAGCATGGCTGCATCATAATGGCAAAGATGGCGCTTACGAAATTGCCGAAATTCCCGCCGAAATTCGCCAAGAAGCGCTGCAAATGGCCGATGGCTTGATCGAAAAAATCGCCATGACCAACGACCACCTGATCGAAGAGTATTTGGAAGGCGGAGCCGATGCCCTGAGTGCCGAGGAAATTCGCCAAGGCTTCCAGGCGGCGATCAATGCGCATACGATTATGCCGCTGTTTATTGGCTCGGCCACCACGCTTTCAGGCATTCCCCAGTTGCTCGATGGGATTCTCGATGCGATTCCTTCGGCGGCCAATCGCTTGACGACCGCCCATGATTTGCGCAACGATGACGATTATTTCCTTGAAGGCAAAGCTGATGAACCACTCAGCGCTCTAGTGTTCAAAACCTTGGTTGACCAATATGTTGGGCGCTTGAGTTTCTTTCGCGTGTTTAGCGGCGAAATTCATTCCAACTCGGTGGTGCGTAATGCTCGTACAGGCCGCGAAGAGCGGATTGGTCAGCTCTTTCAGATGCGCGGCAAGGAGCAAATGCCTGTCTCCTCGGTTAGCGCTGGCGATTTGGGAGCTGTGGCCAAACTCGCTGATACGCTCAGCGGCGACACCCTCTACGGCCCCGATAATCCCTTACGTTTGCGCAGCGTCAGCTACCCCGAAGCTGCTTTTACTGCCAAAGTTACGCCCCACTCCAAAAACGATCTCGACAAGTTGGGCAATGCCTTGCATCGGATCGTCGAAGAAGACCCTACCTTGCACCTCGGACGCGACATCCAAACTGGCGAAACCTTGCTGGCTGGTTTGAGCGAAACCCACCTAAATTTTGTGGCCGAACGAGTCAAACGCAAATTCGATGTGCATTTTGATTTGGCAATACCCAGCGTGCCCTATCGCGAACGCATCAGCAGCACAGCTACGGCCACCTATCGCCACAAAAAACAAACTGGCGGCGCTGGCCAATTTGCCGAAATTTCGCTGCGGCTTGAACCATTGCCAACTGACCCGAATCGCGCTGATCCATTGGAATTTGTCAGTGAAATTGTGGGTGGCGTGGTTTCACGGTCGTTCTGGCCAGCAATTGAAAAGGGTATCCGTGAATCGATGGCCTTGGGCGTGCTGTCTGGGCATCCAGTGATCGACGTGAAAGCAGCGATTTACGATGGCAAGGAACATCCGGTCGATAGCAAAGAAATTGCCTTCAAAACGGCAGGTAAATTTGCCTTCCGCGAGGCCGCGCGTAAAGCCAACCCAGTTATTATCGAGCCAATTTATGCCTTGAAAATCAATGTGCCCGATGAATATGTTGGCGATATTCTGAGCGATTTGAATGGCAACAAACGTGGGCGCGTCCAAGGGATGGAGCAAATCGGCCATAGTCGCACCTTGATCACAGCCCATGTGCCATTAGCTGAATGCCAGCGCTACGCCACCGATTTGCGCTCAATTACCCAAGGCCGTGGCGATTTTGTGATGTGGCTTGATCATTATGATGATGTGCCACATAGCGTTGCTCAAACGATCATCGCCAACTCCAAACAGCAACACGACGATGATGAGTAGGATCGCGAAGGATGAATGATGAAGGATGAGGGATGAAATACTGATCCACGAAGGACACGAAGAGCACGAAGGCAGGCTACTGCTTCGTGTCCTTCGTGTCCTTCGTGTCCTTCGTGGTTAAAACTAGCCCCCAACCCCCAACAACTGATCCCCAGATTAACGCAAAAAAGCCCAAAATAGGGCTTTCGTTGCAGAGAATTGCTAAAAATGGCGGAGCTTATTGCACAGTGGTGCGAGTGCCGATGCCGTTAGCAATGTTAAAGCGGCGAACCAACCGTGATTTACGGCGGGCAGCTTGGTTTTTGTGAATGATGCCTTTAGCGGCTGCTTGATCAAGCGCCTTCAACGCTGCTGCCAATGATTCTTTGCTAGCTTCGTTTTTAGCATTGACGCTTTGGGCTGATTTTTTGACCAAGGTTTTGAGTGCTGAGCGCACCATGACGTTGCGGTTATGGCGGCGAGCATTTGTCCGAATACGTTTGCGGGCGGAAGCTGTATTAGCCAACGTGACCTCCTCGAAGGTTTGGTATCATAAGAAAACGCCGAGGCCACGCAGCCTGCGGCTAATTTGGTTTCGCGACGATGGATTATACCAGAAAGAATCAAAATGAGCAACGAGTCCTTATCGACGACTCCCGCGCCAACCCCAAGCCCATTACGTAAACGATCGATGAGCGCAGTGCTAAATAGCGCAATTGTGATGTTGGGCTATTTATTAAGCCGTGTGATTGGCATTGTGCGTCAAACGGTCTTATCAAGCTATTTTGGCACAAATATCGTTAGCGATATCTATACCACAGCCTTTCAAATTCCCGATTTGTTGTATTTGGTGATTATTGGTGGAGCTTTGGGCACGGCCTTTATTCCAATTTTTATCGAAGCCTATACGAAGGAAACCCATGAACGCGCTTGGCAAGTGGCAAATTTGGTGATCAATGCCGCATTAACGGTGCTGAGTATTGTATCGTTGGCAATTTTGTTGCTGGCCGACCCGCTGCTGCGTTGGCTCAACCCAACTTATACGCCTGAACAACTGGGCTTGGCGATTTATTTGGTGCGCTTGTTTATGCTTTCGCCGCTGTTGCTCGGTTTGGGTGGTTTGGCCATGGCGACGTTGAATGCGCTTGATCATTTCACCCTGCCAGCCTTGGTTCCGGTGATTTATAACGTGGCGATTATTGCCGGAATTGTGTTGATCGGGCCGTTGCTGGTGCGCTTTGGTTGGGTGCAGCACCCGATCAGCGTGGTTGAGCATAATGGTCAACCAGTTTCAATCGAAGGAGCCGCCTGGGGCGTGGTGTTGGGGGCATTGCTCTATTTAGTTTGTCAATTGCCAGTGCTCTATCGCTCAGGTTTTCGCTATCGCGTGCTGTTCAACTGGCGCGATGCCGCCTTGCGTCGCATTGGCCTGCTGATGGGGCCACGAGTGTTTGGCCAAGCAGCGATGCAAATCAACACAATTGCGATTTTTAGTTTTGCTAAATTATTTGGTGATGGCCGCGCCACAGCGTTGAGCAATGCCCTGACCTTAATGTTACTGCCGCATGGAATTTTTGCCCTCAGTTTGGCCACCGTGATGTTTCCACAACTCAGTCGTTTAGATGCTGCTGGCGATCACGAGGGCTTTAATCAAACGACGCGCAACACTTTGGGCACAGTCTTATGGGCAATTATTCCTGCTGCTGCTGGCTTGATCATGCTGGCCACGCCGATTGTGCAGGTGCTGTTTCAACGCGGCAACTTCGATAGCCAATCGACCTTGTGGGTGGTGCAGGCCTTGATGATGTATGCCACGGCCTTGCCGGCCTTTGGTGCTGCCGAAATTCTGATTCGTGGCTTTTATGCCCGCCAAGAAACTACAATTCCAGTGGTGATTGGAGTCGTGACCGTGGTGCTGAATATTGGGCTATGTTGGCTACTCGCTCAATCTAGCACCAGCCATATTGGCTTGGCTGGAGCATTTAGTATCACCAACAACCTCGAATTATTGCTACTGCTGGTGATGTGGCGGCGACGTAATGGCAATCTCGATGCGACTGGTCAACTACGCCGCTCCTTGCTAATTACCTTGGTGAGTTCGTTGGCGATGGTGTTGGTGTTGCAAGCGCCAGTCTATACCTTGCTGATTGTTGGCCTGCTACTGCTGGATTATGCTTGGCGGCGTTGGGGGCGGCAGCGCTGGCCGCAGGCTGGTCAAGCGCCGATTTGGTTGGGCTTAGCACTGGCTACGTTGGCAGGCTTGGGCTTAGGCTGGCAGTTGCAATTATTTAACCTAGATGCTTGGCTGCAAATTGCGCCGCAAGCTCAGAGTTTATGGCGTTTGCTTGGCTCGTTGGTTTTCAATGGCTTACTGGCAATCGCAGTTTATTTTGCTTGCTCAAGTGTTTTGGGTGCGCCCGAAGCCGCAGTTTGGCAACAACGGATTTTGGGTCGTTTGAAACGCCGCTAAATCAGCTGTGACCTAATTCACACCCTAATTGCTCAATCGGTGACAGAAATTGACACATTCGCCAATTATAGTGCCTACATCAACAGATAAATATCTATGGAGGAACGTAATCATGGCTAATCGACGGATTTCAACGATTGTAATGGCAGTTTTGGGTGTGTTGATGTTAGTTAGTATATTTTTGCCCTATGTTAAAAATACTACTGATGATACCCTGACCTATAGTCTGCTACAGATTGCTAGTGGCGATGTTCGCGGCACAATCGAAGCAGATGGCAAAACAATCTTCGTTATTACTGCAATTACTGTTGGTTTGGTTAGTTTATTGTCAATAGCAAGCTTAACTGGTAAAAAAATATTTGGAGTGTTTGCAATTATCATTAGTCTTGTCGTTGCTGGATTTCATGGGTTATTAAGCGCAGGATTATCGGAAAGAGACGGAGTTGGTATTGGCATTGGTTTTTGGTTCATTTTGATAGCTAGTATTGTATTATTTGTTACGAGTATCGTATTTGTAGCTCGCAAGCCCAAACTTGCCTAAATAGCATTTCGGAGAGCGGCGGCAGTTCCACCTAACTGCCGCCGTTTTGTATTTAACTATTCGATTTGGCAAATGGTAGATACATTCGGAAATTGAGGTTTGGCACAACTGTTGGTGTACGGCTGGGGGTTATTGTCGCGGTTGGGGTGCGACTGGGAGTTACCGTGATGGTGGCTGGTGTGCCAGTTGGGGTGCGGGTTGGCGTGTTGCTTGGCGTTGCGGTTGCAGTCCGCGTTACAGTCGCGGTTGGGATGCGCGTAATCGTTGGTGTGATGGTCGGGGTTGCCGTGCCGCCAGTGCCACTTTGGGCCATTTCATATAAATTGGGAAAATTGCCCGTGAGTAGCAACATACTCAACAAGCGCCATGCGTTGGGATAATAGCTGTTGGGTGTATCTTTGGTGGCGAGCACAGCGTTGTAGGCTTGTTGCGGCGTGGTTTTGAGGCTGGCAGTTGCTGCACCACAATTGACCGCTTGCGGAGTCGGAGCTGCCCAAATTGCCGCCGCTGCGTTGGCGACGAAGAATACGCCACGATAATTATCAACCGATGTGCCATCAAGCCGATAGCGAGCTTGCAGGTTGTCAATGCCCACGCTGCTGAAAAAACCACCAATTTCGTTCATGGTTTCGCGTGAGTTGCTGGTGTTGTACCAGGCCTTGTCGATCGCGATGCGCCATGCAAACCGCGCCGCATCGTAGCTCCACCAAGCCGATTCTTCCGGTTGCCACGACACATATTGCACATCGCCATCATATTGATTCCAATTGGGCACAAGTTTCGAGCAATTACCTGCTTTGGCTTGTACCAAGTTGGTGATGGCATAGTTGCGGGTGTTGACGGCGGCCCATTCAGTATTTTTGTTGGTGAATTTGCCAAAGACTGTGCTATAGCCAGGCGAGAAATAAGAAAGATTAACAATACCTTGAGTATATTCAGTCGCGGTTGACCATGAATCACCTGGCAGTAGTTCGTTGCCTTCGTTATTGGGCAAGCCGGCGGGTGGGTTGCTGCCAGCATGATCAACTTCATAGGTATAAATATTGTTGATCATGGTGCTGGCAAGCGTGCAATAATTCAGGCCATTGCTGCTAGCGGGCCAAACTCCTTGTTGCACTTTGATACAGGCATTGACTAGGCCCATAGCAATATCTTCATCGCCATCGGTCGCTGCGCCGCTACCATTAATTTGGCCTGGATTACCAATGTGCCAATGCATCAGGCCGCGGCTGGTAAAATAATCACGAGTAAACAGCCATAAGCCGTCGAAGGTGGTTTGATCGTCGAATAATGAGGCGAAGAGCAAGCCATAGCCTTGGCCCTCGGAAACAGTGGTGCTATTGCTAACTCCGCCGAGTACCCGCAAACGTCCGCCACCGCCAGCGTTGTTGCTGGTAATTTGGGCGCTTTTCCATTCATTCCAAGCTTGAGTGAGATCGGTCACATTGTAGTTAATGCCCGAAGCTTGATTATAGGGAAAGCTAAATGCTTGCGGATTGGCATTGGCTGACTGCTCGTGAGGAATTGTAAACCCAAGACCAACTAATAGAACCAAAATAAGCCAACGTGAGTGCAATGCTTGCTTCATCGAGGTTGCTCCTACACACAAAAACAAGGATGCAGTACAAAACTGCATCCTTGCAATAAACCGACGGCTAGTATATCAACAATCCTATGGCGCAACGCTACAAGCTGTGCCATTCAGGCTAAAGCTGGTTGGTTTGGGGTTGCTGCCATTGTAGCTGGCTTGGAAGCCAAAGCTAGCAGTACCGCCGCTGCCAATATAGCCATTCCAGCCGGCGTTGTTGACGCTGACTGCTTGACCAGTTTGGCTCACAACGCCATTCCAAAGATTGCTAATTTGTTGATTGCCAGCGAAATTCCAGCGCACATTCCAGTTGTTGATTGCTGCGCCGTTATTGCGAATGCTGACATCAGCGGTAAAACCACTACCCCAATCGTTGCTGATGGTGTAGGTAATTTGGCATGCGCCTGGAACTGGCGTATTGGTTGGTGGCACGCTGGTCGGAACAGTGGTTGGAATCGGTGTTAGCGTTGGAATTGGGGTCAAAATTGGTGTGATTGTGACAGGGGTATTAGTTGGCCGTGGGGTGCTGGTTGGCGGTACGGTTGTGCTGGTTGGTGGCACGGTTGTGTTGGTTGGCCGTGGGGTGCTGGTTGGTGGCACGGTTGTGTTGGTTGGCGTAACACCGTTGGCCAACTCATAAATATTGGGGAAATTGCCAGTCAACAACAACATGCTCATCAAACGCCAAGCATTGACATAATATGAATTTGGCGAATCTTTGGTCGTCAACACCATGTTATAGGCTTGTTGCGGGCTAGTTTTGAGCGTGCCCGTTGCCGCGCCACAATTGACAGCTTGCGCTGCAGGAGCGGCCCAAATTGCGGCAGCAGCATTGGCCACGAAGAACACACCACGATAATTATCAACTGATGTGCCGTTCATGCGATAGCGAGCCTGCACATTTTCGATGCCCACGCTGCTGAAGAAACCACCAACTTCGTTCATGGTTTCGCGTGAGCTGGCGGTGTTGTACCACGCCTTATCGACGGCGACGCGCCATGCAAAGCGAGCTGCGTCATAGCTCCACCAAGCATATTCCTCGGGCTGCCATGAAACTAACTGGGCATCACCATCATATTGGTTCCAGTTGGGCACGAGTTTGGAGCAGTTGCCAGCCCGCGATTGAGCAAGGTTAGTAATTTCATAATTGCGAGTGTTGACGGCTTCCCATTCGCTGGTCTTGCCCGTGAATTTACCAAACACGGTGAAATAGCCAGGCGAGAAATACGAGAGATTGACGATACCTTCGGGATAATCGCGGGCCAAATTCCAACCATCGCCGGGCAATAATTCGTTGCCTGGGTTGCTAGGCAAGCCAGCGACTGGCGATGAGCCTGGGTGATCAACTTCATAGGTGTAAATATTGTTGATCATGGTAGTGGCAAGGCTACAATAATCTAAGCCATTGCTGCTATTTGGCCAAACACCCTTGCGCACTTTGGTACAAGCATTGACCAGGCCGAGGGCAATATCTTCATCGCCATCGGTAGCGGCGTAGCTGCCGCGCAATTGGCCAGGATTGCCAATGTGCCAGTGCATCAAACCGTTGGGATCAAGGTGATCGCGGGTGAACAGCCACAAGCCATCGAGGGTGGTTTGGTCGTCGAATAGCGAGGCAAACAAAATGCCATAGCCTTGGCCTTCGGAGACGGTTGATGAGCTATCGACTCCACCCATCACCCGTAGCCGATTACCGCCGCCAGCATTATTGGCGGTGATCATGTTGCTTTTCCACTCGTTCCAAGCCTGCGTGAGATCGGTCACATTGTAGCTAATACCCGAAGCTTGATTGTATGGGAACAATAATGGACTAACGCTATTGCCTTGGGCGGCTTTGGATTGCCACCATGGCACGGTCAGTAGCGTGAGTAACGCTACTATCAGCAACATTTTGCGATGCTTTAACATTAAACAACCTCCAAAAGAACAATTGAGAAAAAAGAGGGCAGGCAATCAATTACTGCCGCCCTCAGTCTACTATTTATTAAGATATTTAATGGATAGCCTAAAAGTCCTAAGTTAATATTTATTAAGCGATGCTCGCCAGCCGGCGCTAGCGAGCATCGTGGGAGCTTACTGGAACAAGCGATCGTATTCGGCGTAGGCCATTGCGATATCGGCTTGAGCCCAGAAGCGGTGGTAAGTGAAGGTTGGTGCAGGGCCACCATTGAGGTAGGCTTGCACTGCTGGGAAGGCTGGATCATCTTCGTATTTGGTGCGAATGCTCAAGAAGGTTGATGAATTGTTGATTGGATCACCATTGGCCATGGTGCCCGTCCAGCCGTTTGGCACATAAACTGCATCGTCGAAGCGGTTGTAGTCTTTGCGGGTTTCGGGGTTAGCAACACCCTTATCGTCGCGATATTCTGACCACATGCGGTCGATCAATTCTTTGGCCATAGTTTGTGAAGCGACGTGTTGCGTGCCATAGCGCTTGGTTGCAGCGCTGTAGTACATCAAGGTCTTGGCATAGGCGGCGGCAACACCAACGTCTTGGGTCTTATCGACGACCGTGACGTGCAAGTTGGTGTTAGCGGCTGGATTGCTGGCGTTCCATGTAGCTGGTTGACCGCTCCAAGCCAAGGTTGATGGAATTTCATAGCTGCCATTGCTGGTCAAGGTGGTGTTGGCCAAAGCCCAGGTTACCCACTTGTCGAGCACGTTCTTGGCTTTGACATCGCCTGAAGCGTAGTAATATTCAGCGACCCGTTCCATCGACCAAGCTTGGAAACCAAACCAAGTGTTGCTAGCCGGATCGTGGTAGACTGGTTTTTCGTCGTAGGCCATATTGTAGAAGGTGCTGGTTCCGGCTGGGGCTGCTTCGTAGCGGCCATTCCAGCTGTTGGTAGCACCACCAGCGATGGCACCTTCGCTCGATTGCAACCAAGTGTAGAACTCGATTTGGCGGGTCAAGCTGGTGTTCCAGTCGCGAGCGCCGTTGGTTGAAGCTGGTTTGAAGGCTGGTTGGCTGGCCAAAATCCAGGCTGCCATTGGGTTTTGGTAGCCAAAGTGATTGTGGCTGCTGCCGATGCGCCATGCCCAGCCGCCGCCATTACCAATTGAGCCACCCCAAGCGTAGTACCACGACAACAGATAGTGAGCGCTGTTGTAGCCTGATCCAGCTGGGCACGAGGTTGAAGTACAGCCAATTTGCTTGAAGTACTTATCGAAGAAGGCGTAGCGCAAGTAGTCGCCCATCTTGGCGGCCTTGGTTACCAAACCATTGACGATTGGCGAACCACCTTGTTCGTCAGCCCAGATCTTGGCCCAGTAGATCGCTTGGATGGCACGGGCATCAGCATCGGGAGCGTTGGTGTAGCGCCATTGGCGGGCATAGCTAGCATCGCCAGTGAACAAGTTCAAGAAGCCGAAGGGGCCGCCATCATTGAAGCTTTCCCACGATGGATGGGGCACGGTTTCCCAAACTGATTCTTGAGCGCCACGTTGGAAGGTGTTGATATATGATGGTTTGCTGGTGCCATCGCCACGGCGGCCATAGCCATACCAGTTATCAACGTCGAGCAACCAGTGCATGCCATAGACATCGCTGGTGCCATAAGCCGAGCGTAATTCAGCGGCAATTGGGTCTTGACCAACTGAAACGCCAGTTTGTAATTGTGATGGGTATTGGCTGGGCAATTCCCATTCGCCTGCATAGGTGGCTGGGCTATTGGCATTGTACGAACCACTGCTTGGTTGATCTTGGCTGGTTGGAATGATATACATTTCCATGTTGCGCCAAGCATCGGCCAATGGTTGCCAGTTGCCAGTTGCTTCGCCGTACATGGCTTCGAGCCACAACCAATAGCTGTAGGCTTCGGATGTGGTTTCGTGGCCATAATCCGGAGCTTCAACAATCAAGGTTTCGATTGAGTGGTAGGGCACACCTTCGGGGCTGAAATAGCCATTAGCTGGGTTCTTCAACTCAGCATACATTTCCAAGAAGCGTTGATCGTAGGTATCATCGCCTGGTTGGGTTGGGGTGCTGGTTGGTGGTACAACCGTTGGGGTATTGGTTGGCCGTGGCGTGCTGGTTGGGCCGTTGGTCGCGGTTGGTGGCACTGCCGTGTTAGTTGGTGGCACGGTTGTGTTGGTTGGGCGCGTCGTGCTGGTTGGCGGCACCGCCGTGTTAGTTGGCACAACTACGGTGTTGGTTGGGCGGGTGGTTGCAGTTGGTGGAGTGGTTGCGGTTGGGTTCGGATTCGTTTCACCACAAACCACCCCATTTAATGTAAATACGGTTGGGATGGCATTAGCGCCGCTGTAGGTTCCTTGGAAGCCAAAGTTGACTGCGCCGCCGCTGCCAATTGCGCCATTCCAGCCTGCATTACGCACGGTTACTTGATTGCCAGTTTGGGTTACAACCCCATTCCAGAGGTTGGTAATTTGCTGATTGCCAGCGAAACTCCAGCCAACCGTCCAGCTACTGATGGCTGCACCATTATTTTGAATATTAACATCGCCGAGGAAGCCACTGCCCCAATCGTTGGGAATGCGATAGGTGACCACACAACTGGCGGCGGCGGCGGTTGGCTTGGCATTCTGGGTGGTCAACAGGCCACCAATCATCGTTAGCAGCGCTAACAACATCGCCCCTCGGGCGTAATAGTGCCGAGACATACATACTCCTTGGGTAAATGAAAAGTTCAGAGACAATACGAAGCGAACCTCTGCCCAATCGACGGCAGAGCTATCTATTTCCATACAACTGGTTCAGCGAATTCAGGGCAATGGTTCGATCAAACAGCGCGGATTGTTCAATCTAACCATTGCCGAGGCTTGGCTAATTCGTTGGTTATGGCACAATCGTACAAGCTGACCCATTCAGGCTGAAGCTTGCGGGAATGCTATTGGTTCCGTTGTTGGTTGCTTGGAAGCCAAAGTTGACTGAGCCACCACTGGTAAGGCTCCCATTCCAGCCGGCGTTGCTGACGCTAACGTTTTGGCCAGTTTGGCTCACCACCCCACTCCAGAGGTTGGTGATTTGTTGGCTGCCTGCGAAGCTCCAGGTCAAATTCCAACTATTGATCGCTGCGCCGCCGTTAGTGATTGTGACATCGCCAAGGAAGCCGCTGCCCCAATCGTTGGGAACGCGATACTTGACTTGGCATGCTCCAGCCACTGGGGTGTTGGTTGGCAGCGGTGTGTTCGTTGGTAAGGCCGTTGGTGTATTGGTCGGGCGGATGGTTGGGGTTGCGCTTGGGCCAACGGTTGGGGTTGCGGTGTTGGTTGGGCGAATAGTTGGGGTTGCGCTTGGCCCCGTAGTTGGGGTTGCGGTATTGGTTGGGCGCACAGTTGGCGTAGCCGTGTTGGTTGGCAAGCTGGTTGCGGTTGGAGTTACGTTACTGCCACCTGGCTCATCGCCAAAGACCTTCACGCCATTGTCATAGACTGGAATCCGGCGGGTTTTGACCCGATCGGTGCTGGTGCCAACGCCATTGAACGACCAGTCATTGGCATTGTCCCATTGTTGGGCATTGGTGTTGGTTGGTAATGAAAGCCGGAATTGCACTTCTTTGCGTGATTCAGATTGACCACCTGGGTAGACATTGACTCCAGCAAAGGCAATTTCGACATAGTAAATTGTGCCAGCCCATTGCTTCAAGCCTGAAACGCCTGAGCCTTGGGTATAGGCTGTGCTAACCGTAACATCGCTCAAGCCATAGCCAGCAGCAAATACTTCGCTCAAATCGACAAAGTAGCGATAGCTGAGTTTGGTGCTGTTGCGGGCTGGCCAAGCACTTTGGTTGTGCAACACGCCACTAATTTCGATGAAGCGTGGGCCTGAAGCATTGACTTTGGCTTCCACGAAAAATTCATCTTCGGGTGTTTCGATTGGTGGGAAGCTGGCGAGTGGTGCGCCGCCAAATTCGCTATACATCCGAGCCAAGGCGCTGGTAAAACCTGCATTGTAGTCGGTCGCCACTTCGTTGGCCACATAATCATTGCGGCTATCGGTGTAGGCATCGCCCGAACCTTTGGCTGGCCCGCCAACCAATGCCCCATACAAAATATGGCGTTGATTGACTGGATTGCTCAATGAATCAGTCCATGAGCCGTGGGCGGTGCGATGGTGGACGTTGACTGGTGGATTATTGCCGAAGCCAACGACATAGCTACTGTTACGTGGGTTGCTGCCCAGCATGTAATTGATTTGGCTGACCGCAAAGTCGTGGTAGCGAGCTTTTTTGGTGGCATCGGTGATGTAATCGCTGTAGACAAAGGCGGCAAATGAGGTGTTGGCCGAGTAGCGCAAGGCTCCCCAAGTATCCAACTGTGCTAGTCCACCTGGCGAATAGGTGATGCGTTGGCCATTATAACCAACCGTCCAATAATCCAACCAGCGTTCGGTATCGTCTTTGTATAGTTGTTTGCCGGTCAATTTGGCTAGCAACAAATAACAGCCATAGGATTTATCATCCCATGCGATGCTCCAGCGATACGATTTGATTGTGCTTTGGGGTTCGGTGCTGAGATTGGCATAATATTGCTCGGCCTTGCTCAGGTAGCTGGCTTCGCCCGTAGCGCGATAGAGCCAAATTGCGCCCCAAACTAACTCATCATTGTAGCCGCTCCACGAGTTGTAGAACGAGGTAGCATCGGTGATACAGTCGCTATATTTGCCGCGCACCGTGTCGGCAAAGCTATAGAGTTGGCGTGCATGGCTTAGCAAGGTGTCGGCATAAGCAGGGTCGGTTGGCCGAAAGACCATCGACGAGGCGGCCATGGCAGCGGCGGTTTCGCCTGCCAAATCGGAGCCACCACAGGTTGCATCAATTTTGTACGATGGGCGTGGGCCAGCTTGGTCATCGAGGTGAATAATTTCGGCTGGTCCCCAGAAGGCGTGGTCTTTGCCACCATTGCCAACTTGGCCGTAGAGCACATTTGGCGAGGGATGGGCATTGATAAAGTAGTTGTTGACGAAGCGCAAATTATTCAGCAATTCGTCGAGTTGGCCGCTTTGGGCATAGGCATCGCGATATTCGACCGCGCCCCAAGCCAGCATTGTGGCCGAAGCCGCCATTGGAAAGCCGAATTTGACGTGATCGCCTGCGTCGAACCAGCCGCCGCTGAGATTGAGACCAACATCAGCGCCATCGGTGAGCACCGAATCGCCACGCCATGAAACGCGATTCCAGCTTGGTTTTGGCCCAGCTTGTTGCGCTTCGTAGAAGAAAAAGGACTTTTGCAGCGCCTCGCCATAGCGATAGAGTGGCTCGGCGGCTTTGGTGGGGGTGGTTGGGCTAATAATTAACCCTGCAATCAGCAAACAAGCAACGAATCCGGCGAGAATCCGCCAGCGTTGGCTCGAACGTTCGAGCGGTGTACTCATCATTGGATACTCCTTCCTGCATTGAAGGCATTTTGTTTGCATTGGCTGGTGTGCTGCTTGGCACATCAGGACGGCCATGGTTCACTGTGGTTGCGGTCAGGTTGGCTTGATTTGGAATTGAGACCGCTCCCAATGCCATGAGATCAAGCACTTGCTGAGAGGCTAGGAGAGAGGAGAGTAATGCAGTAGTGGAATGAGATCGCTCCCAAGCACAGTTTGTTATGAAAGTAAAAATATCCTAAATGATTCATTGCGACTTGTCAAGCATAAATTTTAAAAAGTTTTTAGATTTGGATTTAGGCTATTCTGAAGGGCTAAACAGCTACTACATACCTATTAAGAGAGCTAGAGAGCATTTTCAGAAAACAACTGCTTGACAAAATACATAAGATCTTTTATTCTCTCCCCAAGACTTCTGAGACCGGTTCCAAAGTAATTTAAATCAGTTTGTGGGGTTTCGCCGTGGAACAACTCACGATTCGCCAAATAGCCCAACTTGCCAATGTTTCACGCTCGACCGTTTCGCGGGTAATCAACAATCATCCCAGCGTGCGGCCTGAAGTGCGACAACGGGTGTTGGAAGTTATTCGCGAACAAGAATACGTTCCGCAGGCAGCCGCTCGTAGTCTGGCAAGCCGCCGAACCAATGTGGTGACCCTGTTGATCCCACGCAGCTCGGCAATTATCTTCACTGACCCATTCTTCCCATTAATCATCCAAGGAATTACCGAAACCTGTTCTGAGCGGGATTATTCGGTGATGCTGTCGATGGTGACTGGAACCCAAGAACGGGATTTCTATCAGCGGGTATTACGCAGTCGGATGACCGACGGTCTGTTGATGCTTTCGAGCGATATTGATGACCCAGTGCTACCCTTGCTGATTAACGACCAAATGCCGTTGGTCTTAATCGGCGAACACCCGTATATGCAGCCAATGTATACCGTTGACGTGGCAAATCGGGCCGGGGCAGTGCTTGCAGTCAGCCATTTATTGCAACTTGGCCATCGACGGATTGGGGCGATTACAGGCCTACTGCAGATGAAAACCGCCATTGATCGCCGTGACGGCTATAAGCAAGCGTTATTGCAAGCAGGCGTTGCCATCGAGCATTCGTTGATGATCGAGGGCGAATTTACCCAAGAGGGTGGCTATGCTGCAATGCGCCAATTGCTCAGCCTTGAACAGCGACCAAGCGCTGTCTTTGTGGCCAGCGACACCATGGCATTAGGAGCCTTACGGGCTATTTACGAGGCCGGGTTACATGCTCCCCACGATATTTCGCTGATCGGCTTTGATGATGTGCCAGGCGCGGCCTATACAACCCCCGCCCTGACGACGATTCACCAACCAATTCAGAAGCTTGGTAGTACCGCCGCCACGATGTTGCTTGACCATCTCGAAGGGCGACCACCGCTCCAGCAACACATCCGTCTCTCACCTTCGTTAGTCTTACGCCAATCGTGCGGGCCACGGGTCGCCTAAACAGCACCCACGGATTCACTAGATCGCATGGTCTGTCGAACACGGGAGTTTTTGGGAGCGATCCCAAATGAGTTCGAATGGACACTGATGTTCAACCCACTCAACGCCGGAATCAAGGAGGATTCGTATGCAACGCTCACGCCGTCCGTTTATTACTTGGCTAAGCCTCTTAACTCTGATTTCAATGATCTTGGTTGCTTGTGGTGGAGCTGAGACCGCTCCCACTGCAACGACTGCTCCAGCTGCTACCGCAACAACTGCGGCTCAAGTTGAACCAACTGCTGCTGATGCTCCAACCGAAGTTGCCGCAACCGCTGAACCAGCAACCGCCGAGCCAGCTGGTGGCGATGTTGTTACCTTGAAGCTGTGGCACATGCCTAACGGTGCTGCTCCAGCCGATGCCATCCAAGCTGAAATCGATGCCTTCGAAAAAGCTAACCCCGGCATTAACGTTGAGCCAGAAATGCTCGACTGGGGTGCAGCTTTCCAACGCATCCAAACCTCGGTTCAAGGTGGTGAAGGCCCATGTATTACCCAATTGGGTACGACCTGGAACCCAACTTTTGCTGCAATGGGTGGCTTACGCCCATTCACCGCCGAAGAAATCACCGCTATGGGTGGTAGCGATAGCTTCGTCGCCGCTTCATGGGCAACCTCACAATTGCAAGGTATGGAAGGCACGTTCTCGATTCCATGGTTTGCTGATGTTCGCGCCTTGGCCTATCGCAAAGACTTGTTGGAAAAAGCTGGCTTGAAGCCAGAAGAAGCTTTCAAGGATTGGACCAGCTTCAAAGCTACCTTGGCTACCATCCAAGAACAAAATCCTGACGTTGCTGGGATTGCTTTCCCAGGCCGCAACGACTGGAACGTTTGGCAAAATAGCTCAATGTGGATTTGGAACAGCGGTGGCGATTTGTTGAGCAGCGATCTCAGCGAAGCAACCTTCAACTCAGAAGCAGCTGTGGCTGGCGTTTCAGAATTTGCCAACCTCTACAGCAGCAAATTGACCGTTACCAACACCTTGGAATTGAACTCAGCGCAAGTTGATGCCAGCTTTGGCGATGGCCGCACCTTCAGCGCAATCACTGGCCCATGGTTGATCAGCAATGCTCGCACTGCTGCCGACGCTGGTGGCTGGGCTAACCGCACCGTGGCCGACAACTTGGCCTACGCCGAATTCCCAGCCGGCCCTGGTGGCTCATACACCTTCGTTGGTGGTAGCAACTTGGCCATCTTGAAGAGCTGCGAAAACGCTGATGCTGCTGTCAAGTTCGTACAATTCTTGGCTGCTAACGAATCACAATTGCGCTATAGCCAAGCCATCGGGATGTTGCCAGCAACCAAGACCGCTCAAGCCGATGCTAGCATCGCCAGCGATGCCTTGTACAGCGTCTTCATCGCCGCTGCTGCTAAGGGCAAAACCTCGGCTCCAATCGCTGAATGGGGTCAAGTTGAGAGCGTTCTCAACGAACAACTTGGTTCACTCTGGGACGATGTAGCAACCGCTGGCGGTCCAGTCAGCGCTGAAGCCGTCAAGACCCGCTTGGATCAAGCTGCTCAAACTGTCAACGAATTGTTGGGTAACTAATCGGACGAGTGACGTGGCGCAGGGTGTTTGCTCTCTGCGCCACGCCCACCACTGCATCCACGCAATGGAGCGATGTTTATGGCTCTGGCACCAAAAAAAAATAAACTTTCACTCTGGCAACGGATTCGGCAAAACAGCCTAGCATATAAATTTATCGCTCCAACCTTTGTGGCGATGATGGTTGTGCACTTGATTCCGATTGTCCAAGGGTTGTATCTTTCACTCCTCGATGTTCGCCTTACAACCTTAACCCTCTATCTCAAAGCACCATTTGTTGGGCTAAAATACTACATCGAAGTTTTCAACGCGATCTTTGGCTTTGGTGAAGCTGGCGCAAGTTCGCGGGTAACTGGCCTAATTAATGCTGCCTCAAATACATTAGTCTATACCATTTGGACCAATATTGGCACGCTGGGCTTGGGCTTGATGCTGGCCATGCTGCTGAATCGTGAATTCCGCTGGCGTGGGATTGCCCGAACCTTGGTGTTATTGCCATGGGTCGTGCCAACCTTCGTGACTGGGACAATCTTCAACTTTATTTGGCTCGAACAAGGTGGCCTTGCCAATAAAATCTTGCTTGGCTTGAATATCGTTGATACCCCAGTAACTTGGTTGATTGGCCCTAACTCGTTGTATGCCTTGGTGATTGCCACGGTTTGGCGTGGTTTACCCTTCACCACAATTATGTTCCTCGCGGCAATTCAGGTGATTCCAACCGACCTCTACGAAGCGGCTTCGCTTGATGGAGCCAACGGCTGGCAGCGCTTTCGCCACATTACTTTGCCCTTGATTAAGCCAATTGCTGCAACCCAAGTGTTGTTTGGCTTGATTAACGGTTTCTATGGTGGCTATAATATTGCTGTGCAAATGTTCGGCGGTGGTACCGGTTTCGCAGGCGAATACGCCGACTTGCTCGTACCAGCAATTACCCGCCAGACGTGGGAACGACACTTATATGGATTTGGTTCGGCAGCCTCAGTTATTCTGATGGGCATGCTGTTGGTCTTTGTTGGCATTTGGTATCGTGCATTCCGCGATAGCTTGCGGGCTGAATAAGGAGGCCGTTTATGGGTGTTTCGCTCAGTAAAAAGGCCGAATCGGCCCGACCTGTACGCGCAACGATCAATTACAAAGCATGGTTACTTGATCGTGGTGGCGATATCTTATTGCTGGTGATCATTGCCTTGATGTTGTTGCCAATTATCTTCTTGGTGGTTGGCTCATTCAAATCGCGTGAAGAGTTCGCAGTTGGCAGTAATTTCTTTCCAAGCGACTGGCGATTTGAAAATTATAACGAGATGTGGACACGGGTTAAGTTTGGAACGTATTTCAGCAATAGCTTAATTATTTGTGGCATTACCACCTTGGTTGTTACAATTTTGGCATCGATGTCGGGCTATGCCTTGGCACGGTTCCGCTTCCCGGGTGCTGGCGGGTTGAGTATGGCGATTTTGGGAACCCAATTAGTGCCTGGCACGCTGTTCCTGATTCCGTTGTATATGACCTTCCTTTGGATGAAAAATAACCTTGGAATTCCTTTGATTGGCACCAATTTTGGCGCGATTGTGCTGTATGTTGGGTTCTTCTTGCCAATCTCGCTCTGGATTCAGCGCAGTTTCTTTGCGACGATTCCGATAGATTTGGAAGAACAGGCCATGGTCGATGGGGCAACCCGCTTCCAAGCCTTTGTCTATATCGTTATGCCATTGGCTGGCCCAGGCGTGATTTCAACCGCGATCTTTGTGTTCTTGACTGCATGGGACGAATTGTTGTTTGCATGGGTCTTGAATGTTCAAACGATTCCGGTCGGGATTCGCCAATTTACCGGGGTGGCTGGCTCGCAAAATCGCTATGAGTTGCTTTCGGCAGCCTCGGTGGTGATTATTCTGCCAGTTGCCGCGATGTTCTTCCTATTGCAAAAGCGTTTTATCGCTGGCCTCACCGCTGGCGCAGTCAAATAGATTTATTTTCTCAACAACCAGAACAAAGGCGTGTAGACTTTGGCGTTGCTGAGGTCTGCACGCCCGTTTGTATCTGTATCGATCAGTGTTTGGGCACAGCACCCAAACATAGGAGCACAGGATCATGACCGAACAACGCCACCATTCCTCAATTCCTCTCGCTGCGTGGCAACGCCCACTTGGCCTCGATTATCCGAATGCGGCGATTGCCGCCCACGATCATGGGCCGATTATTGACGATGGAGTCTTTCATGGTTTGCCAATTGGTGGCATGGGCAGCGGGGCGATTGGCCGCAACTTTCGCGGCGATTGGTCACGCTGGCATTTAGAGGTTGGCAAGCACATACATCGCAGCGTTTGGCCCAATCAATGGAGTGTTTTCTGGCAAACCGCCAGTCAACAAGCCGCCCAAGTCTTATGCACGATCCAACCAGATACCGATGAATTGAGTAGCTGGAACTGGAATTATCCAGTTGGCGCTGGCAATTATCATGCGCTTTTCCCCCGCGCTTGGTTCGATTATCAACACCCCGATTGGCCGCTCGAACTGGTGCAAGAGCAATTTTCACCTGTGTTGGCGGGTAATCTCAAGGAAACGAGCTTTCCGGTTGGCGTGTTTACCTGGCGCGTAACCAATCGTGGCAGCGAAACCGTGCGTTTGGGATTGATGCTGACATGGGAACATACCCGTGCCGTCGAAGCTGCTGGCTTAAGCTTGCAACGCCAACACAGCGCTTGGAACGATGGCAACACTAGCGGCGTGACCTTGAGCCAAACCAGCGACCAAGCCTTGAGCAGCCATAACGGCACGTGGGCTTTGGCGGTGCAAGCCCCCGAATCGGCGAGCGTCAGTCAATGGACATGCTGGGATGTTGCGCAAGACGCTGCTGCGCTCTGGCAAGATTTTGCTAGCGACGGCCAATTAGCCGACTATCCAACCAGCCAATCGGTTGCCGCCGATCAACGCAGCGCAACGGCGATTGCCGTAACTCTCGAATTAGCGCCTGGTGCTAGCGCCGTAATTCCCTTCAGCCTCGCTTGGGATTTTCCAATCGTCGAGTTTGCTGACGAAAGCCGCTGGTACAAGCGCTATACTCGTTTTTGGGGCACGAACGGCGATCAAGCCCAAGCCTTGGCAATTGCTAGTTTGACCAATGCCGATGCTTGGCGCGAGGCAATTGAAGCTTGGCAAAACCCCATTCTGAATGATGATCAACGGCCACTCTGGTATAAATCTGCTCTTTTTAACGAACTCTATTATTTGGTTGATGGTGGCACATTGTGGGTTGATCGGGCGGTCGGCGAGCCGGAGCCTTCGGCTGATGATGTGGGCTTGTTCAGCTACCTCGAATGCTACGATTACCCGTTCTATGGCACGCTCGATGTGTCGTTCTACAGCTCGTGGAGCATCTTAGCTTTGTGGCCAGAGCTTGAACGCGGCGAGATTTTGGCCTTCTCCAAGACGGTCAACGATGCTGATGATACCGTTGTAACAATTGTGGCAACCCAAGTCCCAGCAATTCGCAAGGCCGCTGGAGCCTTGCCGCATGATCTTGGTGCGCCCAAAGAGCAACCATTGATCAAAACCAATGCCTACGACTTCCAAGATATCAATAACTGGAAAGATCTCAACCTCAAGTACATTTTGCGGATCTATCGCGATGTAACCTTGTGGAACGATCAGGCCATGCTAGAAGCAACTTGGGACACAATTCCAACTGCTTTAGAATATGTGCATCAATTCGATAGTGATGGCGATGGCTTGCTCGACCATAGTGGAGCCGACCAAACCTACGATACCTGGGCCATGAGCGGTGCGGCTAGCTATTCAGCGAGCTTGTTGATTTGTGCCTTGGAAGCGGCGATTCGCCTAGCCCAACGCATGGGCGACCATGCTCAAGCCGACGCTTGGAGCGAATGGTTAGCAGCTGCTCGCCAAAGTTTTGAAACCAAGCTTTGGAATGGTACTTATTTCCGCTATCACACTGCTGATACCGATTTGCGCGAAGTGATTATGGCCGATCAATTGGTGGGCCAATGGTATGCAGGGGCAATTGGCTTGCCAGCGGTTGCTCCACGCGAGATGATTCGCTCGGCCTTGCAAACGGTCTATCGCTTCAACGTCATGCAATATGCCAACGGCGCATTGGGTGCAGTCAACGGTATGCATCCTGATGGCACGGTTGATACCAGCTCCAACCAAGCAAGCGAAGTTTGGAGCGGCACGACCTACGCGATTGCGGCCATGATGCTGCAAGAAGGACTTGATCTTGAAGGCTGGCAAACCGCTTGGGGAGCCTATAACGCCACCTATAACGAACTTGGATTGTGGTTCCGCACACCTGAAGCATGGGGCATCGAACGAACCTTCCGTGCCAGCATGTACATGCGACCTCAATCAATTTGGGCGATTGAGCATGCCTTAGCGGTGCGTGCCAAAAACGCCTGATTAGCGGACAAGCCTAGCTTGTCGGATCTCCTCGCGTCGCCCTGACGCAACCATGCCTCAAAACCACGCTGGATTCTGGCCCAGCGTGGTTTTGTTCTACCAACTTTCAACCAAATCCTTGGCTTCTTTCAAACTTAGTTTGGTTGCTTCACGCACCATTTTGATCGCCTGAATTTTATTGCCTTGCTGGGCAACAATTTGGGCTTCGCGCAAGAGATCTTCGGGTAGTTGCGGCACTGTTGGCTCTACCACGCCTGGGCTAATCGGGCTTAGGCCGCGCTCGATTGCCTCGACATAATCTTTGGCTTCTTTTAGGCCAAGGCTCGTTTGCAGCCGAACCTGTTTGATGGCCTCAAGCTTTTTGCCTTGGCTTAGCAACAGCTGAATTTGAGCTTGATCGAGCTTGGCTGAATCGAAACTTGATGGTCGAGCTGGATTGATTGGTGGTTGATTGAAGTTGATCATGCTGCTGGGTCGTTCGGAGCGTTTACTCCAACTCCACAGCATCAAGCCCATCACAACCGCGATTGAAATCCATAAAATTGCGCTTGACATCGTGTTGCTCCTTTATAATTAAGCCCTTGCTCAAAAGTGTACTGTAAGCTCTCCAGAATCGCTAGCGATTGTTTGCACCCGCTTGATCCACGAAGATCACTTTTTAGCCACGAATTGCACGAATGATGTTTAAAATCCCCGTATGCTCTATGTTCTATGCTCTTTTCAGCACCAAGACGTGGCTTGAGCAGCAAAAATTTCTATTTCAAACGGCGAAATTGAATTTAGCCACGAATTGCACGAATGATGTTTAAAATCCCGAACCCCAACGACCGATCCCTAGTTCGATGCTCTGTGCTTGCACATTCCTGTTATACTCTAACGCAGCGCGTCATTTAATTAAGGAGTTGGGCCATGCAACGCACGATCGGTTTATGTCTTGGTGGCGGGGGTGGCAAGGGCAGCGCCCATATCGGTGTGCTGCATGAATTAGAGCGGGTTGGCATCCAACCAAATATGGTGGCCGGAACCAGCATTGGGGCCATTATTGGGGCAGTGGTGGCGGCGGGCTACAATGCGACGACGATTGAACAAGCTTTTCGGGCCACTCCGTTGCGCCGAATTCTCAGCCTTGATCCAGCGAGTTGGGGCTTGATTGGCTCGGAAAAATTGGCAGGAGTGCTCAGTGAATTATTGGGCGATCAATTGATCGAAGATTTGCCGATACCCTACGCGGCGGTGGCGGTTGATTTGGTGACTGGTCATGAGGTGGTGCTGCAACGTGGCTCGTTGGTTGAGGCTGCCTTGGCGAGTGCGGCAGTACCTGGCGTGTTTCCGCCCCGCCGCATCGAGAAATATATTTTGGCTGATGGTGGCATTCGCAACAATTTGCCAATTGATATAACCCGACAACTTGGAGCCGAACGGGTGATTGCAGTCAATTTGATCGGTGAATTCGATCAATTTGAGGTAAATAATGCCGCCCAAAGCAGCCTCTTTTCGTGGCGACGCTGGGTTCCGCTCACGCAATTGGCGCTAGCTGAGCGAGCAATTGGGATTATGGTGCATCAAATCACCTTGCAACGTTTGCGCGAAACCCCGCCCGATCTACTTTTCAGCCCTGATGTGAACCGTATGAGCATGGCCGATTTGCTGCACCTTGACGATGGAATTCAAGCGGGGATTGCCTGCGTTGCTGATTATTATGAAGAATTGCAGCAATTGGCGCGTTGGCAGCGTGGTGAATTTGCCTAAGCTAAAATCGAGTACACTCTAGACCGTCATTGAGCCGACCGATTTGGTCGAAGGAGCATCTATGCGGTTGATTAGCTATTTTCTGTTGGTTTGTGGCTTGGTCGCCTGTGGTGGCGCAACGGCAACACCAATTCCAGCAACACAGGTGGTTGCCCAAGTAAACACGGCAACCCCTGAGCCAACCTTGGTTCAGCCAACCCTTACCCCCACGATTCCCCCAACCTTTACCCCACTCCCACGGGTAACCCCAACCGTAGCCGATTTGGGCAATATTCCAGGTAATAGCACGGCATTTATCCAAATTAAAGGCTTGAAAACCTATACCAACCCCACCCAAGCCTTTTCAATCGATGTACCTGACGATTGGCAAATGCGTGATAGCGTCGATGCTGGCAATAATTTGCTTTTTTGGGTTGATCCCGCTGAGCAAGCGTTTATTCAATTGTTGGTGGTTGATGATAGCCAGAATTTAATTGGCGACCAAGCTGAGTTTTTGAACGATTTTATTAGCCAAATTGTCGGGCAATCGTCGGAGTTTAATATCGATCAGCCAGTGTTGCAAGCCGATGGTAATACCTATGTTTCGTATAGTTTTATTGATGAGCAAAGTTTGCTGGCGATGAGCGGCGATGGCTATGTGCGGCGTGATGGCAACTATATCAGCATCATTCAGATTTTAGTGCCATTGGAGCAGTTTGAGGCCTTACAACCAGATCTTTTGCGGATTGTTCAGAGCTACAAGATTGATCCTAATCTGCCATTGCAATAATTGCCAAAGCAGGGATGGCCGAAACCATCCCTGCTTTGTAACAACTTTAGAAATCGCAGCCCATGCGGGTCATTGGCAGATAGACGTTAAAATCGCCGCCTTGAATTTGCTCGGGGGCAAATACTTGTTGGCGTGGTTCTGGTGGGTTTTGAACCCAAGCGGTGCGCTGCAAGTTCTGGCGGCTCATCGGCCAAGGCATTAATTCAGGCAAATTGCGGCCTGGAGTTTCCCAAACATAAATATTGCCAGCCCGACTGTGGGCCAAAATCTCGACATAACAATTGTTGTCGAGATCGGAGATGGTTGGGGCGGCTTGAATCCCTTTTTGCGAGCCAGCACTATTATCGCTGGCCGTGCCTTCGTTGGGCAAGCTCAGTGGAAAGCCAGCATGCAAGGCTCCGTTGCGGGCATCAAGCGCATATAGCCCCACAACGCTCGCATAAACCCGATCAAATGCATAGGTACCAAAGACAATATCGAGCTTGCGATCACCCGTAACATCGGCAATGACCACCTCGCTGCCAAATACTTTGCGGGTTGGTGCACCTGCAACAGGTTCCTCAGCATAGAAGTATGACCACATTTGCGTGCCGTTTTCGCGATAGGCGCGAATCGTGCCATCATCGAAGGTAACTACAAATTCCTTTTCGCCATCACTATCCAAATCGGCGACAACAATCGGATTGTTGGGGGTGAAGTTGACATCCAAGGGTGCGCCAGCGCGTTTGGCATCAGTCCAGCCAGTGCGGCGGGTGCCATTTGGTTCGGTCACAAAAACCGCGCTAGCAATTTGTGGATCATAGTTATTATTCGGCAAGCCATCAGGCGTGCGCACTTTGCCAGCGGCAATGACTTCATAACTTCCATCATTATCTAAGTCGGCAACCGCTGGTCCAGAGCGGGTAAATTCCATATAATCGTGGACATTCCAAGTGGTTTGATTAACATTTGTATAGGTCTGGACTGGCCAGCCACTATATTGGGTACCGTTATTATTATAGCGATAGAAATAGATTTCATCGCGGCCCACCAGAATTTCTGAAAAGCCATTATTGTCGATGTCGGCCAAAGCCGGGTGGCCCCAAATGCCTGAACCTTTAGCTGAGCTTTGGGGATAGCCAGTAACCACATTACCTGTGTAATACCAAGCATGTACATTGGGTGCAAAATTGGTATTGCTGCCTGCCTCGTTGGTGGTGGTGGCAATCACCTCAAGTTTGCTATCGCCAATAATATCGGCGACGGCGACGTGCACCACTTCGGGGAAGTTGCCGTTGGTGATGTAAGCCCATTCCATTTCTTTGGGCCAGCCGCTCAAAATGGCCCCATTGCGTTGATAGACAATCACCTTGCCGCGTTGACCTGCATTCGTCCCCTTGCCTCGTGTGCCAACCACAATTTCCAATAAGCCATCGTTGTTGATATCGGCGACCACCAACGAACCATTGATCCGAGGGGTGTTGGCACATGCACCGCCAGTCATCCAGGGGAAGCCAGGCAGCAATTGACCATAAATGTTGTAGCCCCAAATACAACCAGTCGCATCGGCTGAAAGAATTTCGGGCGAGCCATCTTTAAATAAATCAACGACGGTTGGTGAGGAAAAATATGAGCCATTGGGCTTAGTCGCCGGAAATCCAGCTCGCATGGTGTAGGCATTAGTGGCGGCTGGGCTAGCGGGGCTTGCTGCGTCGAGTGGCTCAGCAGTGGGCGTTTCAAGCGACTTTGCCGAAACAGTGCTCAAGCTAAAAATAACCAGCAAAACAAACATCATCCTTCGAATAACCATACTAGACACTCCTCTTGACTGCAAACGTGGCAGTTCCATGGAAATAATGGGTTGATCGTGCTATGCTAGCGCTGGATTGACCATAGGCCAACAGTCCTATTCGCCTTTAAAACTTTATTAACAACTATGTATTTTTTAATAAATAGGAACAAACGATGAGTGATTCGATTTTGGCGCAGGCCGCACCGCCTGCTGATCAGCGGATTTGGTATGGAGCTGAGCCGCTGCAATTTGCTGATTTGCGCTTACCGCCAGGAATCGGGCCATTCCCAGTGGTCGTCGTTGTCCATGGGGGGTTTTGGCGAGCACGCTATGATCTTGAGCATATTGGCCATGTTTGTGCAGCCCTGACAGCTTTGGGCTATGCTACTTGGAACATTGAATATCGGCGGGTTGGCAATGCTGGTGGCTGGCCAAATACTTTTTTAGATGTTGCCCAAGCTGCCGATTTTGTGCCCAGCTTGGCCCAGCACTATCCAATTGATCCGCAACGGGTCATCAGTTTGGGCCATTCGGCTGGTGGCCATTTAGCTTTATGGTTGGCGGCGCGGCCTAAACTGGCCTCAACCAGCCCGTTGTGGCAAGCTCAACCGCTCGGATTAAAAGGAGTTGTGAGCTTGGCGGGTGTCGCCGATTTGGCTTTGGCTGATCAACGCCGTTTGAGCCAGCAAGCGGTGCAGGAATTATTGGGTGGCTCGCCGGAAACCTATCCCGAACGCTATCATGATGCTTCGCCTGCTGCCTTATTGCCCTTGCATGTGCCGCAAATTGTCTTGCATGGAACTGATGATGGGCCAGTGCCCTTTGCGATTAGCCAAAGCTATGTTGAGCAAGCAATGGCTGCTGGTGATCAGGCGCGTTTGGTGCCGCTGCCAAACGCCCATCACTTTGAGTTAATCGATCCATCGAGTCGTGAATGGCCTGCCGTTGTTGCTGCTGTTCAGAGTTTATTGGCCACCCCATAGGCTTGGCGGGTTTCTTGACGGAGCAATAACCACAGCCCAGCGATTGGCAATAATAATGGCGTAAAGCCATAGCCAATCCCAAAATCGCTCCAAACAGTATCTTTCGGAAACCAATCGCGTTCGATCAAGGTCAAAATGCCGACCGTGATCACGCCTAAAAGTTCAATTGCACATACGCCCATGGTTATGCGCCAAGCTTGGGGTGAGCGTCGCCCGAATCCCAAGAAAGCGATTCCATAGATCAATGCCGCGATGGTGGTTAAGCCATAGGCCAGTGGTGCTTGGTTGAATTTGGTGGCAACTTGGAACAAGGCGCGAGCACCAGCCGAGATTGCCAACACACAATAGGCGAAGCGTAAAACTCGACTACTGCCTGCTAAAACTTCCGATTCGTTCGATTGATCAGTCCGCGCCATTGCGCTGTTATCCTTTCAACAACAAAAAACGCTGAGCAACATTGTTGACCTCAGCGTCTAAGTTTTGTATAGCATACCATAAAGTTGCTGCAACTTCGCCAGAAATCGAGCTTATTTGTTGATTGAGTGGCTGAATTTTTGGGCCAAAACGCTTTTGAGTACGCCTAAATGTTGGCTGGCTTCTTTGATCAAGGCTGAACGCATCAGTGGGGCAAATGGGCGTAAAAACCATTTGAAATCAATCGCTGTGCTAATGATGATGCGAGTGCCTGTTGGCTCAACTAAAAACTGATAATCCATATCCGATTGCATCAATGCCGAGCTAATCGTGAATTTAATTTGCTGCGGTGGGTTGTAGTGATACACCTTTAACTGCATTTTCATGGGAATGCCCGCAACTTTGGCGTGCTCCTCATACATTGCGCCAACGCCTTCGCCGCTGAGATGTTGGGTATAGGTGACTGGCAACCACCATTCGCGGTTGTTTTCAAAATGGCATACATAGTCAAAGGTTGTCGATTGATCGGTGCTGACCAATTCGTTGGCGCTGATGCGTAATGGATTTGGCATTGGTACTTCCTTCCGCTACACGCTTAACCACCCAACTCCGACATACCGCGAACGGTTGGCTTAACTCCATCAGGCAGGCCATGGCCCCATGGTTTGATCCAGACGGCATGGCGGATCAAGGCTTCTAGCTCTTCGTCGCTGCCGCTGCCACGGAGCGCCGCTCGGAGATCAAGCTCATTATCGCGTAGCAAACACAGGTGTAATTTGCCATCAGCGGTGAGCCGCATGCGGTTGCAGGTGGCACAAAACGGGTCGCTAATTGAGCTAATAAAACCAATTTTGCCTTGTGCCCCAGGAATTTGATAGGTGCGGGCGGGATCTGCGCCATACCAACCAAGAAAATCGAGGCCAAATTCAGCCTCAATTTGCGCAATTAATTGGTTGCTGGGTACAACCCCATTATCGGCAACATCGGCTACACCAACCAACGGCATGACCTCGATAAAGCGCATTTGCCAAGGTTTATCGATCGTCAGCCGCGCCAAATCGAGCACCTCATGATCGTTAACTCCACGCACAACCACACAATTGAGTTTTAATGGAGTCAGCCCAGCCTGCTCGGCGGCTTCGATGCCAGCCCAAACTCGTGCCAAATCGCCGCCACGCGTGATTTTGCGGAAGCTTTCGGGGTTGAGCGAATCGATGCTGATATTAACTCGCTTGAGGCCAGCATCGGCCAATTGCTGGGCGATCGGAGCCAATAATAAGGCATTGGTGGTCATCGAAACTTCGCTAATGCCTGGGGTATTGGCAATCGCCTCGACTAGGCTGACCAAATCGCGGCGTAAGGTTGGCTCGCCACCAGTCAGGCGAATTTTTTCAAAGCCAGTTTGAGCCATAATCTGCACCAAACGAATCAACTCAGCATTGGTGAGTAGTTCGGGTTTGGGCGCAAACTGCATACCCCATTCAGGCATACAATAAAAGCAGCGAAAATTGCAGCGGTCGGTTAATGAAATCCGCAGGTAATTAATCCGCCGCCCGTGAGCATCGTGGGCGGGGGCATTGCTGCGCGTTTGCAGGGTTTGAGGTTGTTCCAACAATTCAATCGGCATCATCGACTTGCTCTTTCAGACAACAATGACGCATAGCAGCAGCCATGCGTCATTGAAGCGTTGCCAGTGGCAAGGCGCTAGGCCGCCACCATGGTTTCAATACTGATGCGGCCTGCTAAAGTGCGAGCAACATCACGGAACGAATCAGCATAGGCATCTTTGGCGCTTTGGGTGACCGCTGGTTGGCCAGTATCGCCGCCTTCGCGAATTGGCATACCCAAAGGTATTTCACCTAAGAATGGTACACCCAATTTGCTGCTAGCGGTTCGTGCGCCGCCATGGCCAAAAATATCGTAGCGCTTGCCAGTGTCAGGTGCGATAAAGTAGCTCATGTTCTCGACAATCCCCAAGATGGGTACATTCAACTTGCGGAACATCTCAACGCCTTTAATCGCATCAGCAAGGGCTACATCTTGTGGTGTCGTTACCACAACCGAGCCAGAAAGTGGAATTGATTGGGCCAATGTGAGTTGAATATCGCCAGTGCCAGGCGGCAAATCGACGATCAAATAATCAAGCTGACCCCAATCGACCTCGAACAAAAATTGACGCAACATCGATGAAATCATCGGCCCGCGCCAAACCAAGGGCTGGCTATCATCAACAAAATAGCCTACCGAAATGATTTTGATGCCGTGGGCTTCGAGCGGGGCAATTTTTTGATTTTCGGTAATGCCTGGTTTGCCGCGTGCGCCAGTCATCAAGGGAGCGCTTGGCCCATAAATATCGGCATCGAGCAAGCCAACGTTTGCGCCTTCTTGGGCCAAAGCAACGGCCAAGTTGACGGCAACTGTCGATTTGCCTACGCCGCCTTTGCCCGAAGCTACCGCCAAAATATGACTTACCCCGGGAACCCGGGCTTTATCGGGAATCCCATTGTATGATCGTACAGTCGCGGTAAAATCGACCTCGATTTCGCTCACGCCTGGCACTTGAGCCAAAGCCGCTCGCACATCGTTGGCCAGTTGTTCCTTGAATGGACATGCTGGCGTGGTGAGATCGATCAGGACTACCACTCGTCCGCCATCAATGTTAAGCTCTTTGATCATTTTGCGGGCAACTAAATTGCCGCCGAGTTCTGGCTCTTGCACCGTTGCAAGGGCAGCCAAGACTGCCTCTTGTGTTGGCGCATCCGCCCGTTTCCCAAACAAGCCCATGGTGCTATGCGCTCCTATAACAATGATGCGAGTGTCGCGCACCATTGAGCAATCTTGTTGTGTTATTTAGAACGATTATAGCACGACTAGCTATGACTTAAGTCGCTGTTATTAAGGATGAAGGATGAAGGATGAGGGATGAAAGCAGAAGGCAACCATCAAAAGAGCGATATTAGCGAACACAGAGACGCAACGTTTAAATGATGAGGGAACAGTTAATTGAAACCGCGAAGAGCACGAAGGCCACAAAGATCGGTTTCGTGCTCTTCGTGTCCTTCGTGGTTAAAACTAAATGCTGTTATTTATTTTTACGTACACCAGTGAAGCCAAGTGCGCCGGGGCCGATGTGGGTTCCCACGACCGCGCCAATTTCGGCCAACACAATTCGATCAGCGGGGAAAATCTCGTTGAGGCTTTGGGCAAATTCGCGGGCTTCAGCTTCGTTGCGTGAATAGAGCACCGCTAATTCTTCAAATGGAGCCATGCTACGTGCTTCTTCGATCAAGCGGGCCACAGCTTTTTTCTTGCTGCGCACTTGCTCGAACGGTTTTACTTCGCCATCACGCACATCGATAATCGGCTTAACATTCAGCAGTGTACCCAGCAAAGCACGAGTTTTGCCGATGCGCCCACCCTTTTCGAGGTAGCGCAAGGTATCCAAGGCTGCCAACAAGCGGGTGCGCTCGACGATACTATGCACTAAGGCCACAATTTCGTCAGCCGATTTGCCTTCTTTGGCGGCGCGAGCAGCTAATAAGGCCGCCCAACCTTGCGACATGGTGGTGCTTTGCACATCGATCACCCGAATATCAAAATCGGGCAATAACTCGGCTGCTTGCTGGGCTGAGCGAATTGTGCCGCTCAATTTGCCAGCAATATGAATCGAGATAATTGGCTCATCGTTGCCAATCGCCCGATATAGTTGCTCGAACGCGCCGACTGAAGGCTGCGAGGTTGTGGGCAAATTGGTGCTTTCAACCAGGCGGGCATAAAATTGATCATGGGTAATTTCCACACCATCGGCAAACGATTCGGCATCGAAATTAACCGTCAATGGAATCACATGAATGTCGTTTTCTGCTGCCAAACCAGCGGGAATATCAGCAGTGCTGTCGGTTACAATAATCGCCACTTGGCCTCCTTCTGGCATTATTCCAGCCACATTCTTACGAGCAACATTCGGCCAATTGGCAAAGCATTGCTCGTTCAGGGAATAGCTACCCCACGCAGCCGTATAATAGCCGAAAATGGCGCTGCGTGGGGTGTTGCTTTTGGTTTATTCAAGGGTTGATTGCTGCGCAGATTCGGCGCTAGGCTATTCCATGCCTTCGTAGACCACCACACCCATGGCATTTGGCCCGAGGTGCGCCCCAAGTGCCGGCCCATACTCGACAATCATAACTTGATCACGCGGATAGATTGGATCGATCTTTTCGAGCAATTTCTCAACATCATCGGGCGTGGTGCTGTGCATAATTGCTACTTGTTCGACCTTGGGGAAATCTTCAATAAAGGTAAATAAGCCTTCAATCGCTTTAGCTCGGGTGCGGGTGCGATCATAGGGCACAATTTCACCATCATCAAGAATTAACAACGGCTTGATCCGTTGCATCGAGCCAAGCATGGCTGAGGCTTGGGATAACCGTCCGCTGCGTTCGAGATAATCAATTGAATCAACAAAAAACACCACATGAGTCAATTGAATAGTTTGCATGACAACGCGATGCACTTCATCAATTGAGGCTCCGTCGAGCGCTGCCCGCGCCGCGGCTATCGCCACCATGCCCAAGCCCAGCGAAGTCGAGGTACTATCAATCACCTCAACGCGGGTCAGCGAAGCTGGCAATTTATCGCGGGCAATCGTCGCCGATTTAACCACGCCACCGAATCGATTCGACAAGTGAATTGAAAATACCCCGTCATATTCACGGGAAAATTGACGATAATACTGTTCAAACACTCCTGGTGCTGGTGCGGTCGTATAAGGATACGGCCCACCCTCGGCCATCCGCCGATAAAACTGCTCGTTGCTAATGTCGATCCCAGCTCGCAACGTCTGATCACCAAAATGCACATAGATTGGAATAACGGTGATATTCAGCTCTTGTGCAAGTGCTGGTGGAATATCAGCAGTGCTATCGGTAATAATCTTTACTCGCGCCATAACCCAACATATCTCCATCGCGCCGTCAGAAACGGGGCTGTGTATCACTCCGCAGAGAGAATGTAATCATAAAATGGTTGTCCGCCGTTTTGCACCTCAACATCAAGCGCCGGGTAGGTCGCATTGATTTTGTGGGCTAGTGCTTCAGCCTGTTCCGCCGAACATTGTTCGCCATAATAGATGGTAACGATCTCATGATCGTCTAAATCCATCCGTGCTAAAATGCGATCAATCACTTCGTCGGGCTGATCGCCAGATTCAACCAGTGCGCCATTGAGCAAGCCAATCGTTTGGCCGTCGCGCACTTCAACATCATTAACGGTAGCATCGCGCACGGCGGTGGTAATTTCTGCCGTGGTAATATCTTTGATCGCGCGGCTCATGGCCTGCACATTATCGCTTGCGCCAACCGCATAATTAAAGGCAAACATCGCCGCCATACCTTGAGGCACGGTTTTGGTTGGAATCACATGCACAACTTTATTGGTTACTTGCTGGGCTTGTTGCGCCGCCAAAATCACGTTGCTATTATTGGGCAACACAATTACCTCTGGCTGCGGCAACTTATCGATCGCCGTGACCAAATCTTGAATCGAAGGATTCATGGTTTGGCCGCCAGTGACCACCTCGCCCACATTTAATGATTCGAACAGCACGCGGAAGCCTTGGCCTGGCGCAACTGCGACCACCCCAACATCGCTAACTGGCTCGTCGAGCTTGACGCGGGCTGGTTGGCTGGCTTGTTGGGCTTGGGCCGCATGCAGATCGCTGCGCTGTTTATCCATATTGGTGATTTCAATTGCCCCAAGGCTGCCCCATTGCACGGCATAATTCAGTGCATCGCCAGGCCGCAACGTGTGCAAATGCACCTTGACCAAGCGCTCATCGCCGACCGCCACCACCGATGTGCCCATTTCGGCAATCGTGTTGCGCACATCTTCGTAAGGGATATTTTCGCCTTGGATCATAAAGTTGGTGCAATAGCCAAAATCATCATCGCTATGAATGTCGTCAAACGCCATCGCTAACTGATCGACGGGTGCAACGCGTTGTTCGAGTTGTTCGCCACGGGCAAAGGCACGTGCGCCCTCGAAGAGCAGATACAAGCCCTCGCCGCCAGCATCAACCACCCCTGCATCACGTAACATTTTCATGAGGTTGGGCGTATTATCGACCGAAACTCGCGCACCTTTAACAATTAAATCCAGCACTTCATGCCAATTCATTTCGGGCTGAAATCCGGCGCGAGCGGCTTCGCTGGTTTCGCGAATAACGGTAAGCATCGTGCCCTCGACCGGCTTGATCACCGCCTTGTAGGCAGTGGTAGCAGCCTGTTCGAGCGCAGTTACCAGAATTTTAGGCGTACAAACCTGCTGGCCGGCCATGCCCTGCGAAAGCCCGCGCAGAATTTGCGAAAGAATCACGCCCGAGTTACCGCGAGCGCCCATCAAAGCCCCGCGATAGACCCGTTCAGCCACCACGGCGACTGAGGCATCATTCTGAACATCCTTGAGGGCGGCTGTCAGCGTAAGGTTCATGTTGGTTCCGGTATCGCCATCGGGCACAGGAAACACATTTAGGGCGTTGACAGTCGCCACATTCTGGCTAAACCATGCGGCGGCTGCGCGGAATACCGCCAACAGCCGCGTGCCATCAATTTGATTCTTCGGTGCGCTGTCCACGCAGACCTCCCATTACGCCAAAACGTCGCCAGCGGCTGGGCTGGCCTTCGGTTACATCTTTTGGTTCTTTATCAGCTTGTTCGATCCGCAAGCCTTGGACATGCACATTGACCGTGATATTGGCCTCGCCAAGTGCATGGACCACCGCATATTGGACACTTTCCATAATATTACGGGCAACTGTGGCAATCCGCGTGCCATACTCGATGATCACAAACAGATCGACCGTAATTGCCTCGGTACTCACTTGAACGTCAATCCCTTTATATTGATCTTCTGGTCGCAAAACATGGGCGACACTATCGCGTAAGTTGCGCGGGGCCATGCCCACAACACCGTAGCACCGTACTACCGCCCCGGCTACCACAGTAGCAATGGCGCGAGAATGTACCTCGATGCGTCCAGCGTCATTTTGGCGCACATTCGCGAGACTTGTTTTCTCGTTCACTCGAACAGTCCTCGCAACTAGATGGTTCGATGGTCGGCGCTCACGAGCGTCCGGTTTTGATGAGAATAGCGCGGAACCAACCGCGCTACTGCTTTATGATACCCGATTATGCAAGAGCTAGCATATGCCATAATGGGCTGCTGCCCATGGCCTAACTACCATTGCTGCTGACGATTGTTGGTTGTAACGCCAACTGCAAGCAGCATGCTCTGAACGAATTAAAAAAGTTGCATCAGAGCGCGTCCTATGGTATAGTCAGCGGGTACAGCCACCGAGGGTGGCTCTTTTTAAGTCTAAACTACGGAGGTCCGCCCATGGCAGTCTGCCAAATGACGGGGAAAAAGCGCTCCTTCGGCCACAATGTGAGCCACGCTAAAAACCGCACCAACCGCTCATGGAAACCAAATATCCAATGGGCTATGGTTGAAGTTAATGGCCAAATGAAGCGAATGAAAGTTAGCACCCGCTATATTCGCACCATGTACAAAGATCGCTAATGACTTTTTCACCGCAGAGGTGCGTTGCGGCAAGTAACCTCGGTTTTGACCGCAACGCATTATAGCGGATAGCTATACCCTTTGCAATAGTTTTTAACCATTATTTCACCTCTCTTTTTGATACCTAACACATACTATAATCCTGCAATGCATACTATAGTCCCATTGTATACTAGCACTTTACTCCTAACCTATGAAGAAACTTTGAACATCTTTAAACTACCCCTTTTGGCTTATTGATCTTGACGAATCTCTTGCTATACTATACTTGTTATACTGTAACTGTAAGAATTACAGTTCGTGGCGTGGTTTTTGCTTAGCATAATCCAGATGGTAAGCAGCCCACCACAATCCATCTGCACATCCAAGCTTACCAGACGTAACGTAGTAGATTGCATAGAGAATCCTGCGGGTTCAATAGATAGCTTTCGTGCGCCGCCAGCAGCGAAAGCCATAGTGGGCGTAGCCCAGCGAGCGTGGACGATGACAAAGTATGAAACGATGAATGTAGCAAAAAACCAACCGGAACTCGAAGATGCCCCCGAGGGCTGGGAACTTGAGCCGGGTTTTAATGATGAAGACGTAGAATTAGCAATTGTAAACCTACGCCGCAAAAAAACGCTCTATTCCGAGGCTGTCGAAGATTCAGTCCAGATGTATTTGCGTGAAATCGGCGAGGTTGAGTTGCTCACCGCCGAGGAAGAAATTACGCTGGCCAAGCAAATTGAAACTGGCCGCAAAGCAGAACATCAGTTGCAAACTGAGCAGTATGCAACCTGGGATGAACGTACCGCCCTTGAACGCCGCGTTGATTTTGGCAACGAAGGCCGTCGCAAGCTGACCCAAGCCAATTTGCGCTTGGTCGTGAGCGTCGCCAAAAAATATATCGGCAATCACATGTCGTTCATGGATTTGATCCAAGAAGGCAATATTGGCCTGATGCGGGCAGTTGAGAAGTTCGATTATCGCAAGGGTAATCGCTTTTCAACCTATGCCACGTGGTGGATTCGCCAGGCAGTTACCCGGGCGATCGCCGAGCAAAGCCGCACCATCCGCTTGCCAGTGCACTTGAGCGAATCAATCGCCCAAATGCGCCGCGTCGCTTACCAGCTTGAGCAAGCGTTGCAACGGGAAGCAACGCCCGATGAATTGGCTGATGCCTTGGGCGTAAGTTTGCGCAAAGTCAAGCGTATGCTGAATGCTTCGGTCCAGCCCGTTTCATTGGAGCAACCGATTGGCAAAGAAGGCCAAGGTCGCGTTGGCGAATTTTTGGCCGACGATACCGATGAAGCACCACTTGAGCAGGCTACCCGCATGATGTTGCAAGATGAGTTGGCCGATGCGCTTTCACAATTGCCCGACCGCGAACGCCAAATCTTGTTGTTGCGCTATGGTTTGGCCGATGGCAAACGCCGCACGCTCGAAGAAGTGGGCGCTGAATTCGGGATTACTCGCGAACGCACCCGCCAAATTGAAGCTGAAGCGATGCGCCACCTGCGCCAACCCAATGTTGGTCAACACCTACGAGCTTATCTCGATTAATTGCTAAATTCTGTTGGTTCAATCGCCCTCGCTGCCGTTTTGGTGGCGAGGGTCTTTTTTTTAAAGGTCAGGGGTGAAGCACATTCAACGCATGCTGCTGGTATAATCGCATTCTCAAATTAATCCATGGAGTATCCAATGAGTGAATTACGCGGCTTTTCGCTAAGCCAAGAGGAATTATTTGTTTGTTTGATTGTGGCCGATTTGCCCTTGCCGCTGGGCTTTGACGATTTGGCCAATCAAGTCTTTGGCGATTTGCCTGAGCAATATCAACAATATTTACTAGGAGCCGCCGAACGGAGCTTGATCGCCCACGGCCTGCTCGAATTAACTGATGACCAGCCTGTTTTGGAGCCGATGGTGGCCGAGTGGCTGAGCATTATTAGCCAACCCAGCCAAACATGGGTGATTTTGCATCAGCCTGCTGGCCAAAAACAACAGGCAAACTATATTCATCATGCCAACCAGCAATACCTTTTTCATCGCGGTCAAGGCGGTATTCACCAATTGATTGCCCTCCCCCACACACGCGAGATTGTGCAGGCAGCGCTGGATATTATTGAGCCACCCGAAGTTGAAGTTGCCGAAACGCTAACCGGAAGCTTGAGCGAAGCAGTGTTTCGGAGCATCGCCAATATGCGCACAATCAAACGTGAACAGGTGGTTGAGCAGTTGCAAGCTGGCGGTTTAGCTGCCAATGTAGCTGAAGCGTTTGGCCAGAGTTTTGAGCAATTGCGCTCGATCAGTGCCTTAGCGTTGCTTCAAAATAAACCAGAAAGTAGCGTGCAACAGGCTTTTACCTTGGTTTGTGGTGAGCAGCAACAATGGTTGCTTGTGCCCGAAGCCGAAGGTTCGTTGTATGTGCGCAATCTCGATCTTAATGCATTAGTCCAGGTGCTGCACAATTTTGCTCACCCGCAGTAAGCCAAGTCAAAGCCCCTTGAGTTCGTTCAAGGGGCTTTTTGATTTTTAGCGCGTCAGCGTCCACAAACTCTCGCCAGTCCGCAAATTGGCCATTGCCAAGCCGTCGCTAGTTTGAATTAGCAAGGCATTACCAGTCCGGGTTAATTTCGGCACTTGACCAATAAACATCTGCTGTTGAAACGACCAGCCAACCGTACCATCTTGGCGTTTGAGCAATTGCACCCGCACCAAATCATCAATTTCAGGATCGAGCCAGCCGAAAACTACGCCCTCGCCAGGTACAATCACTGCTTTGATCCCATCGCTACCACTCCACTCATGCGACTCGCCCAAATCGTCAAGCCGCCAAATGAGTTCAGCGGTTTGGGCATTGATCGCTAAAATGCTGACTGTATTGGTGCCGCGCTGCTTGACTGCCGAAACATACAAAACATCGTTATCAAAACCTAGGGGTGTTAGGGCATAATCGGCCAATGTATAGCGTACAATTTGGTGTTCAGCCGAGATGATTGCCAAAGCCGATTCGGTACTTAATACTAAAGATTTGCCATCACTCACGGGAATTTTATTGTAATCCAAACTATCAGCAAATACTTCTTCAAGCTCAATACTCCAACGCTGTGATTGATCAATCCCTATTGCTGAGAGCGTGATTGGTTCAGGGTCACTTTGTAAGCGTAAAATCCCCTCCTTGGTTTGAGGATCTGCCACCCATTCAACATCATCAGTCCAATCGTTATTTAATTGCAGTGCTTGGCGTTGTTCACCAGTTTTTAGGGCATAGCACGTTAGAAATTCTAAGCCTGATTCTGCATCACGTTCAGTCCCACATAGCTCATCGCCCAACCGAGCCAAATTGCTTGCATAGCGATCAACCAAAGTTTTTTGCCAACGCTGGCTGCCCGTTTTCAATTCATAGGCCGTTAAAATATTATCGTAGGTCTGAATCACCAATAGATCATCAACAATAAAGAGCATTGGTGGATTGGTTTGAATGCGATCAGTTAAGCGAGTTTGCCAGCCAAATGTGCCATCTTGACTATTAAATAAGCGAAAATCACGTTCTTTAATCACTGCTACATATGAATCAAGCGCGATCAAATCATAGGATTCGCTACCAAGCTCAGTTTGCCAAACTGGTTTGCCATCAGCGCCATCGAGCAAAGCCATTGAATATTGGCTATTGTTTGAAAGTTGTACCAACAGTTCGTTACGCTCGTCGCCGTTGCGATCATAGGCTAATTGGGTTGAATGATAAAGCACTGAGCCGGCGATAGCTGGTTCATTTGCCGTACTTCCACCAACGGCTGTTTCCATCTGTGAAGAGACTTGGGTAATGCTCGATTCAAAGGCCTCGCTCATCACATTATTGACGAAAAAATAGATTCCACCGCCAATCCCGAGCGTTAGCACAAAAATAATTAATAATACTGGCATACACGAGGAACGATCCTGCCGATAGGGCGACATATTCGGATTCCATTGATTCGACATGGGTGGCTCCTTAGTACAAGCAATCCTTCAACCAACCCAAGAACGCTACTCCATTGAAGACAAACGCGATTATAGTTTGACTGGCTGCATCACTTGGCTCTGCAACCAATCGATCACACAATCTTTGTTGCGTTCGCGATTACTCAAACGCTCCCAGTAGTTGAAAAAATGTTCACGGAATGATTGGGCAATTGTCCGATCATGAATAATAATATTGACGTTTTCGCGACCATCTTCAGTATCGGCTGCTTGCCACGATTCCAAAATCAAGGTTTGACGACCTTCGACCTTCCAAGCTACGGGAAAGTAGGCTGGATCAATCGCATCAACAATCGCTAATTGATAATTTGGATACACCTGCAAGAGCCAGATCACATGGCGCAACCATGCCAAAGCCTCGGCTACCGTCAATTGACTTTGCGGTTGATCGCGCAGCCAATCATCGGCAGGCAGCTCGCCATGGCTCAATAAACGCAAAATTGCGGTTTTGGTAACAACATGACGCGCCTCGTGCTGGCGATCTTGCAGAAATTGCTCAAATAAATGGACACGTTGGCGATGATGATCTAACAGTTGCTGACACCACAATTCCAAATGGGTCTGTTCTTGCAGTGAACGCACTAAGGGTGCTTGCAAAATCCGTTGAATACAAGCGTTGCGAATTGCAATTGGCATCGATTGAAAGCTTAGACCTTCTTTTAACAACAATTGAGCGCCATCCTCGACCTCAAATTGCAAGGCCAAGGCTTTAAAATCTAATGAACGTTCGGGATAGACCTCGAGCAGCGGTTGGGTCTGCGAACGCATGGTGGTGGCAAATTGGCTAATTAATGGGTAATGTGGGCTATCAGGGGGAAAGAAAAAGCCACTATCAACATGTCTGGATTGGCGACTGCCAAACAACCATAACGCCCCTTGACCAGGCACGATAATCACATCGGCGGGTGCGCCAGGCAGTACATGGTTGGGGAAGAGATAGGGTTGATATTTGCCGCGATAGCCCAGCATCGAAAGCATGCGGGCAATTAATTCGAAGCGATGTTGATTTTCAATCCGTAAACGCCAGAGATGCACCACATTCCAGCCAGCGTGCAAGGCTTGGCGCAAAGCTGCTCGCCATGGCACCGCCAATTCAGGAAATACCGTCAATGGGTCATGCTCACTTTGAAAGGTCACGACAATTTCAGCCCCAGGCCATGGGCTTTGCTTGGCGGCGGCGGTCACCATGGCAATCGCCTGCAATAGGATTGATTGGACACCCTCCAAAACTGCACCTTTATTAGCAATTGGCAAGAGGGCTGGGTCAAGTTTCGGTGGTTCAGGCATCAAGCCTGCTTGGGCAGTGGTGAGCACTTGGCTAATTGCTTGCTCGGCGCTGGCGGCCAAACTGCCCTCGTCCAAACCCAAGGCCCGCTCGTAGGCATGCAAAAATGCACTGGTTGGCTTAGAAACCCCCGTCTCGACAGCTGAAATATAGCCTTTGGTATAGCCGACCAGCCCGACCATCTCGGTTAGTGAAATCCCACGTTCTTCGCGGAGTAGACGAAGGTACGACGTACCTTGCTTGGATTTGCGTCCCACAGGCAGTACCTCGGTGAACCCCTATGGCTGAGCCGGCCACGAGGGTTCAACAATTGATAGGTTGATGATTGGCAACGACGATGTTGAGGTGTGCGCCTTCGCGCTTCTCCGGCAGTGTTATTGCTTGAGCCACGTCATAAAAAGGCCGTAATCATCAAACAATCTAACAAACAATCTAGTTGATTCAAACAATTTCGTCAATTATAGTAGGTTATGTGTTAAGAAGTTTTTACTTCTTGAGCAAGCCCGCTTTGCTGGGACACGGCTTTGGCTCAATAACACAACATCGTTTGGTCTGTGCATAAGGAGCTATCATGGAACGATCTGGACGCTGGACAATTCGTCGGGTACGGTCTGCGGTCATTGCAACGGTGTTGAGCACATCAGTATTGTTGGGCGGCTACGCTGCCTCAGCCAAAGACAACAAAAAAGTCGAAGTTTATCCGCTCCCTGTTGTTGACGAAAAGCAACCTGGTTCCGAACAATTGCCCCCACCAGATAAAATTGTCGGTGGCTCGGCGGCTACCGCTGGTGAATTCCCCTGGCAAGCTCGGATAGCTCGTAACGGCAGCCTACATTGTGGTGGCTCGTTGATTGCTCCCCAATGGGTTTTGACTGCTGCGCACTGTGTTCAAGGCTTCTCGGTATCATCACTCAGCGTGGTGATGGGCGACCACAACTGGACGACCAACGAAGGCACCGAACAAAGCCGCACAATTGCCCAAGCAGTTGTTCACCCAAGCTACAATTCATCAACCTACGATAACGACATTGCTTTGTTGAAACTCAGCAGCGCTGTAACCCTCAACAGCCGCGTTGCCGTGATTCCTTTCGCCACCAGCGCTGATAGCGCCTTGTATAACGCAGGGGTGATGTCAACCGTCACTGGTTGGGGCGCGTTGACCGAAGGTGGTTCATCACCAAACGTCTTGTACAAAGTGCAAGTGCCTGTGGTTTCAACCGCTACCTGTAACGCCTCAAACGCCTACAACGGCCAAATCACTGGCAACATGGTGTGTGCTGGCTACGCTGCTGGCGGCAAAGACTCATGCCAAGGCGATAGCGGTGGTCCATTTGTCGCTCAAAGCAGCGGCTCATGGAAACTCAGCGGTGTTGTGAGCTGGGGCGATGGTTGTGCCCGCGCCAACAAGTATGGCGTGTACACCAAAGTTTCCAACTACACCAGCTGGATCAACAGCTATGTCGGTACGGTAACCCCAACCAGCACCCCAGTGCCAGGTACTCCAGTGCCAACTAGCACCCCAGTGCCAGGAACCCCAGTGCCAACCAGCACCCCTGTGCCAGGTGGCAGCTTGCAAAATGGTGGCTTCGAAAGCAGCGCTAACTGGGTTCAAAGCTCAAGTGGTGGTTATGCAGTTATCTCAACCACTCGCCCACGTAGCGGCTCGTATAGCGCCTTCTTGGGTGGTTACAACAGTGGCACCGACAACATCTATCAAAGCGTGACCGTTCCATCAAATGGTGTGTTGCGCTACTACTGGTACATGAGCACCCAAGAAAGTGGCAGCACTGTCTACGACCGCTTGTATGTTCGTCTCTACAACAGCAGCGGCTCATTGATCACTACCCTGCGCACTTGGAGCAATGCTAGCACCAAGAACACTTGGACGCTAGACACGATTAGCCTCTCGGCCTACGCTGGCCAAACCGTGCGTGTCCAATTCGTTGGCACCACCGATAGCAGCTTGACTACCTCGTTCTTCGTGGACGATGTGACCCTGCAATAAGCCAACGCTTGATCAACAATCCATCGCAAGCCCTAGTCTACCTCGGTAGATTGGGGCTTTTTTTATGGCCAACTGTTTGCTATGCTTAAGCTGATGAGCTTCGGCTTGTTGGTCGCGTAGCAGCCAAGCAATTGCCACTCTGGCTTATCACTTTGGAATAGCAGGTTCGATTCCTGACCCGTTACACGCTTATCCACTATTGTACCTGCAAAAGGCTCTGCAAAGCTACGGGCTTTCCGCCAATTGCAGCTTGTGGGGCGGCGTGTAACATCATGTTTGAGAGGTAGATCGTATGGGTGATGATGTTTTGGGTTTAATTGTTCTGCTATTGATTATTATCACGATCACTGCAATCCGTTTCTTTCCAGCTAGTACAATTTATGAGCATGAACGTGGCTTGCTCTACAAACATGGCAAGTTTCAACGGGTGCTTGAGCCTGGCAAATACCGCTTTATGCGGCATGCTTATGAGATCTCACGGATTGATGTGCGCCCAAGTTCGCTCAGTTTGAGCGGCCAAGAAATGTTCAGCGCCGATTTGATCAGCGTTAAGCTCAATTTGGTAGCCAATCTCCAGATCGACCAGCCCGATCGTTGGACGCATAGCCATGTCAGTGCCCAAACGGTTGTTTATAATGAGTTACAGGTGGCTTTGCGCGAGGTGATCGCTGGCTATACCCTCGATCAACTTTTGGCTGATCGCAGTATGATCGCGCCACAAATTTTGGCGCTGGTACAACCCAAGGCCAACGAGCTGGGTGCAATCATTCAAACGATCCAAATCAAAGATTTTAGCTTGCCAGCCGAGTTGAAACGGGCTGCCTTGCAACAAGCCAAAGTCCAACGCGAAACCGCCGCTGCACTGGAACAAGCGCGTGGCGAGCAAGCTGTGCTACGTAGTTTGGCCAATGCTGCTCGCATGCTTGAGCGCAATCCAGCCTTGATGAATTTGCGGGTGTTGCAAGCGCTCGATAGCAACAAGAGCAATACAATTGTGCTGCATGTGCATCAATCAAACAATGATCAAACAATTGCTAGTGAATTTAGCCAGCCTGAAGTTTAGGAAAATCTATGCGTGGTTTGACCCTCGGCAAATTTGCCCCCTTGCACAAAGGCCATCAACTGATGATTGAAACGGCGCTTAGCGAGGTGGCTGAGCTGCAAATTATCATTTACGATAGCCCTGAGCAAACTAGTGTGCCGTTGCCAGTTCGGAGCGCTTGGCTGCGTGAGCTTTACCCCCAAGCCCAAGTGATTGAGGCGTGGGATGGGCCAAGCGTGACTGGCAATACTCGCGAAATTCAGCAGCTTCACGAAGATTATGTGATCCAGCAACTTGGTATTAGCAATATCAGCCATTTTTATGCGAGCGAATTTTATGGCGAGCATATGAGCCAAGCACTGGGCGCAATCAATCGCCAAGTTGACCCGCCGCGCAGCCAAGTGCCAATCTCGGCGACCCAAATTCGTAGCGATCCCTATCGCTATCGTGAGTTTTTGCACCCACGGGTTTACCGCGATTTGATTATGAAAATCGTGTTGCTTGGTGCACCCTCAACTGGCAAAACTACGCTCGCTGCTGCGCTGGCCGAAACATTCAATACCCAGTGGATGCCCGAATATGGCCGTGAATATTGGGAGCACCATCAGAGCAATCGGAGGCTCACGCCACAGCAATTGGTCGAAATTGCCGAGGGCCATCTTGAGCGCGAAGAACAGCGCCTACTGGAAAGCAACCGTTATCTTTTTGTCGATACCAATGCCTTAACCACCTACCATTTTGCGCTCAGCTACCATGGCATGGCTGGGCCACGTTTGGCCCAACTCGCCGACCAAGCCCAACAGCGCTACGATTTGGTGTTGGTGTGCGATACAGACATTCCCTACGACGATACTTGGGACCGTTCGGGTGAAGTTCAACGAAGCATATTTCAAAAACAACTTTTTGCCCAATTGCAGCAGCGTCGCCAACCCTATTATCTAATTGGCGGCCCACTTGAGCAGCGGATCGCCCAAGTGCAAAACTTATTACAACGTCATCAGCTTTATCACAATCTGCTTACCAACCCAGCCTGAGGTGTTTTATGGATCTTGCAAGTTTCTTCGATATTAATACGATTGCCTTTACGCTCTTTGGCTATCCAATGAGCTATCTCGAATTGGCTGGCACGATCTTCAATTTGTGGTCGGTGTGGCTGGTTGGGCGTGGGCGCATCAGCAATTGGCCAATTGGCTTAATCGGCGTGGTACTTTTCTTCGTGCTGTTCTACCAAATTCAACTCTATGCCGACACGTTTGAGCAAGTTTACTACTTTTTTACTGGCATTTACGGCTGGTGGCATTGGTCGAAGCCGAAAGAGCAAGCCGCCAAACCGCGTTACAGCTCAGGCAACTACAATCTGCTAGCCTTGGGCATTACCGTAGTTGGCACGCTGATTTTAGCGTTTATTATTGGCAATCTTGATCAATGGCTGCCTGCCTATTTTCCTCAACCCGCGACCTATGTTTTGGTTGATTCACTGACCACCGTGATGAGCTTCACGGCGACGATTTTGATGGCTCAACGTCGAATCGAATGTTGGTATTATTGGATTACGGTTGATGTGATTGCGATTTGGCTGTATAGCGTTAAGGGTACACTCTTGGTCGCGCTACTGTATGCAATCTTTTTGGTATTGGCCAGCAATGGTTGGCGTTTATGGCGCAAAGCCAGTTAAACAAAAAAACACCCTACGGTGCTTTTTGTTAGTGAGTGGCGACTCCGGGGCGAGTCGAACGCCCGACCTTTTCCTCCGCAGGGAAACGCTCTATCCACTGAGCTACGGAGTCGCATTTTAGAATATAGCCTGCATTAAATAAAAAAAGCACTTTCGAGTGCTGCCATGTTGGTGGCGGGAAGGGTGGGATTCGAACCCACGAAGGTTTTTACACCTTGCCGCATTTCGAGGGCGGTACATTCAACCGGACTCTGCCACCTTCCCTAGTGGGGTTTTGATTGTAAATAAGTGGCGACTCCGGGGCGAGTCGAACGCCCGACCTTTTCCTCCGCAGGGAAACGCTCTATCCACTGAGCTACGGAGTCGCGTTGAGTTTGCGTTGCGTTTCAGCAACGTTTGAAAGTATAGCACAGCTCGTTTTATTTTGCAAATTTAGCTCTTGCTTGCAAGCAAACCCTGAATTCTACTGGTTTCAGGGCTTGCTTGCAGACGCGTGATCAACCATGTTTTATTTTAAAGGCGTGAGCACAAATGTATTATTGAAGAGCGCATTGCCCTCGCGCATAGCCAACCCAACGTAACCACCAGAATACGGCTTTGCTAGAGTATGCTTGAAACAAGCTTGACCATCCAGTGAGATCGTCATTTGAGCATACCGATCATAGCTGACTTTCAGCTTGTACACGACATCTTTTTGAATTGGGAGCTGACAACGGGCCAAGGGGACATCAGCATACCGCACTAATCCTCCCTTTGGATCAGGGTACTCAAATAAGCCCAGCTCGCCACCATTGTTGCTACTCATATACACAATCAGCGCTTCCTTAGTCGCAGGACCAATAGATTCGCTCGTATCACGAGATTCGCTAAACATGACCAAACCAGCTGTTGCTTGTTCATGGACTGGGTCGGCAACCAACAGGATGTCACTTTCAAAAATAAATTGATCGGGTGTTGGAGTATTGGATAGATAAAACCCATTATCAATGGCGGAGAGCAACAAACCACGCTTGATTTTCTGAGCGGCTAGAGCATTCGCTGGCCACACAAGATCGCTAACCTGCCACGGTTCGGCCAAGTTGGTTGCGAAGTTTTCAATCAATGCGGGCTGGGTGAGTTGGATATTTTTAAAGTTTGCTGCTGAATTATATACACTCAAGCCAACAAAACCCTCGATATAACTACTATCCATTGTATAGTCAATCACGGTCTGCCCATTCAGCAGCACTTTGAGGTATGGGCCAATAAATTCTACATTCAGCGTATATTGCTGACCTGGCATAATTGGAGTCTTCACAATTTTGATCGGCTGATAGGGGAACTTGAATAATTTAATTTCGCCGCCATCAATCGTTGAAATGCCAACTCCATAACTGCCATTGGTTGGGGCAAGCTTATCTTCTACGCGAAACAGCAAGGCAGCAGTTGCAGGCTGCTCTGGATCAAACTGAATATCAGCACTCAATTGGCCATTGGCGGTGTTGCTATCGGCAATATAAAAACTATCGCCAGCCCCGGTGCCCCGCAGCGTATCAGCAATTTCAAGCCATGGGTCAGTCAACGGCAATTTAACCCAAGGTGCTACGAGGTTGGTTTGCACCGCACTAGCCGCCAGCGGAGAACCTTGATTGTTAAGATAAACATGGTCAAAGTGTGCGACTTCGTTATTGACCATTAATCCAGCATAGCCAATGGTATTCGGATCAGGATCAGCTACGTCGATCATCAAATTACCATCAACCCAAACCTTGATCCGTGGGTCGGGGGCTGGCGATACGGCAACTTTGAGTTGATAGAGTTGGTCTGTTTGCACTTCCAATGGCACAACCTGGATAATTGTGGCAGCCGAGTCAAATTTGAATAGCTTTACCGCTGGTTGGCCGGTTGGGCCTTTGGTAGTCAACGTTACGCCATAACCAGTTGCCCGTTCAGGATTTGCTAAAGCAGGGACGCGAAATACCAAACCAGCAGCATGTTCTTTGGTATCTGCTTCAATCCGATCTTCCATCAGCAACTTGGTTTCAAGCGTAAATAGATGCTCATGAGTATTCTCAGCGAGATAAAACCCAGTATATAGTTTGTCGGTGAGTGGATCAGAAAAAAGCTCAATCCCCCTTTCATTACGAAGCTTATGCAATTGCCCTTTTACTAATTGCCATCGATCAATATTCGTATCTGCTACATCAAGTGGATCGGGGCATGCTTTTTCATAATGATAGCCGTTATAACTAAACCAAAGCATGTATCCAGCTGTCCCTGAGATTGGAATACTAATTTGATCGGTTGGGCGGGATTCAATTTCAGTATCTGAAGTAATAATGTATACGTCGCTATAGCCAGGACCATAGAGGATCTCCTCACAGTGCTGTTGGCTAAAATCAAGTGGCGATCCTGTAGCAATATAAGTTCTAGTTGAGCCTAATTGGTTTCTCCGCCCAAAATATAAAAAACCAGCAATTGCCACTAACCCCAATCCAATGATGATTATCGAACGAACGTGCTTAAACATGCATCTCTCCCATGCTGAAATCGGTCTCTCATTGAGTAGATGTTTATACCAAATTCCACTATAACCCAATACGTTGATTGATCAAAAAAGTTTTTCATGCAGCTTTGGCTTGTAACGCTGGTGTAACAGGGCTTTGCGATACTCCTTGTGAGCGAAGATTTTCAAGTTATCAAGGAGTCTGAGCTATGTATCATGTTCCTAACAACCCTAACATTCAATCATCATTCGAAAGCATTTTTGATGCATGTATTCAACGTGGGCCTGGGCTTGGTGTTTCGATTGGCGCAATCTATGGCTATTATTTCACCGCAATTTATGGCCTGATTGTGGCTGGAATTATCGGTGGTATCGTCGGGGTCGTTGGGAGTGTGATCTTAGCTATTGTGATTTATGCTTGGCAGCAATTGTTTCAGTCACGCAATCTAAATTTATACCATCTGTATTGGTTTGCTCCCTTAAGTATTGTTTCGGTTTATAGCCTAGCGGGCTATGGTCTACTTGCTCAGCAAGACAACTTGGGTGAATATTTCTATGAACTTTTGGCAAACATGACAGTATCCAATCAATTGAGTCGGTTTGTGACCTGGCCAAGTTTGATCATTACTGTCACGATGATGATCGGACTCCCAATCATCCTTGATAAAAGTCAGACACCATAATTTGTAACGCTGGTGTAACAGGGGTTTGCGATACTCTTTGTGAGCGAAGGTAATTTTATAAGGGAGTATCTCAGATGTATCAAGTTTCTACGAATCAGCTTGGAAAATCTCATTTTAGGCTTATTTTTACTGAATGTGTACAGCGTGGGATGAAGCTTGGAACTATGCTTGGCTCTGGTTATGGATTATTAGCAGGTTTGATTTTTGGCTTGCCAGTTGGCTTTTTAATTGGGCTAGTCGCAGGGTTTATCGGCGGGCTTATTTTAGCACTATGTATTTTTGCTTGGCGTAAATGGCTCAATCCATATCAATTTGACGAACGCGCTATCCGCTGGTTAGCTCCGTTGCCGCTTAGTGCGACCTATATTGTCGTTGCCTATCATATCAATTCATTTGGCGATTTTGGTTTGTATCTTAAATTGCTGCTCCAAAGTGTTACTAAATATAGTTATTTAAGTATCTTTGTAAGCTGGCCATGTATTATTATGAGCATGACGTTGATTATCGTCATCCCTAGCATTCTCTCCGAAACCCGGCCACTTGATTGAACTATGTAACAGTCCTGTAACATGGCCGCGAGATACTTCCGTTTAAGCGAAAAATCTGCTTTAATCGGGAGTATCTCAGATGAATCGTCAACAGAGTGATCTTCCTAAACCCAGCCTTGATCAATTGATCGATGATTGTTTTGGCTATGGCATCCGTTTAGGCACGATTATCGGTAGCATCTATGGTTTTGGGCTTGGTGCGGGATTTCATGTTTTTATTGGCTTGCCGGCAGCTATCATTGGCTTAGTTTATGGGTTTTTAATGGGCGTGATTGGCAGCCCAATTGTGGCAATCATCATCTACAATTGGCGCAGATGGGTTGCGGCAAATTTTATCGGCAATCTCGGCTTATGGCTGCTAACGCCAATCATGTTAAGTTGTTTGCACTGCCTCAGTTGGTATCCATTTTTTGCGGCCAACTACTCGCTGAGCGAATATATTGGCTTGTTTTTCGGTCGCGAAACTCAGCTGTTTTACTTTTATATTTTTATTCGTTATCCCAATTGGCTGATGAGTTTCTTCTTGCTATTATTCTTACCATTATTTTTAGATGGAATAGACTCGATTGAATAGGAGAGGTTATGCTTCAACCCACGCTTTCGGCCTACCCTAAGCCCAATCTCTGGACAGTCAGCAAATTTAGCCTTGGTTTTGGTATGGCAATTGGTTGCTTAGCTGGGGCAGCCTACGGTTTTTGCCTCAGTTTACTCGGAATTAGCAGCCCCCTATTTTTGCCCGCAGCAGGTTTGGCACTGGGCTTTGGGGCGGTTTTTGGGTTGGGGTTTGGGTTCGCCGAGGGTTTAATCTTAGCCCTTGGCATTTACAGTTGGCGACGTTGGCTTGATCCACAGCAACAAGCCGAAAAATGGTTGGTTTGGCTATTGCCAGCGCTGATCGTGGGAATTCTATTTGGTGTTCGTTGGCTGATGATTCAAGCTGATTCCAGCGATATCGCTTTGTGGCCTTTGATTTTGCACCCAATTGCGATTGTGATCAGCGGCGTGTTGGTCCGTTTAGTCTTACCAAATCTGCTTAACGAAACAACAAGCGAATATCTGTAATTGGATGACTCAGAGTACAATTGCTCTGAGTCTCTTTTATATTTGAGCATTTAAGATGCAAGAGCCAAATTATCATGTGCCAAACAACCAGCCACGTAGTACATTTGGCATAAAACTGTTGTGCTTTTTCAATCTCGCTAGCGTTGGGCTATTTGGCTATGCGATTATTGTGATGCTTAAGTGTAGCCGCAGTGAATGCAGTGTTTTTAGTTTTATGGGCTTATTCATCCCAAGCTTGCTTAGCTCAATGATCCTCTTGTTGATTGGAATTTATCGATTTAATCGAACCCCGAAACGACTGCGCTGGATCACGCTTGCCTTGCCGCTGCTGCCAATGCTTGGGATTTATATTGTGCCATTTTTGGGATAAATTAATTATTGAAATTAAAAAGGATTTTTATGCCAAAGTCTGAATATCATGTGCCAAGCACCGTTAGGAAACCAAGACGCGGCATTATAATATTAGCAGTTTTAGATCTTTTAAATACAAGCTTCTTTTGCATTGGCTTTTTTTCTATTATTGTTGGGACTGCATGTAGAACAGATCGTGAAGGCATATGTCGGGTAGCATTATCACTAGGGCTATTGATTAGTGGTATTTTCTCTCTATCATTATTGGTAATTGGAATTATATGCCTTGATGAAACATCAAAATTTATACGTTGGTTTACCATCGGGCTACCGCTCATCCCAATACTTTTTGTGGCTTTTGTATATCTGCCCGCCTTATTTTAATAGCAAAGAGCGCTGCACTCAATTATCGAGTGCAGCGCTCTTGAAGTATCTACCAGCTACCACCGGAATCGCCGGAGCTGCTATCGCCGCCCCAATCGCCGCCGGAATCGCCGGAACCGCCACTGAACATGCCGCCCCAGCCGCCACCAGAATCACCGGAGTCGCTGCTAGAGCTATTGGAGCTACCGCCGCCGCTCCAGCCGCCACCGCCACCACTGCCCCAACCGCCGCCGTGGTGATGATTACCGCCACTATTCATCATAGAGCCGATAAACATCCCCGTCAGCAAATCGCCAAAATCGTTATCGCGATCGCGGCGATGGCCCGAATATTGGCCACTTGGATACTGGCCGCCATACTGTTGAGGATGGCTTTGTTGGTAGGTTTGGGCAGCACTTTGGATAATTTGAGCCGCTTGGTGGGCATAACCATTGGCTTCACGGGCACTTGCCGCAATCTTTTTAAGTTCCTCAGCATTGGCATTGGGGTTATATTGCCGCAGCGTTTGTTGGGCTTGGGTTAGCAAACTGCGCCCATTCGAGTTTGCCGGCAGCACATGGCCATATTGGTTATACCATTGATTGGCGTTGTTGAGCGATTGTTGGGCAACTTGAAACGCCTCTGAAGCTTCGCGCCGCAAGACTTCCAGCGATTGGAAGGTTTCGTACATGGCGCTATACAACGGGGCTGCTTGGCTAATAACCGTGTTATAGCCACCAATCGCCGCATCCAATGCTCCAGCGCGGGCTTCTTCTTCATTGCGATCGGCAGACAGCAACGAGGTGTCAGCTTCGCTCAGCGTGCGACCCAAGCTATCGATTTTTTTACGATGCTCAGGCGTGGCCTCGACTGGATGTAATTGAGCAAAATTTTGCAATTTGCCTAGCTCAGCCTGGGCTGCTTTGGCCAAATCTTTGGCTTGAGCACGCTTGGCGTTCATCGTTTCAACTTCAGAACGAGCGCCAGCCAAAGCTTGGTCGGCATATTGGCGAGCTTGAGTAACCTGTTGCAAGACGCTGATCCAATTTGGTTTTTCACGCGCCAATTGGCTTTCAACGTTTTGAATTAAGGCTTCGGCTTGATTCAAGGCTTTTTCGGGCACTTTGCCAACATCGGCATCGTTGTTGCGCACATAGCCCCAACCAAGCTTAATATCGCGCTTGGCATCTTCAATTTGATGGGTTGCACTTTTTTGGGCTTCGCGCAAGTCGGCCAAGCGCTGGCTAATCGCGCTCAACAAGGTATCCGCATAGACCAAACGCCCTTCGGCAGTTTCCAAATCTTCCAAACCACCAGCCCAATCATCTTGATCAGGGGCGATTTTGGCTTGGGCAGTTTGCCAAAGTTGATGGGCTTGGGCCACAGCCGAAGCTGCCTCGCTGCCGTTGCCACGAATATCGCTCCACGATTCGGGAGCATATTGGTTGACTTCCGTAAACTCGTTGCGACTGGCTTCGAGGCGATTGTTCAATTCCAAGCCACGAGCATTAACCGCTTCGAGGCGTTGGTTGAACGATTGCTGAGTGTTAGCGAAATCTGGGCCAAGTTTATAGGCGCGTTGGGCGATTCGCTCGGCTTCATCGACCAAATCACTGGCATCAGTTTGGTTAATTTGCACCGCAGCATTTTGCAAAACTTGCTGACCTTCAGCGACCAACTGTTTCACGCCACTAGCGCGTTTGCCGCTTAAACCAGCCAAACTTTCTTCGGCGGCATTAAGTTGGGCCTCGGCGCTTTTCAGCCGATCAAGCAATGGCTGAAGTTTGATCAATTGTTCCGACGCTGCACTAGCAGATTGCCGAGCATCGTTAGCATGTTGTGATGCTAAGGCTGCGGCGGCCTGCGCTACTTGTTGTTGAATTGTGGCAACTTGAGCTTGCGCCTGTTGTCCACCGATTCGTTGCAACAAGTCGGCAGCGTCGGTTACCATTTTTTTGCGCGGTCAACCTCGCCTGGCGCTTGAGCATTGATCGTATCAAGCTCCTTGCGCAAAGCATCCATTGCTTGCAATTCGCTGGTAATTTGGCGTACTTGGTTGGTAATGCCATCGTAGCCACCAGCCGCACCCTCTAAATCGGTCACCGATGGACTTGGCAAATCGCCAATCCGATCGTTAATATCATCAAACTGTACTTTGAGCTGGGTAAAGCTACTTTCAACCGCCCGATGCCGTCGTTCTAATTCGTTGGCTTGGGTCGTTGGATAGCTAATTTTATCGAAACGCTGTTTTTCAGCAGCATCGCGCATTGCCTGACCAAGGTCGGCAATCCCGACCCCAGCATTGCGTTTGGCTTGGTCAAAGCGAGCGCGGGTATTAGCTTGTGCACCTAAATCGGCAGCTTGGTTCGAACGGCGCTTGAGCAAACCAGGCACCACAAAGAACCCAATCGCGACTAAGGCGATAATCACAATCACCCAAACTAAGCTTGAGCCAAGCCCACTGCTGCTACTGCTGCTTTGTGAGCTGCTCGAAGCGGCTCCTGCTGGATCATTAATCACTCGCGCAGTTGCAGTCATGGCATCAACCAACCCACGAGTAGGGTCGTTGACCTTTAACCCAGCATTCAGTTGATTATTGCGAATCGAATCCGATTGATTGCCAGTGGTCAAAGCTTGATTGTAGTCGATGCCTGGCAAAATCGAGCTATAGCGTGGGTCGAATGAAACATAATAGATCAAGACATTACTTGGGCGATCGCCAGCTTTTGAGCTATTGCCAATCCCAAGCGATTTCAGGCGGCTATCCAAATAGGCAGTTTCACTTTGGCCATTGGTGCTATCGGTCAGCACTACCACCACCAATGCGCCTTTATCGGTTAATTGACGAGCTGCCGTGTTGATTCGACTTTCATCAACATCAACCCCATTATTATCGATCACCACCCGTGCATCTTGGGCAAAACTAGGCGCAGCAAACAGCATTAAACTGAGCACCCAGAGCATAAGTATGCCCCAGCGACGTTGTTTCATAGCCAACCTCCAACAAGAAAGAACCGAGCTTGGATTAGGAAGCGAGACAGCCATAGCCTAATCCAAGCCATGGCTATAGCGGCTTAACCATTACTACTACGCAAGTGCTTGCTCAAGGTCGCGCAATAAATCATTAATATCTTCGATTCCAACCGAAAGCCGCACTAAATTGGCTGGTACTTCAAGTTTCGAGCCAGCAACGCTCATATGGGTCATGCCAGCCGGCACTTCAATCAGCGATTCAATCCCGCCCAGGCTTTCAGCTAAGGTAAAGAGCTTGGTTTTGCTGACCATAGCGTTGGCAACTTCTGCGCCGCCTTTAAGCAAGATTGAGATCATCCCGCCAAAGCCGCGCATTTGCTCACGTGCCAAGTTATGCTGAGGATGCGATGGCAAACCTGGATAAATTACTTTTTCGACCGCTGGATGCTCAGTGAGGAATTGAGCGATTGCCAAGGCGTTGCGTTCGTGCTCGCGCATGCGAATGCTCAAGGTTTTGACTCCGCGCAAGACTAACCAGCAATCGAATGGGCCTGGTACAGCGCCAGCGGCATTTTGCAAGAACTTTAATTTTTCATACAGCTCATCATTCGAAGTCATAATCGCCCCGCCGACCACATCGCTATGGCCGCCGATATATTTGGTCGTGCTGTGCAGCACCATATCCGCACCCAAGGTAATTGGGCGTTGGTTGTAGGGCGAAGCAAAGGTATTATCAACAATCGTCCAAATGCCATGTTCGCGGGCAACTTTGGTAATGGCAGCAATCGGCGCGAGCTTCAACAGCGGGTTGGTTGGGGTTTCCAGCCAAATCAAGCGGGTATTGGGCTTGATTGCTGCTCGAACCGCCTCAGGATCAGCCATATCCACAAAATCAAAGCTCAGGCCATGTTCAGTCATCACCCGTTGGAACAACCGATAAGTCCCGCCATAGACATCATCGCCACAAATCACATGATCGCCAGCTTTGAGCATAAGCATCAAGGTAGTTGAAGCACCCAAGCCCGAAGCAAATACCAAAGCATGTTTGGCCTCTTCCAAAGCGGCTAAACAGGTTTGTAAAGCGGTGCGAGTTGGATTATCAGTACGTGAATATTCATAGCCAGTATGATCGCCAACTCCGCGTTGGGCATAGGTCGAAGTCTGATAAATTGGCACAATCACAGCGCCAGTTACTGATTCAGGGTCTTGCCCTGCATGGATCGCGCGGGTTGCAAAGCCATAATCCACAAGTGTGCTCCTTCGTATTGCAAAAAGGCGACATTGCCTCTATGCGATTATAGCACGCTGATTTTATTGAGTGAAGAAAACGCCTAAAACCACAAACGGCTCGCATAATGGAGCCGCTTGTGGGAGAGAAGAGAGAGGAGAAGGTTTGACTTTAGTATACATCAAGTACTATAAAACACCATCCCACATACTGGGGTTTTAGGGGTGATTTAGGGGGGATATTGAGCGAAAGTTAAGTTCCTTTAACCATTGTATTGCATCCGCCGCCGTTGCCCCCTGCGAACATAACAAGTAAAGGCTTTGTAAACGACACAAACTTGGCAATATCGCCAACTCGGCTTCGGTCAAAGGTCGAATTGATTGATAGCCAGCGATAATCGCCTGTTGTTGAGCCATTGTACAAGGTTGCCAATTACGATACATGGTCAGGCCATGAACTGCCGTCCAGGCCAACTCAAGCACCAAGCAGCGCCAACCAACTTCTTCAAAATCCAGCACAGCTTGTAATTGATCGCCATTGAAAAGTAGATTGGCGGCTCGAATATCGTTGTGGCAAACGCCACTTGGCAGCTGCTCTAGCCCTTGCTGGGCAAGTTGAGTTAACTCTTGCTGTAACGGCGCAGCATTCGTAGCATCACCAATCCATGCTGCCAACCCCATACATACCTGTTCGAGCGGCAAAAACACCCGTGGAAGTTGCTCAGCCTGTGGATAAGCGCTCAATATTCGCTGAAGCTTGGCAGTTTCTTCACCAATTCTCCATAACTGCTGGCTAGAATCAGGGTTAGGAGGTGTTCCATCAAGCCACTGTTGGAGATATACACATCGTTCGTTAATCTTAAGCACCCGTTGCTCAGCCTTGGTTGGGACGATCAACGGGACAGACATTTGTTGTACTGAAAGCCAGTGTTGAAGCTCAACACTTTGTTCGATTTGTCTATGGCGGTCACGATCAGCACTTATTTTGAAAATCCAACGCTCCTGATCGTGCTTGATCCAAATTATTGCATTGCCAGCACTAATGCTCCAACGCATAATTTGGCTATCGTCGAGGCCATAGTGCTCGTGGAGCAGTGCGGACACCCACGCGCTGGCACTGGCCGAATCCCAGCCAAAACGTTGTTGTAAGGCTTGGGCCGCATCGCCAGTTTCCCACAAAAGATCGAGTTGTTGCATCATTTTAAACTCATGAAAGGATTGTTCAATGAAGAAAATTGGTTTAATTATTGGTGGTGTTATCGCCATCGCTGTGATTGGCGCAATTGCCTATACTTTATGGCTTACATCGGATGTAGAAGTATCCACGAGCACGCCAGTTGCTGCAACCTTGGTCTTGCCAACGACGGCTCCGACGACTGCTGCTGCTCCAGCCACTGCCACCACCGCCAGCGATAATACTGCTGCTGCTACTGCCACGATTGGCACCGAGCCAACTACAGATGCTTCACAGCCAGCCGCTGCTGGTGCAAAAATCTATCGCATTGATGCTAGCCAATCAAGTGCTAGCTACCAAGTGCGCGAAACCTTCTTGCAAGATAACAAAATTGTCGATGCAGTTGGCGTGACCAAAGCGATCGCTGGTGATCTGTTGATCGATACTGCAACTCCAGCCAACTCGCAAGTTGGCGAAATTGTGGTTGATATCAGCCAATTGCAATCGGATAGCGAACGCCGCGATAATGCAATTCGCCGCGAATGGCTTGAATCGTCAAAATATCCTAATGCTGTTTTCAAGAACGCCGTCATCAGCAACTTGCCCAGCGATCTTAAAGAAGGCGTTGAATTCAAATTTACCATCACTGGCGATATGACGATTCACGATACGACCAACCCATTGACCTTTGAAGTAACCGCAACCTTGAATGGCGACACCTTGACCGGCAAAGCTACCACCAAATTCAACATGAGCAGTTTCAATGTTGATGCGCCTGACATCGGTGGCATGCTCAAGGCCGAAGATGAAGTGTTGTTGACCTTGGATTTAGTTGCTACCGCAGTCGCCCAATAACAACAATTGGCGAGGAAATGCAAAAACGCCCTGATCATTGCGATCAGGGCGTTTTTTTGAGGTTTAGACTAATTCGGCTTCAGGCTCAACGCTAGGATTTTCCAACTCGGCGGCTTCACGCTCTGAACGTAACACCACTTCGTTATCCTCAAGCTCGATATGAATCTTATCGCCATCTTTGAAGCGGCCTTGTAGCAAGCCTTCAGCCAAGCCATCTTCGATCATATTGGTAATGACGCGGCGCAATGGACGAGCGCCGTAGGTTGGATCGTAGCCACGTTTGGCCAACAAATCCAGGGTTTCATCAGTTACCAACAGATCAATTTGATGATCGACCAATTGCTTGCGCACGCGGTTGACTTCCAAACGGGCAATGTTGCGAATCTCGATATCAGTTAATGGATGGAAAATGATCGTTCCATCGATCCGGTTGAGAAACTCAGGCCGGAACATGCGCTTCAGTTCATCATCAACCTTCTTGCGGGTATCCTCAACATCGATCGTGTTGCGATTACCACCAAAGCCAATCCGCGAACCACGCCGAATTTGTTCAGTACCAACATTCGAGGTCATGATAATTACGGTATTGCGGAAATCGACGCGTCGGCCCTTGCCATCGGTCAAGTTGCCATCTTCCAACACTTGCAACAACAAGTTGAAGGTATCGGGGTGAGCTTTTTCGATTTCGTCGAACAGCACCACGCTATAGGGGCGACGGCGTACAGCGTCAGTCAATTGACCGCCTTCACCATAGCCAACATAGCCTGGCGGCGAACCAACCAAGCGCGAGGTATTGAAGCGCTCTTGGAACTCCGACATATCGATTTTGATCAAGGCATCTTCTGAGCCAAACATAAACTCAGCCAAGGCCTTGGCCAGCAAGGTTTTACCAACCCCAGTTGGCCCCAAGAAAATGAACGAGCCAATTGGGCGCTTAGGATCTTTCAGGCCCGCGCGGGCACGCCGCACAGCCCGAGCAATCGTCGAAATTGGTTCCTCTTGGCCGATTACCCGCTCATGCAAATAGTCTTCCATTTTCATGAGTCGTTCGGTTTCTTCGCTAGCCAAGCGCATGACGGGAATCCCTGTCCACATTGCCACAACTTCGGCAATATCTTCTTGGGTCACGTAAGGCTTGCCTTTGCGTTGCTCCGAGCCACGGGTCTTTTCTTCTTCGTCTTCAAGATCAGTGATGCGCTGGAGCATGCGCTCTTCACGAACTCGTAGATCTTGCACAACTTCGAATTGGCCTTCTTCCAAGGCTGCATCTTTTTCTTTGCGAATCGCATCAAGCCCACGCAAAGCATCGCGTAAGGCCGATGGCGTGGCTGAGCGATACATGCGCACCCGCGACGAGGCTTCGTCGATCAAGTCAATCGCTTTATCGGGCAAGAAACGATCGGGCACATAGCGAGCACTTAGCACAGCGGCGGCAGTAATCGCCTCATCCTCAATTTGCAATTGATGGAAATCTTCGTAGCGAGTTTTGATGCCGCGCAAAATCTCGATCGTTTCTTCAATGGTTGGTTCATCGACCATCACTGGTTGAAAACGCCGTTCGAGGGCTGCATCTTTTTCGATATATTTGCGAAACTCATCGAGTGTCGTTGCGCCAATACATTGCAATTCGCCGCGTGAAAGCGCTGGTTTCAGAATATTGGCGGCATCGAGTGTGCCTTCGGCTCCACCAGCGCCAATAATCGTGTGAAATTCATCGATAAATAAAATACAACGGCTTTCTTTAATTTCGTCAACGACCCGTTTGAGGCGTTCCTCGAATTGGCCGCGATATTTGGTTCCAGCCACCAAAGCCCCCATATCAAGCGTTACCAAACGCTTGCCTTTGAGTGAATCTGGAACATCATCAGCGACAATTCGTTGAGCCAAGCCCTCAGCGATCGCAGTTTTACCAACCCCAGGCTCGCCAATCAGGGCTGGATTATTTTTGGTGCGGCGTGACAAAATTTGAATCACGCGCTCAATTTCATCTTTGCGACCAACCACTGGATCAAGTCGGCCAGCTTCGGCCAACTCGGTCAAATCGGTTGAAAGCGCATCGAGGTAGGGCGTTTTGCTTTGTTTGGCTTGGCGTTCGCCACCAGCGCTTGGGCTGGGTGTGCTACTGCCGCCAACCCCTTGACGCATCATGCGCATCACTTGGGTGCGAACCTGATCCAGCCCAACATTCATAATTTCGAGCACACCCGTTGCAACACCTTCGGCATTGCGCACCAAACCCAGCAAAATATGTTCGGTGCTGATATAGGTATGGTTGAGTTTGCGAGCTTCATCGATTGCATACTCAAAAACTTTTTTGGCGCGGGCGGTTAAATCAATCTCGGCAGTCGAGCGCGGGCCATCGCCATGGCCAACAATAAATTCAACAGCATTGCGGGCTTTTGTGATGGTCACACCAAGTTCAGCCAACACACGAGCGGCGACCCCTTCACCTTCCAAAATCAAGCCCAGCAATAAATGCTCGGTGCCGATGTAAGGATGATTAAACGCTCGCGCCTCTTCTTGGGCAAAGCTCATCACTTGCTTAGCGCGGCGGCTCATTTTGTCGTATGCACCCATATGTTTGCTCCAAAGCGAGGCAACCTTAGGATGAGTAAGATTGGGCCTCGGCGTGTTATCTATGACAAATAGTCGATGCTGCTGAGTGCCGATAGGCGGACATTGCTGGTCGGAAATGCTCTCGAAACTGGGGCAGCATCTCGGCTTCATTCTTTGGCAATGGGTGTGCCGCATCGGAAGCGTCGTGCATTAATTGTATCACTATCTTCAGATCAGTCATGCCCGTTTGAGTTAGCGTTTTGCTTGAAACGGACATGACCGTTGCAGCAGGGGAACCAGCAGGGTTTTCACAGACCCAGCACCTTCTCCGCTCCCATTCCGTTATTCTTCGTCTTCGGCAGCAGCGCTCGGCTCTTCAGTTGCCGTTTCAGCGCTTGCTTCAGCGGTTGCTTCAGCGCTGCCACTGCGGGTACTCAAGCCAATCCGCTTGCGCGTTGGGTCGATCCGAATAATCCGCGCTGAAACGCTGTCGCCTTCATTAATCACATCGCGTGGATGCTGAATCCGTTCATCACTCATTTCTGAGATGTGGATCAGGCCTTCGATGCCATCTTCAAGCCGCACAAATGCACCAAAGGCGGTTAATTGAGTGACAACCCCAGAGACGCTCTGGCCAATTTGGTAGCGATCGGTCACGGTTGTCCAAGGCTCAGCTTGAGTGCGCTTGATACTCAGCGCGATGCGTTTTTTATCTTCATCGACGCTTAAAATGTAGACGCTGACTGCATCGCCAACTTTCAGCACTTCCTCGGGATGCTTGACGCGGCTCCAAGAAAGCTCGGAAAGGTGAACCAAACCATCAGCTCCGCCAATATCGACGAATGCACCGAAATCGCACAAACTGGTTACGCGACCAGTGCGCACTGCGCCTGGTTCCAGTTTTTCAAGCAGTTGATCCTTGCGCGAATCGCGAACTTCTTGGACTGCTTGGCGCTCGGATAGAATCAGCCGATTGCGCGAACGATTGATTTCGATAATTTTCAGTGGCAAGGTTTGACCAACCAGCTTCGCCATATCCGATTGTTTTTGGACATCGGAGCCACGGCTAACGCTGCTGACCTGTGATGATGGCACGAAGCCACGCACCCCACTTAAATTAACCAACAGACCACCCTTGTTGTAGTTGGTCACGGCGGCGTGAATGACATCGCCAGCCTCATGGTTGACTTGCAAGGCTCGCCAACTCTTTTCTTGGCGTGCTTTATCTATCGACAACACGATACGCCCTTCAGCGTCTTCGGTTTGAACGACTGTAACAAGCAAGACATCGCCAACCTTGAGTTCGGCGCGTTCTTCCGACGACAGACTGGTCATCTCGCGGCCTGGCACCACGCCTTCCGACTTGGAGCCAATATCGACCAACACCTCGTCGCGATCAACGCGAACAATCGTGCCATCGACCGAATCACCATACTTGAGATTGCGATAATCGTGGGCTGGATCACGGAGATACTCCTCCAGCAGGGCACGATCATCATCGCCAGAATAATCGGCCTGTGGGGTCGCGTTCAATCCTGTGCTGGGAAGCACATCAGATTGATCCATGCCCGGTTGTGTTTGCTCGTCCATAATGAGTCGTCCTTTTGCCAAAAGAGGATTCCCGAGGAAGGGCGGACAGCGTGAAACCGATATGAAAATTATACAGAAGCAGCATGCAAAAGGCAAGGTTTTTTTCGGGCCTTGGGCTTCGGTTGTTGGGGATCGGGGATCGGCAAGCGTACAAACAGCATAAAACCTTGACAATTTGATCCACGAAGGGCACGCAGGCTGAAACCACGAAGAACGCGAAGAACGCTAAGGACGAGGGGTCAGATTTGCATTACCTAGCTTATCATGACACCTGACCCCTGATCGCTAGCCACTGAACCCTCCGTGTTAATCCATATTCTATAATCTCTCAGTGCTGTCTTTTGATTTTCTCCCTTATAGTTACCCTAACAACATAGTGGAGTTTTGGCATGGAAATGTGGCAATTTACCGCAGCAGTTGTAGCAATCGAGCAGCTCGCCGATGAAAATTTGTTCATTTTAGGATTGGCCGATCAGACTGATGATCCAGATGAATATCTAACGATTCAGCGTAGTTTTGATCAAGACGATTCCGAAGACGAAGCTAGTGATTTGGATAGCTATTACGTGTGCTTGCCCAACGGGGCAACTGATTATGGCTGTATCGAACGCTGGGAACTTGAATTAGGCCGCCTGCAGATTCATTTTACTCAACCAGCCCAAGCAATGTTTCAACTCGCAGGTGTTGATATCAAACTGATGATTGAACTTGAGCAGCAACAACAACTACGCAAAATATTGGAGCAATTATTGAGTTAAAAAACTTAGAATATTGATAGTTTGATCCACGCAGGACACGCAGGCTGAAACCACGAAGCACACGAAGAATGCTAAGGATGGGTCAAGATTCAAGGGCGAGGGGCCAGATTTGCATTACCTAGCTTATCATGAAACCTAACACCTGATCGCTAGCCCCTGAACCCTCCCCCTTTTGCTTAAAACATATCCGATCCCCGACCTCCAAGAACCGATCCCCAAGCCCTACTTTTGATTTTTGCCCTCTGACTTTTGACTTTTGATCTACAATGGAGTGCATTTAATTCTACCAACCATAGTGAGGATTCTCATGAGCGAGATTAATCAACAGGCTTTACTGGCGATTGGGCCGCTTGATGGCCGCTATCGTAAAGATGTTGAGGCGCTTAGTGGTCATTTTAGCGAAGCCGCGTTATGGCGCTATCGCGTGCGAGTTGAAGTTGAATATTTATTGTTTTTGGCGCGAGCACCACGCATCGGCCTGATCGAAGGCATCGATGGACAGTTGGCCGGAGCTTTGCGCAATTTATACCGTCAATTTAGCGTCGATGATGCAGTGGCAATCGCAACCTGGGATCGTAAAGTTAACCACGATGTGAAGGCGGTTGAATATTGGCTGCGCGAAAAGCTCGATCTGCTTGGGCTTGGTCAATACAAAGAGGCAGTTCACTTTGCCCTGACCTCGGAAGATGTCAATAATCTAGCCTATGCGTTGATGGTGCAAGAATCGCGTGATGTGGTGTTATTGCCAGCCTTGGGCAATATTCTTGGTCTCTTGCGCGATATGCAAATTGAGCATGCCGAAGCGCCGCTGCTGGCTAAAACCCACGGCCAACCAGCCACCCCCACCACCATGGGCAAAGAAATTGCAGTCTTTGCCGCCCGCGTCAATCGAGCGATCGAGCAGCTTTTGAAGATCAAATTAACCGGCAAACTGAACGGGGCAACTGGCACATTTGCCGCCCATCATGCCGCTTTGCCCGATGTTGATTGGATCACATTTAGCTCGGCGTTTGTCAAGTTTTTGGGCTTGGAGCCAACCCTGCTGAGCACCCAAATTGAGCCACACGATAGCATTGTTGAGGTTGGCGATGCTTTGCGCCGCGTCAACACAATTTTGGTTGATCTCTCGCAGGATATGTGGCGCTATATTTCCGATTCGGTGTTTGGCCAAGCGAGTGTGGCGGGCGAAGTTGGTTCATCGACCATGCCGCACAAAGTTAACCCTATTGACTTTGAAAATGCCGAAGGCAATTTATTGCTCGCCAATAGCTTGCTGGAGTTTTTTGGTCGTAAGTTACCAATTTCGCGGTTGCAACGCGATTTATCGGATAGTACGGTGCTGCGCAACCTTGGCGTGGCTTTTGGCCATAGTTTGTTTGCCTATCAACGCTTGCTCAAGGGCTTGCGCAAATTGGCCTTCAACGCCGAAAAAGCCTACGCCGAATTAGCTGGGCATCCCGAAGTCTTGACCGAGGCAATTCAAACGATTTTGCGCCGCGAACGCTACCCAGAGCCATACGAAGCTATGAAAAAGCTGGCCCGTGGTCGCCAAATTACGCTTGAAGATTTGCATAGCTTTATCGACGAGCTTGAGGTGCGGCCCGAAGTGCGCGAGGAATTACGGGCTTTACGGCCTGAAACCTATATCGGCCTCGCCGCCAAACTGGCCCGCAAGAAGATTTAATGGCGCTTTAGCCCCGAATAGTGCCTTATTCGGGGCTTGTTTGGGTCGTAAACAAAGCAGCGCCAATAATTCCAGCATCGTTGGTAAGCCGAGCAGGCACAAGCTTGGCGCGAATCCGAATTCGATCCAAGAATTGATCGGCATCTTTGCTCACACCACCGCCCAGAATAATTAGATCAGGCCAGAGCATCACTTCAATTGTTTGCAGAAATAGCTCTACGCCCTGCGCCCATTGCTCCCAGCTTTGGTTTTGCTCTTCGCGCACGCTGGCGGCGGCCCACTCGTGGCCTGGTTTGCCACGCACGCTAATTTGGCCTAGCTCCAAATTGGGCAATAAATCGTGATCATGAAACAACGCCGTGCCAATGCCTGTACCTAGGGTCAACATCAACAGTGTACCCATCACTTCACGGCCAGCACCAAAGGTAATTTCGGCTAAACCAGCGGCATCAGCATCGTTGATCACTGTCACTTGACGATCAAAATGTTGGCTGAAACGCGCAGCCACATCGCAATGTAACCAGCGCTGATCAATATTCGAGGCCGTCCGCACAATTCCACGTTGCACTACCGCCGGAAAACCACAGCCAATCGGCCCTTGCCAAGCAAAATGCTCGACCAATTCTTGAGCGACTTCAAGCACCGCTTCGGGTGTGGCAGGTTGAGGCGTATCACGGCGCTCTACATCGGCCAACAATTTGCCGGTTGAGCAATCGACCGGAGCCGCTTTGATGCCAGTGCCACCAATATCAAGGCCTAAAATCTGCATATCGTGCTCCTGCAAGCGAGTCTGCTCAATTCAAGCACAGATTATGCCGCCAACGATGATCCAAGAATGCTGCTTGTACGTAGCAATCAACGATCATTAAATTGGGAGTAACGTAATGCAGACAGTTTCAGGCTGGCTTGAACGGTGGAGCAAGGGTTGGTTAGTATTGGTTGGGCTGGCAATTTTTATAGCTTTTTTGGGGTTGGTTTTGCCGCAACAAGCCCAAAAGGCTCAGCAATATAGCGCTGGCATCGGCTCGCCAGATAGTAGTTTCTTGTATTCGGCTGACGATTTGTATCGCTTTGCCGAGGCTTATGGTGCTGATGGTCGGGCGGAATACATTGCCGCGCGATTCAGCTTTGATCTGATCTGGCCCTTGGCCTACACCCTGTTTTTAGCCACGGCGATTAGTTGGCTGGGCCAACGCAGCTTTCAAGCCAAGAGCCGTTGGCGCTGGCTCAACCTTGTACCAGTGATTGGTTTAGTGCTCGATTATGCTGAAAATTGTGGGGCAGCGCTGGTGATGGGGCGCTATCCTGAGCGCACCCCGATTATCGATTGGCTAACGCCCTGGCTAAGTGCTAGCAAATGGTTGTTTGTAAATGGTAGTTTTGTGGTTTTGGTCGGGGTCGGTTTACTGTATATTTGGCGGCGAGTTACCAAAAAAACACCGTAGCTGAGTTAACTACGGTGTTTTCAAGCAAATTTATTGATCTTTGGTCAAGGTCAAAACTGGTTTATCGCCAACGATCGCATACGAAAATGTGTAGTTACCTGGTGCAAGCTCAGGTGTCCCAACATGCTTTTCGGGGTAAATCACATCGAGATACTGCTTGCCATCAACCGTGACGAAATTCATCTTGCGATAGTTGGCCAGTACTGGTTCGTGAGCTTGATACTCGGTAATATGGCCGGAATCGATTGGGCCATAGGGCGTAGTGCTTTGGCCCACCCCGCCAGCCCCCAGCCAAAAATTCTCGATATCCACTTCGCTATCGTTGCGAATTCGAATATGCACTTTATTCACGTCATCCCCACCACAGCCAGCAAGGCTGATTAATAACAGACTGAATAACCACCACAAACGGACGAATTGCATATGTTAGCCAGCCACCAATTCTTCAATTGGCGTGTTGAGCAATTCGCTAATCATTGAACTGGTTACGCCCATAAAATTAGCAGTGGTGGCGGTAAAATAATCGATTGTTTGATTGGGATGCGGTAAGGCTAGCCATTGTTGACCGCCGCTACCAATTAATGCCCCCACCAAACGCATGCCAATTGCTTTGCCCTCAAGCGTGCGCAGAATTGTCACTGTGCCACGGCTAGCGGTTGCTTGCAAGGTTTCAGCAAAATATTGGGCGGCCTCAGGTGCAAGGCCTTGTTGAGCCAACCAACGTGGGTCAGGGTATTGTTTGGCTTGCTCAACCAATTCACGTGGGAAGTTGAAGCCAAGATCAGGTTGATCAGCATCTTTGTAGCCTAAGCTATGCGCCAAACGTTCAGTCATCACTTCAGTATTGGTCAAGGCCACCAAGGTATAGTGGCTCCCAACCAAACTCATTTCGATGATACCACTGGGCGAGAAATAATGGCTCACGCCTTGATGACCACTATGTTGGGCATGCCACTCACTGACCACCACAATATCGGGTTCAGCTAAGGTAGCAATCACCATCATCAATGGTTCGGTCATTGAATAATGGCCAGCAGCCTCATCCCAAACAATCCACTGATCGGCTTGTAGCTCAGCCAAACCCTGATCCCACTGAGCTTGGCGTTGGTCAGGATCGGCGGGAAACAACGCAGCATCATCGCCACCGATTAAATTTTGAGCATGCACCATACCCAAAAGATAGGCGAGTTGGGGCGTACTAAACTGCAATGGGTAGGTTAATTCGCGTGTCTGTGCCATAGTATGGCCTCCTGCTGAAATGGGCAGTGGATCGGCGTTGTAACAACGTCCAAGCCACTGCCCATTATACTGTTGATCTTATCGATTACCTAGAAGGTTTTGGAGAACCAATCTTTGACTCCGCTCCAGGTATTTTGGACATCTTGCTTGACATCGCCAAACCAGTTGACAGCATCTTGAGCTTTACCAATCAAGCTCCCAGCGCCGTTGCTAATGGTTGCACCGATGCCAGTGTTGCCCATTTTTTCGTTCCAGTAGCGAATACCTGATTCTTGGCCAGTCAATGGGTTGGCCGTGTCGCGGCGTTCCAAGCCAAGATAGTTGTAGCCTGGGCCCATATCGTGGTAGTTGAAGAGGTAGCCAGCAGCATCGTGGACAGCGCCGTGATAGCTGACTGGTGAATCGCCTAAGTCGATTGCCTTGTTGCCAGGGCCAACTAAGCCACCGCTTGGGTTGAGCATTGAACCAAATACTGGGTCGATGCCCAAGACATCGCCGACGACTTTGCCATAGCGCAAGCTTGAGGTGCTGCCCATGAAATCGCCATGGAAGGTTTGGTTGATTGCTTCAACAGCCGATTGGCCGTTGGCTGCGCCAGTCTTGGCAGCTTGTTCGCGCAATTCAAGGAACTTGCCATAGTCGGCTTGAATTTTTTCTAATGGCACGCCACGGGCTGCGGCAATCTTCTTGAGCGCTTCTTCAATTTGCTCAGGGCTAGCATTGCCACTGGTCAGCAATTCCATGGCTGAGTTCAACTCAGGGTTGCCAGCACCTTGGAATTGTTGGCCGACCAAATCGCCCATGTATTTGTCATTGAAGACTTGCTCGGTTGACATTGGTTCTTGGCTGCTGCCACCGCCGCCGCCACCGCCGCCGCCACCGCCAGCAGTGCTACTACCGCCACCACCGCCACCTGCGCCACCGCTTCCGGTACGAGCAAGTGTATAGACTGTTCCCGTGCCGTTAATTCGCTTTTGATTCGCTTCTGTGTTAATAACAGCAGCACCCGCATTAGCGAGGGAAGTAGTCGAAGGTGCTGTGTACACGTCCGTTCCGTTGGCGGTAAAACGAGGGAACTTCAGTCCCGCCGTCCCACTTGGGTCTCCGGCTGCGGATGCGTCGGCATTTGCGCCGCGTGCGGTCATGCTGAGTGTACCGTTGATGGTGCAATCGCCGTGAACGTAGATGACTAAGCCCTTGCAACGATTCGCAACCGTCAGTGTATGTCCTGCATTGATTTTCAGCGACGTGTACTGCTTCACCACCATATCCCCGTCAAGGGTCGAGGCAAGCGATACGTCACCTGTGGTGTTCAAAGCACCATCGGAGCCGTTGCCCCAGTAATTCTGGGAGCCGCTGGAAACGAGAAGTTGATGGGAACGCATACTATGATGTCAATAAGGGTTCGGAAAGACCGCTTGCAAGAATCGCGTCCGGCGAGAGCGTTTCGACTTCAAACGCAATCAAACGCTTTTGCCCTGCACGGATAACGAATGTCCGTGAAACGTCTTGCGGTTGCCATGCTGCCGGAAGCGTAATCGTTCTATCCGCACCGTTGGCGGTGAGAACCAAGATGCCGGAGAGCGAGGCGCGGTAGCTGGAAAACGTCAGCGCACACGTCGAGGTATTATTCAGCGTCAAGCTGACAATAGCACCGTTTGCAAGATTGATTGCTTTGGTCGTGTCGTTGGCAGCAACGGTTATCGCTTGCCGTGTGTTTTCGTACTTGAGCGTGAGCAAATCCAAGCCATTCAGGTTGGTAATATCCATCCCGTTCAGCGTCGTTTCGATACCGACAACTCGTGCGAGGAGATGAATCGTGCGCTGCAACAATGTTTGCGGCTGCTCGTTTGCTTTGCCGACAACACTGGGGTTCGTAGGGTCGTGCCCTTTCACACGGTCGGTAATATCAATACGCACAACATCATCGGTGAACGCGGTAGTATTAGTCGGGTATGGATTTGAGCCGATTAGAAATGCCATTGTTAGACTCCACAGTTGATTGTCCATGCGCCTGCCAGCGTCATGTCCGCTTGTTTCAAAATTGTGTCCGGTGAGCCGGATGGTGGTCGCAGGTAGCGGGCGAACAACACATCATCACTGAAAAGCAAACCGAACTCACGAATACTCATGCCGTTTGCCTCCGTATTGAGTAAAAGCCACTCACAGCGAATTTGTCCCGCCGAAACGTTGACGTTGTTTCCGTACCATGTTCCGGTATAGCCATTGTACCGCTTTTGGTCAAGTGCTTTTGAGAATACGCCTGTCAGCGCCGTATCACCGATTGCTGCCGGAGTGCCGCTCGTGCCAAAACCGATTTTCGTGAGTGTCTGTGCGCGGTTGCCGCCGAGCAGTTTTGCCATTGCGTCTTTACCAACCGTGACAATCAGATTCGATGTTTCGGAGCGCCACACTACTTCGTCGCCGCGCAAGGCAACAAGCTCCACAGAGCCATGTAATGCAAAAGCTGGTTCGTTAATGTCCATTATAGTATCAAGATTGTTGATGTGTCTGTCAGTGCGAGTGTGTCCACGCTTTCGATACCCGCGATGAACGGGAATCGTAGTATCGGCGCGGTAAGTGTTCCGCTATACCACAGCGTATCATCATAGAATGAATCGCCGTTGTAGAATGCTGCGTTTGCTATTTCGCTTTCCGGCGTGTCCGTCAGCCCGTTTGCCGTACCGAATGTGATTGCGTTGTTGTAGAGATATTCGCCGTCGTACCGTGCTGCCCAATCGAAAAATTCTTCCGGTGGCTGCAACGAGGCAAACGTTGTTTCGGTCGTCGTCAGTGGCAGCGTTTCGC